>NZ_JBIAIE010000004.1:452265-461379 GCF_042871185.1 Streptomyces sp. NPDC006012
AGGCAGCAGGCAGCAGGCAGCAGGCAGCAGGCAGCAGGCAGCAGGCAGCAGGCAGCAGGCAGCAGGCAGCAGGCAGCAGGCAGCAGGCAGCAGGCAGCAGGCGATGATGCCGTGCGGGGCCGGGGCCGCGGGCGGGATGCCCGTGAACGCCGGCCGCCCCGGGTCACGGCAGTTTCAGTGCCTGCGCCATCTTCGCCAGTCCCTCGAACGACGCCGTCCCCGCGACCACCGTGGTGGAGCCTGGCGTGTCGTCCAGTACGAGGGCGTCGTAGCGACCGCCGGTGTAGCGCGTCCAGGTGCGGTCGCCGATCTTCTCGGTGGACTTGGTGGCCTTCCCGCCCTGGCTGGCCTGGTCGATGAAATCGGCGCGCTTCTGGGTCGACTGCTCGACCTGGACGTACTGGCCGCCGGGATCCTGGAAGCCCAGGTGCCAGCGGTCGAAGCTCGCTCCCTGGTAGCGCACCGACGTCGCCTTCCAGGTGCTCGGCAGGCCCTCGGGCGCGGCCACCGGGTAGGGGGCGGCGCGGCGTGCCGTGAGCAGTTCCACGCGGTAGTCGACCCGCTTGATGTCGGGGGCGTGGTCGTCGTGCGGGACGAAGACGTAGATGACGCCCGCCGCGATCCCGATCAGGCCCAGGGAAAAGATCATGTCCCGGACCGTCTTCTGCTTGCCGTTCGAACCTGCCACGCCCCCTATCGTCGCAGGCGCCCCTCCCCGCTCATCCGTGGGGGCCCCTGCTCATTTTGAGCACCTGGCGCTACAGTCAGGACGAACACCCTCATCCGGCCGTCGTCGTATCAGAAAGGTGCGCACCGATGACCGAGCACCATCACTTGCCGTCCGAACTCGACGTACCCTCCGAGGCTCCCGACCGGAACCTGGCCCTCGAACTCGTCCGGGTGACCGAGGCCGCGGCACTGGCCGCCGGCCGCTGGGTCGGGCGCGGTGACAAGAACGGCGCCGACGGCGCCGCGGTCCGTGCCATGCGCACCCTCGTCTCCACCGTCTCGATGAACGGCGTGGTCGTCATCGGCGAGGGCGAGAAGGACGAGGCCCCGATGCTGTTCAACGGGGAGCGCGTCGGTGACGGCACCGGGCCCGAGTGCGACATCGCCGTGGACCCGATCGACGGCACCACACTGACCGCGAAGGGCATGCCGAACGCGATCGCGGTCCTCGCGGCGGCCGAGCGCGGCACCATGTTCGACCCGTCGGCCGTGTTCTACATGGACAAACTCGTGACGGGACCCGAGGCGGCGGACTTCGTCGACATCGACGCGCCCGTCTCGGTGAACATCCGCCGGGTCGCCAAGGCCAAGCGGTCCACGCCCGAGGGCGTCACGGTCGTCATCCTCGACCGGCCGCGGCACGAGGACATCATCAAGGAGATCCGGGAGACCGGCGCGCGGATCAAGCTGATCTCCGACGGTGATGTCGCCGGTTCGATCCTGGCCCTGCGCGAGGGCACCGGCATCGACCTGCTGCTCGGCGTCGGCGGCACCCCCGAGGGCATCATCTCGGCGTGCGCCGTGAAGTGCCTCGGCGGCACCATCCAGGGCAAGCTGTGGCCGAAGGACGACGAGGAGCGGCAGCGGGCCCTGGACGCGGGGCACGACCTGGGCCGCGTGCTGACCACGGAGGACCTGGTCACCGGCGAGAACGTGTTCTTCGTCGCCACCGGCATCACCGACGGCGAGTTGCTGCGCGGGGTGCGCTACCGCTCCGAGACCGCGACGACCGACTCGATCGTGATGCGTTCGCGGTCGGGCACGGTCCGCCGGATCGACTCCGAGCACCGGCTGAGCAAGCTGCGCGCCTACAGCACGATCGACTTCGACCGCGCCAAGTAGGCCCGGAAGAGATCGCCAGGCAGACCGGAAGGGAACGCGGACCGGTCGGCGTCCCCGGTGCGGAGGGGACGCCGTCGGCCGTACGGAGACCTCGGACGAAGCCTTCGAGCCCCCGCGCCGGCCACGGGAACCGAAGGCTTCGGTCAGCCCGCCGCCGCGACGTGTCCCGCCGCCCGCGCCGTCTTCTTCAGCTCCATGTCACGGCGCCTGCGCCGGGCCAGCACCACGCGGCGCTCGGCGGCGGTGAGTCCGCCCCAGACGCCGTACGGCTCGGGCTGGAGCAGCGCGTGCTCACGGCACTCGACCATCACCGGACAGCGTGCACAGACCCGCTTGGCCGCCTCCTCGCGGGAGAGCCGGGCGGCGGTGGGCTCCTTGGACGGGGCGAAGAACAGCCCCGCCTCGTCCCGCCGGCACACCGCTTCCGTGTGCCAAGGGGCATCCTGGTCCCGCTCGCGCGCTGGCACCCGCTGGGCCGGAACGACAGCTACCTGCAGAGACGAATGCGGCGGTTGCAGCACGGTCTACTCCTGACGACGGCTTCGCGAGCGAGAGACGATGCAGCAAGCCCTACCCGCTGTGCGCGCGCCTATGCACTGCGTTCTGATCTGCAGGAGTGCGGCGGCCGGTTCACGACCCCCTGCGGTGGATCACGCAGGACCGAGCCGCTCGGGATCCGGTCCGGTTCACAGCCGTCAACGGTCGAGATGTCTGCGCAAAGCCCTGTCGACCTTGTGGTGGACGCGGTCGAGGATGTCCGCGACGAGCTTGCCGCGCTTCGGCCGGGCCTCGACCTTGCCCAGCACGGCCCACCCGTCCACGTAGACGACGGGCGCGTCGGACTCGGCCGAATCCAGCGTGTCCACCTCGAAGTTGCCGAGGACACCGCCGCCGGTGCCGCGCAGCGACACGTTCTCCGGGACGCGGATCTGGACCTCGCCGAAGACCGAGACCGCCTTGATGACGACCTGCTGGTACTCGAAGATCGCCTCGCTCAGGTCGATCTCCACGCTGCCGAAGATCGCGTACGCGTGCAGCCGGCGACCGGCGTGCCAGCGGCCCCTGCGGGTGGCGGCGCTGAACACGGCCACGACGTTGGCGTCCGCCTCGGCCGGTATCGCGCCGGGGGCCGGGCGGGGCCCCGCCGGCACGTAGGCGGAGGCGGGGGTGCGCCCGTGGGCGGCCGGCAGGTCCTGGATGAAGACCTCCAGTTCACCGACCGTCTTGGCGGTCAGCACCCCCTCCACACGCTCGGCGTGTTCGTCGGCGGTCAGACGGCCCTCGGCGAGGGCGTCGCGCAGGATGTCGGCGATCCGGTCCCGGTCGGCGTCCGAGGCGCGCAGTTCGATGACGCGCGGTGGCGCGTCCTGCCGCTGGGCGTGCTTCTGAAGGTCCACGGCAGCAGCGTACCGAAACGCGATAGATCGCGACTAGAGGGTGGGGACAACCCGGACGTGGCGAACCCCACGGAACACTGAGCCCGACCTCACGGCTCCCGTGGCACCGCCAGGTTCTACGCTGGTGGGCGCCCACCGGCGCCGGTGGGCCGCAGGCGACCGCTCCGCGGCTTGCGCGCCCCGGGGGCGGGCCGCCTGGACACGCTGCCTGTCGACCGAGGAATGGCGAAGATGCCGAAAAGTTCCCCCCCAGCCCACCCTGCGTTCGAGTACACCGATCTGCTCCCCCAGGGAGAGGACACCACCCCGTACCGGCTGGTGACCTCCGAGGGTGTCTCCGCCTTCGAGGCCGACGGGCGGACGTTCCTCAAGGTCGAGCCGGAGGCGCTGCGCAAGCTGGCCGAGGAGGCGATCCACGACATCCAGCACTACCTGCGCCCGGCCCACCTCGCCCAGCTGCGCCGCATCGTCGACGACCCGGAGGCGTCGGCCAACGACAAGTTCGTCGCGCTGGACCTGCTGAAGAACGCGAACATCGCGGCGGCGGGCGTGCTCCCCATGTGCCAGGACACCGGCACCGCGATCGTCATGGGCAAGCGCGGGCAGAACGTGCTGACCCGGGGCGAGGACGAGAAGGCCCTCTCGCACGGCATCCACGACGCCTACACCAGGCTCAATCTGCGCTACTCGCAGATGGCGCCGCTGACCATGTGGGAGGAGAGGAACACCGGCTCCAACCTGCCCGCACAGGTCGAGCTGTACGCGACCGACGGCGGCGCCTACAAGTTCCTCTTCATGGCGAAGGGCGGCGGCAGCGCCAACAAGTCGTTCCTGTACCAGGAGACGAAGGCCGTCCTGAACGAGACCTCCATGATGAAGTTCCTGGAGGAGAAGATCCGCTCCCTGGGTACGGCCGCCTGCCCGCCGTACCACCTGGCGATCGTGGTCGGCGGCACCAGCGCCGAGTACGCGCTGAAGACCGCCAAGTACGCCTCCGCGCACTACCTGGACGAGCTGCCCACCGAGGGTTCCCCGCTCGGCCACGGCTTCCGGGACAAGGAGCTGGAGGAGAAGGTCTTCGAGCTGACCCAGAAGATCGGCATCGGCGCGCAGTTCGGCGGCAAGTACTTCTGCCACGACGTGCGCGTGGTCCGGCTGCCGCGGCACGGCGCGTCCTGCCCGGTCGCCATCGCGGTGTCCTGCTCGGCGGACCGGCAGGCCCTGGCGAAGATCACCGCCGAGGGCGTGTTCCTGGAGCAGCTGGAGACGGATCCGGCGCGGTTCCTGCCGGAGACCACCGACGAGCACCTGGACGAGGCCGACGTCGTCCGCGTCGACCTGAACCAGCCGATGGAGGCGATCCTCGCCGAGCTGACCCGGTACCCGGTCAAGACCCGGCTGTCGCTGACCGGCCCGCTGGTGGTGGCCCGTGACATCGCGCACGCCAAGATCAAGGAGCGGCTCGACGCGGGCGAGGAGATGCCGCAGTACCTGAAGGACCACCCGGTGTACTACGCGGGCCCGGCCAAGACGCCGGAGGGCTACGCGTCCGGTTCGTTCGGCCCGACCACCGCCGGGCGCATGGACTCCTACGTCGAGCAGTTCCAGGCGGCGGGCGGCTCCAAGGTGATGCTCGCCAAGGGCAACCGCAGCAAGCAGGTCACGGCCGCGTGCGATGCGCACGGCGGCTTCTACCTCGGCTCCATCGGCGGCCCCGCCGCGCGGCTCGCCCAGGACTGCATCAAGAAGGTCGAGGTCGTCGAGTACGAGGAGCTCGGCATGGAGGCCGTCTGGAAGATCGAGGTCGAGGACTTCCCGGCGTTCATCGTCGTGGACGACAAGGGCAACGACTTCTTCCAGAACCCGACACCGCAGCCGACCTTCACGTCGATTCCCGTGCGGGGGCCGGGCCTGGCGTGACGTGGTCGGGGCGGCCGGGGCTTCGCCGCCCCGGCCGCCCCTTCGCTTTTCGTCCCGTCCCTCCTCGGTGCCGTTCGAGCGGAACGCTCCGAAAGCGGTCGGGATCACCCGCCGTGGCGGGAACAGGTCCCCCTGTCCGGGACGCTGTGCCACACGGAGGTGATCGGCAGTGGCCGACAACGAGCAGGAGTACCGCGTGGAGCACGACTCCATGGGTGAAGTGCGGGTGCCCGTCCATGCGAAGTGGCGGGCGCAGACGCAGCGGGCCGTGGAGAACTTCCCGGTGTCCGGGCAGCGCATCGAGCGTGCGCACATCGAGGCGCTCGCGCGGATCAAGGCGGCGGCGGCGAAGGTGAACGCCGAGCTGGGTGTGCTCGACGAGGACGTGGCCGGGGCGATCCAGGGCGCGGCCGGGGAGGTCGCCGCGGGTGCCTGGGACGAGCACTTCCCGGTCGACGTGTTCCAGACCGGGTCGGGCACCTCGTCCAACATGAACGCCAACGAGGTCATCGCCACCCTGGCGAGCGAGCGGCTCGGCCGCGACGTGCACCCCAACGACCACGTCAACGCCTCGCAGTCGTCCAACGACGTCTTCCCCTCCAGCATCCACATCGCGGCCACCGCGGCCGTCACGCACGACCTCGTCCCCGCCCTGGAGCACCTGGCGGACGCGCTGGCCCGCAAGTCCGCCGAGTTCGCCGACGTGGTGAAGTCCGGGCGGACGCACCTGATGGACGCCACGCCGGTGACCCTGGGCCAGGAGTTCGGCGGGTACGCGGCCCAGGTGCGGTACGGGGTCGAGCGGCTGCGGGCCGCGCTGCCGCGGCTCGCCGAGCTGCCGCTGGGCGGTACCGCCGTCGGCACCGGCATCAACACCCCGCCGGGTTTCTCCGCGGCCGTCATCGCGGAGGTCGCGCGGGTCACCGGGCTGCCGCTGACCGAGGCACGCGACCACTTCGAGGCGCAGGGCGCCCGGGACGGGATCGTGGAGACCAGCGGTCAGCTGCGCACCATCGCGGTCGGCCTGACGAAGATCGCGAACGATCTGCGCTGGATGTCCTCCGGGCCGCGGACCGGCCTCGCCGAGATCCGGCTGCCCGACCTCCAGCCGGGTTCCTCGATCATGCCGGGCAAGGTCAACCCGGTGGTGCCGGAGGCCGTGCTCATGGTGTGTGCGCAGGTCATCGGCAACGACGCGACGATCGCCACGGCCGGCGCCGCCGGCAACTTCGAGCTGAACGTGATGCTGCCGGTGCTCGCCAAGAACGTACTGGAGTCGGTCCGGCTGCTCGCCAACGTCTCGCGGCTGCTCGCCGACCGCACGGTCGACGGGATCGTCGCCGACCGGGAGCGGACCCGCGAGTACGCCGAGTCGTCACCGTCGGTGGTGACCCCCCTGAACCGGTACATCGGGTATGAAGAGGCAGCAAAGGTTGCCAAGCGGGCGCTGGCCGAGCGGAAGACGATCCGTCAGGCCGTCCTGGAGGGCGGGTACGTGGATCGCGGCGACCTGACGGTCGAGCAGCTCGACGCGGCGCTGGACGTTCTGCGGATGACTCGCCCGTAAGAACATTTCCGTCACGAGAACCGTGATGCCCATCGCAGCGTCGTATGCCTTCGGCACCTAATATCTGTGCATGGCAGACGGCGGAGCGGTGAGACGCGTGGCAGACGGGGGAGCGAGCGGCCCGGCGCGCTTCTGGGCGCCCGGCAGTCACATTCTGTGGCGGTACCGGGAGAACGGCGGCGAGCACGTCCACATCGCCCGTCCCGTCACCGTCGTACGGGACGACGCGGACCTGCTCGCCGTATGGCTGGCGCCGGGCACCGAATGTGTGAAGCCGGTGCTGGCCGACGGCACACCGGTGCACGTCGAGCCGCTGGAGTCCCGGTACACCAGACCGCGGACCGTGCAGCGCGACCACTGGTTCGGCACCGGGGTGCTGAAGCTGGCCCGGCCCGCCGAGCCCTGGTCGGTATGGCTGTTCTGGGAGCCGGGCTGGCAGTTCAAGAACTGGTACGTCAACCTCGAAGAACCGCTGGCCCGTTGGGAGAGCGGGGTCGATTCCGAGGACCACTTCCTGGACATCTCCGTGTACCCGGACCGCAGTTGGCACTGGCGCGACGAGGACGAGTTCGCGCAGGCCCAGCGGGACGGGCTGATGGACGCCGACCAGGCCGAACGCGTGCGGCGGGCGGGGCGGTCCGCGCTGGAGGTGATCCGCGCCTGGGGCCCGCCGTTCAGCGAAGGCTGGCAACACTGGCGCCCGGACCCGTCCTGGGGGGTACCGTCACTGCCGGAGGACTGGGACCGTACGCCCGCGCACGTGTCCTCATGAGACTCTTGATGCGCCCCCGGACTACAACCGTAGGATCGTCCTCCGCAAGGGCGCACAGCAGCAACTCCGGCTGTGAACGCCGGGTCTGACCGAACGTCACCGAGGGGCGGCAGGACGTGATCGAGGGGTACGAGGGCAGTACCGGTCCGGACCTGAGACGGTTCGCCGGTGACACAGGAACAACCTCTGACCACGCGGGAATCCCGTTCCTGGGGCACGTATTGCGGGTATCGGGATTCCTGCGGGACGTACTGCGTGCACGGCGCGCAGCCCCGGACGGATGGATTCGACGCGCGTGACGGAACACCCGACGTCCTACGAACGCCCCCAGCCGGGCGCCGACCCCGCGGATCCCCGCGGGGCACTGCTGCGTTCCTCGCAGCCCTACGGGGCCGCCCTGCCCACCCAGGCCGCCGGTGAGGCGCCCTCTTCACCGGGCGGCGCCGCACCCCGCGGCCAGGAGGCGGAGCCCATGGCGGCCGACCCCGAGCACACCCAGCCGACCGCCGCCGAGACCGACCCCCACCGGCCTCGTCCCAGTCCCGTGCCGGAGGGTGTCCCGCCGCAGCCGGGCTCCGAGCTGGAGCGGGCCGCCGCCGCCCAGGAGCGCCGTGCGGGACGGATGGCGCAGCCCGGCCGGCCCACGCCGATGCGACGGGACGGGGACCGGCTGCGGTTCGTGGGCGCCGCCACCCGGCGGATCGCCCGCGGCCTGGACCTCGACGAGATCGTGATGGGTCTGTGCCGGGCCACCGTGCCGACCTTCTCGGACGCGATTCTGGTCTATCTGCGCGACCCGCTGCCGGTCGGCGACGAACGGCCCACCGGCCCGGTGGTGCTGCGGCTGCGCCGCAGCGACCGCATCCCGGAGGAACGGGACACCGAGGGCAGTTTCCTGTCCGGTTCGGCGGAGTCCGAGCCGGCCGAGCTGTCCGGTCTGTCCACGCTCACCGCCGAACTGTGCGAGGTGCGGCCCGGCGGTGCCCTCAGCGAGGTACTGCGCGGTGTGCGGCCGGTGTTCGCGGACGCGCCCGCCGCCCGCGCCGCACTGCCCGAGCTGCTCGGCGAGGGCGGCGAATCGGTGGTGCCGGAAGGCCGGCACGCGATCCTCGCGCCGCTGCGCGGCCGCCGCCGGGTCATCGGCGCCGCGCTGTTCCTGCGCCGTCCCGAGCGCCTGGCCTTCGAGAACGAGGACCTCCTGGTCGCCGCCCAGCTGGCCACGCACAGCGCCCTCGGCATCGACAAGGCGGTGCTGTACGGCCGTGAGGCGTACATCGCCGACGAGTTGCAGCGCACGATGCTGCCCGAGACCCTGCCCCGGCCGACGGGTGTCCGGCTGGCCTCCCGCTATCTGCCCGCCGCCGAGACGGCCCGGGTGGGCGGCGACTGGTACGACGCCATTCCGCTGCCCGGCAGCCGGGTCGCACTCGTCGTCGGCGACGTCATGGGCCACTCCATGACCTCGGCGGCGATCATGGGCCAGCTGCGCACCACCGCGCAGACCCTGGCCGAGCTCGACCTGCCGCCCCAGGAGGTGCTGCACCACCTGGACGAGCAGGCCCAGCGGCTGGGCACCGACCGCATGGCGACCTGCCTGTACGCGGTCT
>NZ_JBIAIE010000005.1:0-446683 GCF_042871185.1 Streptomyces sp. NPDC006012
AAACGCCCGGTTACATTCCGAACCCGGAAGCTAAGCCTTACAGCGCCGATGGTACTGCAGGGGGGACCCTGTGGGAGAGTAGGACGCCGCCGAACAATCTTTGAAGGACCCCTGGTCACCAGCGTTCAGCTGGGACCGGGGGTCCTTTTGTTTTTCCGAAGTGCGCCGGGAACCTCCGACTGCGCGACAATGACTTGCGGTACCGAAGACAGGAGTCACCGATGTCCACCAACTCTCCCGACGATCGACCGGAGCGCGACCAGCGGCGACGGGACAGTGGTGACCGTGGTGAGCGTGGCGGCTTCCGAAGCGGCCAGCGGCACGGTAACGACCGTGGTGATCGTGGCAGTTATGCGCGTCGGGACGACAACCGCGGCGGTGAGCGGGACCGTGGCTTCCGGGGGGAGGGGGGCCGGCCGCCGTACCGCCGTGATGACCGTGACCAGCGGAGCGAGCGGCGTGACGATGACCGCCGTGGCTACCGCCGGGACGACGATCGTGGGGATCGTGGCGGGTATCCGCGCCGCGACGAGCGTGGTAGCTATGGCAGCCGCGACGACGGCGGCCGGGGTTTCCGGCGTGACGATCGTGGTGAGCGGGGCGGGTTCCGCCGTGACGGCCGTGGTGAGGGCGGCGGGTTCCGCCGCGATGACCGTGGTGAGCGTGGTGGCTTCCGCCGTGACGACAGCCTGGGTGGCTATCGAGGCGATCAGGGTGGCGAGCGCGGTGACCGCGGCGGGTTCCGTGGACGGGACGAACGGCCCGGTGATCGGCGAGGCGGCGAGCGTTCGGACTTCCGGCGTGAGGATCGCGGTGATCGCGGGGGCTTCCGCCGTGATGACCGCGGTGATCGTGGCGGCTTCCGCCGTGATGATCGGCGTGATGGCCGTGGTGAGGGTGGCGGGTTCCGGCGCGACGATCGGCGGGATGACCGTGGTGACCGCCGCGACGATCGTCGGGATGACCGGCGTGACGACCGTGGTGACCGCGGTGATCGCGGTGGTTTTCGGCGTGATGACCGCGGTGAGCGTGGTGGCTTCCGGCGCGACGACCGGGACGAACGCGGTGATCGCGGTGGTTTCCGCCGTGACGACCGTGGTGATCGCGGTGGTTTCCGCCGTGACGACCGTGGTGATCGCGGTGGTTTCCGCCGTGACGACCGTGGTGATCGCGGTGGTTTCCGCCGTGATGATCGGCGTGATGACCGTGGCGACCGTGGTGGGTTCCGCAGGGATGACCGGCGTGACGACCGGCGTGATGGCCGTGGTGAGGGTGGCGGGTTCCGGCGCGACGATCGTCGGGACGACCGGCGTGAGGACCGTGGTGATCGCGGTGGTTTCCGGCGTGATGATCGCCGTGATGACCGCGGTGAGCGTGGTGGGTTCCGTCGGGATGACCGGCGTGACGACCGGGGGCGTGGTCCGCGGCGGGATGAGCGTGGTGGGCGTCCCGGCGATGGGTTCCGTGGGCGGCCCGACGACCGGCGTGGCGGCGTTGGGCGTTTCCGTGAGGAGCGCGAGCGTGAGCGGGACCGGGAGCCGATCAAGCGGCTGCCGATCCCGGAGGACGTCACGGGCGACGAGATCGACAAGGACGTACGGCAGGAGCTGCAGAGCCTGCCCAAGACGCTCGCGGAGGACGTCGCCAAGAACCTGGTGATGGTCGCCCGGCTCCTCGACGAGGACCCCGAGGGTGCGTACGGCTACTCCAAGGTGGCCCTGCGCCTGGCCTCGCGTGTCGCAGCCGTTCGGGAGGCGGCGGGATTCGCGGCGTATGCCCATCAGCAGTACGGGGAGGCGCTCGCCGAGTTCCGGGCCGCGCGGCGGATGACGGGGAACACCGACCTGTGGCCCGTGATGGCCGACTGCGAGCGTGGGCTGGGCCGCCCGGAGAAAGCGCTCGACATGGCCGGTGCGCCCGAGGTGCACAAGCTCGACAAGGCCGGGCAGGTCGAGATGCGGCTGGTCGCGGCGGGAGCCCGGCGCGACATGGGTCAGTTGGACGCGGCGATCGTGACGCTGCAGAGCCCGGAACTGGCGTCCAACTCCGTACAGCCGTGGACCGCGCGGCTGCGCTACGCCTACGCGGACGCGCTGCTCGCCGTCGGACGTGACAGCGAGGCCCGTGAGTGGTTCGCCAAGGCCGTCGAGGCCGACCGGGACGGCAGCACGGACGCCTCCGACCGGCTGGCCGAACTGGACGGCGTGGAGTTCGTCGATGCGCTGGGCGACGACGACGACGAGGACGAGCCGCGGGACGAGGAAGAGGATCGGGACGAGGACGCCGGCCAGGAGCCCGAGCAGGGGTCCGAGCGAGGCTGACGTCGTGTGTCGAAGGGGCGGGTCCAGGTTCGGGCCTGCCCCTTCGGGCTTCGGCCAGGTGCGCGGTTCGGGCCTCGGTCAGCTGCCCAGCACCCGCAGCACCAGCCCCGACGCCGGTTTCGGGCCGAACGACGTCGACTTGCGGGGCATCGTCGTGCCCTGGCGGGCCAGATCGCGGACGACGTCCTCGTGGACCGGGTGCATCAGGACCGCCGTACCGCCGTCGCGCTCCGCCTTATCGACGGTGGCCGCGGTGTCGTGGATGTAGGTGATGTGGGCGGGGGAGTCCTCGGGGATGTGCCAGACGTGGTCGAGGAGCGTGGAGTGCAGCACCGTGGCGTCGAGCGTGCGCCAGGCGGCGGGGCGGTCGGCGGGGACCGTACGGGCCAGCAGACCGGGGTCCGGGCGGTCGACGAGGTGGAAGGCGCCGTCGCCGGCCAGCAGGAAGGCGTTGCCGGCGTCCGCTGCCTCGGCCAGCGCCGCGAGGGCGTCCGGGAGCTGCGTCGACAGGTGCCGTACCCGGAAGAGGCCGTCCAGGGCCGTCAGCGCGTCCGCTACCGGCAGGCTGTGCAGCAGGCGGTGGATGGCGCGGACGCGCAGCGGATAGCGGGCCGTGTCCACCAGCAGGACCAGGCCGTGGTCCCAGGGGCTGGGGGAAGGGTGCTCCGCGCGTAGACACAGGTAGGTCGCCCAGCGGTGGTGACCGTCGGCGATCAGGGCCTGGTGGTGGGCGAGATCGGTCTGTACGCGCGCCACGTCGACCGGGTCGGTGACCGACCAGAGGAGGTGGCGGAAGCCGTCCTCGGTGGTCGCCGCGAGCAGCGGGGTGTCCTCGGCCGTGCGTTCGATGACGTCGGCCGCCGCGCCGTTGCCGTGGTAGGTCAGGAGCAGCGGTTCGAGGTTGGCGGAGGTGGCGCGCATCAGGGCGGCGCGGTCCGCGACGATGGCCGGCATGACCTCCTCGTGCGGCAGCACGATCCCCTCGGAGGGGTCCGAGACCCGCAGGGCGCCGATGATGCCGCGCTGGAGCATGCCGTCGCCGTCGCGCTGTTCGTAGACGTACAGGCCCGGTTCGGGGTCCTCGGCCAGCACGCCTTCGGCCAGCCAGCGGTGCAGGGTCTCGGCCGCCTGCTTGTTGCTTTCGGTGGGCGTGTCGGCCTGCGGAAGAATCAGCCGAACGATGTTGTACGGATCGGCCGACTGGAGGTGTCGCACACCGTCCGGACGGACCACGACGTCGTACGGCGGGGACGTCACTGCGGACAGACTTCCGACCCGTTCGGGGGCGTAGCGCAGGCCGCGGAACGGGGTGAGTTCCAGGCCGCGGCGCGTCTTTGCTTCCGGGTGACCTGCAGTGTTCATTTCGGCATCGTACGTGTGTCAGTGGCATACGGGATGATCGGAGGATAACGGCGTGACGAGGGGAGATGCGGAATGAGCCAGGGCGTCAGGACCAGGCCCGAGGGCAGCGGACGGCCCCTGAGCGAGGCGTACGACACGGCGCTGCTCGACCTGGACGGGGTGGTGTACGCGGGTGGGAACGCCATCGTGCACGCGGTCGAGTCGCTGGCGGCGGCCAGCACGGACGGGATGCGGCTGGCGTACGTCACCAACAACGCGCTGCGGACACCGGACTCCGTGGCCGCGCACCTGACCGAGCTGGGGATCCCGACGGGAGCCGCCGAGGTCATCACCTCCGCACAGGCGGTCGCGCGGCTGATCGCCGAGCAGGTGCCGCCGGGGGCGCGGGTGCTGGTGGTCGGCGGTGAGGGACTGCGGGTGGCGCTGCGCGAGCGTGGGCTGCAGCCGGTGGAGACGGCGGACGACGACCCGGCCGCGGTCGCGCAGGGGTACGGCGGCCCGGAACTGGCCTGGGGCCGTTTCGCGGAGGCGTGCTACGCCATCGCGCGCGGGGTGCCGTGGTTCGCCTCCAACACCGATCTGACGATTCCGAGCGGGCGCGGGATCGCTCCGGGCAACGGCGCGGCGGTGGAGGTCGTACGGATCGCCACGGGCGCCGAGCCGCAGGTGGCGGGCAAGCCGCTGCCGCCCATGCACCGGGAGACGATCCTGCGGACCGCGGCCGTGCGTCCGCTGGTCGTCGGGGACCGGCTGGACACGGACATCGAGGGCGCGTTCAACGGCGGTGTCGACTCGCTGCTCGTGCTGACGGGCGTGACCGACGCGGCCCGGCTGCTCGCCGCGCCGCCCCGGCACCGGCCCACCTATGTGGACGCCGACCTGCGGGGTCTGCTCACCGGGCAGCCGGAGGTCGGCGAGGACGGCGCGGGCTTCCGGTGTGCGGGCTGGGCGGCGACGACCGTCGACGGCCGGCTGGAGCTGGCCGGCGACGGCGAGGCGCTGGACGGCCTGCGTGCGCTGTGCGCGGCGGCCTGGACGACGGCCGGCGAGGGCGTCTGCGAGTTGGACGGGGGGAAGGCGCTGGCCCGGCTCGGGCTCTGAGACCGGGGGCGGCTCGCGTGGAGGGAACGGTGCGGCTCGCCCTCGGTGCCGGGCTCGGCGGGCGAGGGCCCGGAGGGCCTGGGCGCCGGGGGCGATCGAACCGGCCAACCGGCGAAGAGAGACGCGGCATCGATCGGCGATGGCAGGGTAGGCTAACCTAACTTCCGTGTTGGTCGACAGTCCTCCCGAACAGCGCGCGGAGCATGCCTCCGCGCTCCCAACCCGCCGTGCGGTGCGGAGCCTTGGGCTCCTCGCCGCTCTCGCGATACTGCTGCTGGTCGCCTTGGTGAGCATCGCGGTCGGGGCGAAAGAGCTGTCCCTGGCCCAGGTCTGGCACGGGTTGTTCCACGCCTCGGGCACGTACGGCGACGTCGTCGTCGACGAGCGGCTGTCGCGTACCGTCCTCGGACTGCTCGTCGGCGCCGCGCTCGGTCTCTCCGGGGCCGTGCTGCAGGCGCTCACCCGTAACCCGCTGGCCGACCCCGGACTGCTCGGCATCAACGCGGGCGCCTCGGCCGCGGTCGTCACGGCCATCTCCTTCTTCGGCGTCGGCAGCCTGAGCGGCTATGTGTGGTTCGCGTTCGCGGGTGCCGCCGCCGTCGGCGCGCTGGTCTGGTTCCTCGGCGGCAGCCGGGGCGCCACACCGGTACGGCTCGCGCTCGCCGGTACGGCGATCAGCGCCGCGCTGTACGGCTATCTCCAGGCCGTGATGATCACGGACGGGGCGGCGTTGGACAAGATGCGCTTCTGGACGGTGGGTTCGTTGGCCTCGGCCAGCGACTCGACCATCGTGCAGGTGCTGCCCTTCCTCGCGGTCGGCACGGTGCTCGCGCTGCTGCTCGCCCGGCCGCTGAACGTCCTGACGATGGGCGACGACACCGCCCGCGCCCTCGGCGCCGACCTCAACCGCACCCGCGCGCTGGCCATGCTCGCCGCGACCGTGCTGTGCGGTGCCGCGACCGCGGCCTGCGGCCCCATCGTGTTCGTCGGCCTGATGGTGCCGCACGTCGTGCGCTCCTTCACCGGCCCCGACCTGCGCTGGATCCTGCCCTATGCGGCCGTCCTGTCGCCGGTTCTGCTGCTCGGTTCCGACGTCCTCGGGCGGGTCGTCGCGCGCCCCTCGGAACTCCAGGTCGGCATCGTCACCGCGATCATCGGCGGCCCGGTCTTCATCTTTCTCGTACGACGGCGGAGGACTGCGCAGCTGTGAAGACTCGTCATATGAGGCGTACGAGCCGTACGAGCCGCGCCGTGCGCACCCCCGGTGGGCTCTCCGTGCGGCTGGACCCACGGGCCCTGGCCGTCGTCGTCGCGCTGCTCGTCGCCGCCGGCGTGGCGAGCGTGCTGCTGATCGGTACCGGTGACGCCGAGATCCCGGCCGCCGACGTGCTGAAGACCCTGGCCGGGAACGGCACCGCGTTCCAGGAGTTCATCGTCGACGAGCTGCGGCTGCCGCGTGTTCTGGTCGGACTGCTGGTGGGCGCCTCGCTCGGCCTCGGCGGTGCCCTGTTCCAGTCCGTGTCGCGCAACCCGCTGGGCAGCCCGGACGTGCTGGGTCTCAGCCAGGGTTCCACGGCGGGCGCGCTCGTCGTGATCGTGCTGATGTCCGGGTCCGCCACCGCGGTCACCCTCGGGGCGCTCGCCGGCGGCCTGCTGACCGGGCTCGCCATCTATCTGCTCGCCTGGAAGCGGGGCGTGCACGGATACCGGCTGGTCCTGGTCGGCATCGGCGTCTCCGCGATCGTCACCGCCGTCAACGGCTTTCTGCTGACCAAGGCCGACCTGGTCGACGCCACTCGCGCGGTGGTGTGGATGACGGGGTCCCTCAACGGCCGTGACTGGACCCAGGTCTGGCCGCTGCTCGCGATGTGCGCCGTCCTCGTACCACTCGTCCTCGTGGGCGCGCGGGGCCTGAGGATGATGGAGATGGGCGACGACGTCGCGTACGCCCTCGGCGTGCGCGTCGAGCGGCTCCGGATGCTGCTGCTGGTCGCGGCCGTGCTGCTGACCGCGGGCGCGACCGCCGCCGCGGGACCCGTCAGCTTCGTGGCGCTCACCTCGCCGCAGCTCGCCCGGCGCCTGACCCTCCCCCGTCGCCGCAAGGGCGGGGGAGGCGCCCCGATGCCGGGTCCCAACCTGGTGCCCTCGCTGTGCATGGGCGCCACCCTGCTGGTCTCCTCCGACTTGGCCTCGCAGCGCCTGTTCGGGGCCGACCAGTTGCCCGTCGGTGTGGTCACCGGCGTCCTCGGCGGTGTGTATCTGCTGTGGCTGCTGGTCGCCGAGCGCAGGGCGGGCCGGATATGAGCGGCGTCCACGACACCAGCGGCGCACCGCGCAAGTACACCCGAAGGAGCACCGTGAACCGCCTGTCCGCCGAGACCGTCACCCTCGCCTACGACCAGCGCGTCATCGCCGAGCAGCTGTCGGTGGAGATCCCCGACAACTCGTTCACGGTGATCGTCGGCCCGAACGCATGCGGCAAGTCGACCCTGCTGCGGGCGCTGTCACGGATGCTGAAGCCGGTCACCGGCCGGGTGCTCCTGGACGGGCAGGTCATCCAGTCGATGCCCGCCAAGCAGGTCGCGCGGACGCTGGGCCTGCTGCCCCAGTCGTCCATCGCGCCCGACGGGATCACCGTGGGCGACCTGGTGGGCCGCGGCCGGTATCCGCACCAGGGGATCCTGCGGCAGTGGTCGGCCGAGGACGAGCGGGTGGTGCAGGAGGCCATGGCCCAGACCGGCGTCGCCGAACTCGCCGATCGCTATGTCGACGAACTGTCCGGCGGCCAGCGCCAGCGCGTGTGGATCGCCATGGCCCTCGCCCAGCAGACCCCCCTGCTGCTGCTCGACGAACCCACCACCTATCTCGACATCCAGCACCAGATCGACGTCCTCGACCTGTGCGCCGAACTGCACGAGCAGCAGGGCCGCACCCTGGTCGCCGTCCTGCACGACCTCAACCACGCCGCCCGGTACGCCACCCATCTCATCGCCCTGCGCTCCGGCCGGGTCGTCGCCGAGGGTGCGCCCAACGACGTGGTCACCGCCGAACTGGTCGAGGAGGTTTTCGGACTGCGCTGCCAGGTGATCGACGATCCGGAGACGGGCACCCCGCTGGTGGTGCCGGCGGCCCGCAGGGCACGCGAGCGCGTGCCGGCCGGAGAGGCGTCCTAGCTAGTCCCGCGGTGCCAAGGTGCGCAGGACGTCGAACTCGTTGCCCTCGGGGTCAGCCATGACCACCCAGTTCCGGTCCGGTCCCTGGCCCACATCCACCTTGACGGCGCCGATGCCGAGCAGTCTGGTCACCTCGTCCTCGGTGCTGCCGTCGATCGGGCTGACGTCGAGGTGAAGCCGGTTCTTGACGGTCTTGCCCTCGGGCACACGGATGAACACCAGGGTGGGCGGCATCTGGCGGGCCCGGACATCCTCGACGGTCGGCATCCAAGAGCCGATCTCGACCTTGCCCTCGCTTTGGTCGATCACCTTGAAGTCCAGGACCTCGCACCAGAAGACCGCGAGCCTCTCCGGATCATGGCAGTCAACGGTCAATTCGGTGAACCTGCTTGTCATGCTTCTCCCCGTAGTGCGGACGGGGCTCAGCCTAGGTCGCCCGCCCGACAGATCCGAGATCTTTCGACCGGGGACGTCAAACGGACTTGATCCGGAGGAAACCACCTGGGCGCCCTGGGCCGGCGAGGTGCCCTTGCAGGGCCCTAGAGGAGCTTCCGCAGGCGGAACAGGTCGAGCAGGCCAGCCTCCAGTTTCACCCGGCCCGAGCCCCATGCCTTGGCGAAGTTCAGCCCGCCGTCGACCAGGGACACCAGGTCGTCACCGGTCATGGCGAGCCTGATCTGCGCCTTTGTGGCCGGCGGCCCCTGGCGGGTGTCGTCGATCTCGGTCCGGCCCCCGGTCATCCGGCCGACGAAGGTGACGTCCAGGTCGGTGATGTGACAGCTCACCGAGCGGTCCAGGGAGGCGGCGGCGCGGACGTCGCCATCGGCCGCCTGCATGTTGTCGGAAAGCTTTTCGAGTGCGACGCGGCACTCCTCGATCGTGGCCATCGCGACCGACGGTACCTCAGGGCTTCGGGGTAGCGTCTGGGCATGAACGACTCTGCGCCCGAGACCGGCGCCCGGCCGGACGAGACGGTTCCGCAGCCGCAGCCGCAGCCGCAGCCCGTGGCCGAAACGCCGCAGGCACACCCCGATGGGTACCGGCACGAGAGCCGGTACCCGGTCGTGGGCGACGGTGGGAGCGTGGCGGGGCCCGCGGCCGGCTCCGGCCTCGACCGGGACCCCGAGCCGGGCGCTCCGGCCCCGCTGGGCGTGCCGCGCACCCCCACCGGCAACGCGGAGGTCGACGGCCGGCTGGAGCGGCTGGCCGACGCCGACCACCTCACCACGGACGGACACGTCGAGGTGTACGAGGATGTACACGGCGGGCTGCGCGACGCGCTCACCGCGCTCGACGCCCGCCCGGGTCCGCAGGCTCCCGCCCACCACCCGACCGCCTCCGGGCAACGAGACCCTGCGGGCCGGCCGTCCCGTCCGCCGTACGAAGTCAGGAGCTGAACCGAACGTGGCAGGAGTCGCACGCCGCCGTCTCGACGCGGAACTGGTCCGCCGGAAGCTCGCGCGCTCGCGCGAGCACGCGGGCCAGTTGATCGCCGCCGGGCGGGTGTCCGTCGGCAAGACCGTCGCGACCAAGCCCGCCACCCAGGTGGAGACCGCCGTCGCGATCGTCGTGGCCGCCGACGACGGTGATCCGGAGTACGTCTCCCGGGGCGGCCACAAACTCGCCGGAGCGCTGGCCGCCTTCGTGCCGCGCGGGCTCGTCGTCGAGGGCCGGCGGGCACTGGACGCGGGCGCGTCCACCGGCGGTTTCACCGACGTCCTGCTGCGGGCGGGGGCCGCGCACGTCGTCGCTGTCGACGTCGGATACGGACAGCTCGCCTGGTCGCTGCGCAGCGATGAACGCGTCACCGTCAAGGACCGTACGAACGTACGGGAGTTGACGCTCGACGCGATCGACGGGGAGCCGGTGGACCTGGTCGTGGGGGATCTGTCCTTCATCTCGATCGGGCTGGTGCTGCCCGCCCTGAAGCGGTGCGTGACGCCCGACGCCGACCTGGTCATGATGGTCAAGCCGCAGTTCGAGGTGGGCAAGGAACGGCTGGGCAGCGGGGGTGTCGTACGCAGCCCGCAGCTGCGGGCCGAGGCCGTGCGGGGCGTGGCCCGGCAGGCGTGGGAGCTGGGACTCGGGGCCTGCGGGGTCACCGCGAGTCCGCTGCCGGGGCCGGCGGGCAACGTCGAGTACTTTCTCTGGCTGCGGGCCGGGGCAGCGGAACTGGACCCGGCCGACGTTGACCGTGCAGTGGCGGAGGGGCCGCGTTGACACAGAACCACGCTCGAACTGTTTTCCTGCTCGCCCACACCGGACGGCCCGCGGCGATCCGCAGCGCCGAGCTGGTGGTCAAGGGGCTGCTGCGGTCCGGCATCGGCGTGCGCGTCCT
The DNA here is from genome assembly GCF_042871185.1 of Streptomyces sp. NPDC006012. Taxonomy (NCBI): domain Bacteria; kingdom Bacillati; phylum Actinomycetota; class Actinomycetes; order Kitasatosporales; family Streptomycetaceae; genus Streptomyces; species Streptomyces sp. NPDC006012. The sequence goes on from NZ_JBIAIE010000005.1 coordinate 10,296, forward strand.
GGAAGAAGAGGCGATCGACCTGCCGCTGCCGGAGGAGGTGCGGCTGGTCAAGGAGGCCACACCGCAGTGCCTCGACGGCTGTGAGCTGCTGATCGTCCTGGGCGGTGACGGCACGCTGCTGCGCGGTGCCGAGTTCGCGCGGGCCTCCGGGGTGCCGATGCTCGGCGTCAACCTCGGGAGCGTCGGCTTCCTCGCGGAGGCCGAGCGCGACGACCTCGACAAGGTCGTCGACCGGGTGGTGAGCAAGGCGTACGAGGTCGAGGAGCGGATGACCGTCGATGTCGTCGTGCTCCGCAACGGGGACGTCGTGCACACGGACTGGGCGCTGAACGAGGCCGCCGTGCAGAAGGTGTCCGCCGAGAAGCTGCTGGAGGTCGTGCTGGAGATCGACGGGCGGCCGGTGACGGGCTTCGGATGCGACGGGATCGTGCTGTCGACGCCGACCGGGTCGACGGCGTACGCCTTCTCGGCGGGCGGGCCCGTGGTCTGGCCGGAGGTGGAGGCGCTGCTGATGGTGCCGATCTCCGCGCACGCGCTGTTCGCGAAGCCGCTGGTGACCTCGCCGGACTCGGTGCTCGCGGTGGAGGTCCTGCCGCACATCCAGCCCGGGGTGCTCTGGTGCGACGGGCGGCGGACCATCGAGCTGCCGCCCGGGGCGCGGGTCGAGGTCCGCCGGGGCGCCGTGCCGGTACGGCTGGCCCGGCTGCACCACGCCTCGTTCACCGACCGCCTGGTGGCGAAGTTCGCGCTGCCGGTCTCCGGCTGGCGGGGGGCGCCGCACTAGGCGTTCCGCCGGAAGTGCCGCGATGCGCCGTCGTTCGGCCGCGGCGCTGTCGTGGCCGGTCGCTGCCCTGCCGTGGCTGGTTGCTGCAGCGTCCGCGGTGCCGTCGCGGCTGTTCGCCCGCCCAGGTTCTCGGCTTCGCTCGAACAGGGGGATCCCCCAGTTCCCCGCGCCCGTTCAGGCGCTGTCGGCCCGCGGGGCACGGCACTCACCCGGGTGACAGCCGACCGCGATGCACGATCGTCACCTGCACCTTCACACGATGAGGGCGGGGGCCTTCGCACTTCTGCGCCCGGACCTCGTATGGTCGTGTCCGTGTTGGAGGAGATGCGGATACGGTCGCTCGGAGTCATCGACGACGCCGTCGTCGAGCTGTCGCCCGGTTTCACCGCCGTCACCGGTGAGACGGGCGCCGGCAAGACCATGGTGGTCACGAGCCTGGGGCTGCTGCTGGGCGGGCGCGCGGATGCGGCGCTCGTACGGATCGGGGCCGAGAAGGCCGTCGTCGAGGGGCGGGTGACCGTCGCCTCGGACGCGTCCGCCGCCGTACGGGCCGAGGAGGCCGGAGCCGAACTGGACGACGGGGCGCTGCTCATCAGCCGTACCGTTTCCGCCGAGGGGCGCTCGCGGGCGCATCTCGGCGGACGCAGCGTGCCCGTCGGGGTGCTCGCCGAACTGGCCGACGAACTGGTGGCGGTGCACGGGCAGACCGACCAGCAGGGCCTGCTGAAACTGTCCCGGCAGCGGGAGGCACTGGACCGGTACGCGGGTGCGGCGGTCGCCGGACCGCTCGCCGAGTACGCGGGGGCCTACCGGCGATTGCGGGTGGTCGCGGCCGAGCTGGAGGAGATCGTCACGCGCGCGCGTGAACGCGCCCAGGAAGCCGACATGCTGCGCTACGGACTCGACGAGATCGCCGGTGTCGAACCGCGGTCCGGTGAGGACGTGGAACTCGCGCAGGAGGCGGAGCGGCTCGGGCACGCCGAGGCGCTGTCCTCGGCCGCCACCGTCGCGCACGCCGCCCTGGCGGGCAATCCCGAGGACCCCGAGGGCATCGACGCGGCGACCCTCGTCGCGGGCGCGCACCGCGCCCTGGAAGCCGTCCGTTCCCACGACTCGGCGCTGGCCTCGCTCGCCGACCGGATCGGCGAGGTCGGGATCCTGCTGGGCGACGTGGCGGGAGAACTCGCCGGATACGCGGACGACCTGGACGCCGATCCGCTGCGCCTGGCGGCCGTGGAGGAGCGCAGGGCCGCGCTGGGCGCCCTCACCCGCAAGTACGGCGAGCACGGTCAGAAGATCGACTCCGTGCTCGCCTGGGCCGAGCGGGGGGCCGCGCGGCTGACCGAACTCGACGGCGACGACGAGCGGATCGACGAACTGACCGGCGAACGGGACGCGCTGCGCGGCGAGCTGGGCGCGCTCGCCCAGGCGCTGACGGACGCGCGCACGCAGGCCGCGGAACGGTTCGCCGCCGCGGTCACGGCTGAACTGGCCTCGCTCGCCATGCCGCACGCGCGCGTGTCCTTCGCCATCCGGCAGACCGAGGACCCCGAGGGCGTCGAGGTCGGCGGACGCCCGGTCGCCTACGGGCCGTCGGGCGCGGACGAAGTGGAACTGCTGCTCGCCCCGCATCCGGGTGCGCCGCCCCGGCCCATCGCCAAGGGGGCGTCCGGCGGTGAGCTGTCGCGTGTGATGCTCGCCGTGGAGGTCGTCTTCGCCGGTACGGATCCGGTGCCGACGTACCTCTTCGACGAGGTCGACGCCGGAGTCGGCGGGAAGGCCGCGGTGGAGATCGGGCGGCGGCTGGCCAAGCTCGCCAAGTCCGCGCAGGTCGTGGTCGTCACCCACCTGCCGCAGGTGGCCGCCTTCGCCGACCGGCAGCTCCTCGTCGAGAAGACCAACGACGGATCGGTGACCCGGTCCGGGGTGAAAGTGCTGGAGGGCGAGGACCGCGTCCGGGAGCTGTCCCGGATGCTGGCCGGCCAGGAGGACTCCGAGACGGCCCGGGCGCACGCGGAGGAACTGCTGGCCACGGCACGGGCCGACGGCTAGTGGCGAGCGGGGTGCGGGGCTTGCGGCGCTTGATGCCGGCCGGCGAAGGCCGCGGCGGATCCTTCGCCGTTGCCGCCCGTGCCGCGGCGCTCACCCGCGCCGCGGGTGCCGCGCTGCGTGCGACGGCGCCGGGCGGCAGGGCGCGCTGGGAGCGGACCAACTACGCCGGGCGCACCGTCGGGTGGTATCCGGGGCCCGGCTGCGCGCTTGCGGCCGCGGCCGGAGCGGCCCGCGTCCATCCGGCGGCCGGACTCGCGGTGCTCGCCGCCGGGGCCTGCGGCGCCTACGACGACATCGCCGGGGCCGGTGACCCCCGAAGCGGTTTCCGGGCGCATCTGACCGCCCTGCGGGACGGCGAGGTCACCAGCGGCTCGGTCAAGTTGTTCGGGATCTCCGCAACCGGGCTGGTCGCCGGTGCGGTGCTGCGGGACCGGTTCCTCGACCGGCTGCTCGCGGGGGTGGTGATCGCCGGTACCGCGCACTTCGTCAACCTCGTGGACGTACGGCCGGGCCGGGCCGCCTGCGCGGTGCTCGCCCTCGGGGCGCCGGGACTGCTGCGCGCGGGAGCCGGCGCGGAGGCGGCCGCGGCGGCGACCGGAGCCGCGGCGGCCGTGCTCCCCGACGACCTGGGCGAGCGGACGATGATCGGCGACACCGGGGCGCACGCGCTCGGCGCGGCCCTGGGCGTGGCGATCGCCGCCCGGTACGGTCGCGTGGGCCTGGCGGCGCACGCCGTCGCTGCGGTGGCGGCGGCCCGGTACGGGGACCGGGTCACCGCCTGGGCGCGTGCCGTGGGCGGGGGCGGGCGCTGAGCCGGTGGCCGGGGCCGGCCGGGTCGCCGCGGATGCCGGGCCGGCCGGGGCAGCGGGTCCAAGGCGGCGGAACGGCGGGGGCCGTCCGGTGAGCGCCGACGTGGTCAGAGCCAGGCGGTCGCCAGCCAGGCGGCCACGGCCGCCAGCGCCAGGAAGACGACGTTGAGGGCGATCACCTGCGTCTCGCCACGGGAGATGTGCAGTGCCATGCCGCCGATCTGTACCAGGGCGAGGCCGACCGCCGCGGCGACGGCGAGCACGACCGCGATGCCGGTGAGGGGCGGCAGGAGCAGGCCGAGCGCGCCGAGGATCTCCAGCGCCCCCAGGACCCGCACGAACGGCATGGGTATCTGGTCGACCCAGCCCATCATGGGCCGCAGCCGTTCCTGGCTCTCAAGGAGCTTCTTGCTTCCTGCGAAGCCGTAGAACACGGCCAGGAGCGCTGCGATGATCCAGTACGCGACGTGCATGGCGGAACCTTCCCGGGATGGTGGACTGCGGGTCGCCCCATCATGAGTGACGGTCAGGGGGGCTTCGAACACAACGCCGGAATCCGGCTCGGCAGAGCCGCGTCCGACACCCGGAGGCCGCCGCTGTCCAGCGGCACGGCGGACGTCGCGCCCGTCCCCGGCGCAGAGGCCGGGAGCCGACCTCGCGGCCCTGCTGGCCGTACGCGTGTTCGTCCGACGGTCGGGGTTCTCACTCGTGTGGGTGACGCACTCCGGAGCATTGCCCCGTCCCCTGGTGTTCCGGGCCTCCCGGCGGGGCCCGCAACACCCGTATGTGCTGGCATCCTTGGCAGGGAACGCGGTGCGCGGGGGAGGCGCGCGGTGCTCCCCCTCCACCCGATACCTTCTGTACGTATCTTCGTGCCCTTCCCACGCCGAACCAGGAGGTCCCGGACGCGTGAGCCCCGCGAGCAGCACCGCACCGCACGGACAGTCGCCGCTGCGCACCGTGCAGGTGCTGGGCGGGGGCAACGCCGGCAGCAGCGCGCACGTGCGGTCGCTGGCCGCGGGTCTCGTCGCGCGCGGTGTGCGGGTCACGGTGTGCGCCCCCGCGGAGGCCGACGACCGCTACGACTTCACCGGCATCGGCGCCGACCACGTCCACATCCCACGCAGCAGCGACCCGGCGTCCGTCGCCGCGTTGCGCGCGGCCTGCGCCGACGCCGACCTGGTGCACGCACACGGGCTGCACGCCTCCTTCCGCACGGTGCTGGCGCTCAGCGGACGCCACACCCCGCTCCTCGTCACCTGGCACGACCGGGTGCAGGTCGAAGGCGCCCGCGGCCATCTGCTCCGGCTGCTGGAACGCCGGGTCACGAAGGCCGCCGCGGTGATCCTCGGCACCTCCTCCGACCTGGTGGACCGGGCCCGCAGGGCCGGCGCCAGGGACGCCCGGCTCGCCGGTGTCTCCCTGCCCCGCACGTTCCGCACCGCGGCGCCCGACGGCCCCGACCCGCTGCGTCCCAAGGCCCGGGCCGAACTCGGCGCCATCGGCCGCCCGTTGCTGGTGGCCATCGGCTCCCTGGACCGTCACCGCGGGTACGAAGTCCTGCTGGACGCGGCGCGCGCCTGGCGCGACCTCGACCCCGTACCCCTGCTCGTCGTCGCGGGCGAGGGCCCGCTGCGTGCCGAGCTGACGCGCCGGATCGAGGACGAGGACCTGCCGGTACGGCTCATCGGCTGCTGCGAGGACACCGACGGGCTGCTCGCCGCCGCCGACCTCGCGCTCCTGTGCAGCAGCTGGGAGTCCCGCTCCGTGCTCGCCCAGGAGGCCCTGCACGCGCGCGTACCGCTCGTCGCGACCGCCGTCGGCGGCATCCCCGACCTGGTCGGCGAGGCTGCCGAACTGGTCCCGTACGGCGATCCGGAGGCGCTCGCCGACGCCGTCGTGCGGCTGCTCGGCGACACCGGGCGCCGCACGGAGCTGGCCGAGCTGGGGGCACGGCAGGCCGCCGGCTGGCCCACCGAGGACGAGACGGTCGCCCAGGTCCTCAGCGTCTACGACGAGTTGACCCAGCCCAGCCCGATGGTCTGAGCGCCGTCAGGACACGTGCCGGCGGGCCCGCAGGGCCAGACTCAGCGCCAGCACCGTCTGCGGGTCGTCGAGGTCGGTGCCCAGCAGCTCCCCGATGCGGGCGAGGCGGTTGTAGAGGGTCTGCCGGTTGAGGTGCAGCTCACGCGCGGTCTCCGCCTTGCGGCCCGCATGCGCCAGATAGGTCTCCAGCGTCGGCAGCAGCGTCGGCTTGGCCCGGCTGTCGTGCTCGCGCACCGGGCCGATCGCCCGGTCCACGAAGGCCGCGAGATCCGGGTGGTCGCGCAGCCGCCACAGGAGGAGGTCGATGTCCAGCCGGCGGGCGTCGTACCAGGGGCGGTCCGCGAGGCACTGTGCCGCCGCCGCGGTCTCCGCGGCGTGCCGCAGCCCGTCCGACGCGGACGCCCAGCCCCCGGCCGCCCCGACCACCACCACGGGCGGCCGGGCTCCGGGCCGGTGCATCCCGGCCCGTTCCACCCCGGCCCGCAGCGCCGCCGCGACCCGGTCCGCGACCGCCGGCCGCTCCGCCGCCGAGCGCAGCCCCAGCAGCAGCGGGACGCGGCCCTCGACCGGCCGTACGCCCAGCAGCACCGGCATGCCCAAAGAGGCCAGCTCCTCCGCGACGGCACGCCCCAGGACGGCCCAGCCGCCGCCGCACTCCACGCCACCGGAGCGGGCGGTGGTGCCGCCCGGCGCGAGGGTGCCGGCCAGCCGCATCACCACCGGCAGCAGCGGAGAGCGGCCCGGTTTGAAGCCCAGCACCCGGGCCTGTGCGGGAGCGTCCCCGGCGCTGATACGACCCTCGGCGAGGTCGGTGAGGAAGTCGCCCCGGCCGCGCGCCGCCAACTCCTCCTCCTGCCGGGCCTGCATCAGCACGACCGCCAGGACGGCCGCGGCCCGCTCGGCGGCCATCCGGTGCACGGGCGCCAGCGGCGCGCGGACCGGGAGCAGTACGAGCCGGGCCCGGACCGAGCCCGCCCCCGGACCGCTCCCCGGCACCTCCACCAGCACCGAACCGGCGGGCGGCGGGACGTCCTTGTGCTGCCCGCGCAGCCCTTCCCACACCTGGAGCGGGTCCGCGCCCTCGGGGCCCTCCCCGGCCGCGTACAGGAGCCGGCCGTCCGGGGTCTCCAGGAAGACCGGGTTTCCGCTGAAGCCGGCCAGGATCTCCAGCACCTGCGGCACGCCGCCACCGCCCAGCAGGGCCTGGGTGCAGCGCCGGTGCACCTCCTCGGCCCGCTGGAGCAGCGCGTAGTGGCCGTTGACGATCTCGGTGTGGATCTCCTCGGTGACCGTCACGAACGGCACCTCGCGGTGCAGCTGGACCAGCGGCAGTCCGGCGCCGCGGGCGCAGTCCACCACCGCGGCGGGCAGCCGGTCGAAGCGCGGGCCCAGCTCCACCACCAGGGCGGCGATGCCGCGGTCGGCGAGGGTGCGGACGAACGCCCGCTGCTCGGCGGGCCGGGTGCCCAGGCCGTATCCGGTGGTCAGCAGCAGTTCGCCGCCCTTGAGCAGGGAGGCGATGTGGGGCACCTCGCCCGCGTGCACCCAGCGGACCGTGCGGCCGAGTCCCTCCGAGCCGGCCAGGATCTCCGGGAGTCCGCTGCGCAACCCGGGCAGTTCGAGCGCCCGCCGGACGGTGACCCCCGCGCCCTCCGTGTCGAAGGCGTCGTTCGTCCCGCTGTCCGTACGGCTGTCCATGCACTGGACGCTACCTGTGCGGACGCCTTCGGGGCAGCCTCCGCGTCGGACGGGTTCGATCATCGCCGCTGCGGCCGGATCCACGCTCTCCCCGTGCCTTCGGGCAGGCCGGGCACCGGCGCGCGGTCGCCCAGGGCCGGTGACGCGGTGGCCTCCGCCGCGCGCGGCGATGGGCTGATCAGGGTCCCGGCCGACGCGTACGGCCCGGACCGCGTCGTCCTCGTCGGCGCACCGGGCGGCCACCACCGGCCGGCGGCCGGTCATCGCGTCGAACACGGTGCGGGCCGTGCCACGGCCCGCACCGCCCGGGGCGATCACGTCACCGGCGGGTTCCTTGCGCAGCGAGGCCAGGGCCGTGCCCCGCCCGCGAACGGGAAGCCCGCGGCTGGGCCGCTCCCGACCCCGTCCGGGTGGCCCTGGACACGGGGTCATTGCAAAGAGCCGCCCCCGGCGCGGGCTCAGCCCCCGTACGCCCCCGAGGCCGTCAGGCGCAGGGCCGTGTCGATCAGCGGGACGTGGCTGAATGCCTGCGGGAAGTTGCCGACCTGCCGTTCGCGGACCGGGTCCCACTCCTCGGCCAGCAGACCGAGGTCGTTGCGCAGGGCCAGCAGCTTCTCGAACAGCTTGCGGGCCTCGTCCACCCGCCCGATCATCGCGAGGTCGTCCGCCATCCAGAACGAGCAGGCGAGGAAGGCGCCCTCGTCGCCGGGGAGGCCGTCGACGCCCTCGTGCTCACCCTCAGTGGGGTAGCGCAGGATGAAGCCGTCCGGAGTGGACAGCTCCCGCTGGATCGCCTCGATGGTGCCGATCACCCGCTTGTCGTCCGGCGGCAGGAAGCCCATCTGCGGGATCAGCAGCAGTGAGGCGTCCAGCTCCTTGGAGCCGTAGGACTGGGTGAAGGTGTTGCGCTCCTTGTCGTAGCCCCGCTCGCACACGTCCCGGTGGATGTCGTCGCGCAGTTCGCGCCACCGCTCCAGCGGGCCGTCCGCGTCCCCGGACTCGATCAGCTTGATGGTGCGGTCCACCGCGACCCAGGCCATCACCTTGGAATGCACGAAGTGCCGGCGCGGCCCGCGCACCTCCCAGATGCCCTCGTCCGGCTCGTCCCAGTGGTCCTCCAGGTAGCGGATCAGCTTCAGCTGGAGCAGCGAGGCGTAGTCGTTGCGGGCCAGGCCGGTCATGTGGGCCAGGTGCAGGGCCTCGGTGACCTCGCCGTACACGTCCAGCTGGAGTTGGTGCGCGGCGCCGTTGCCGACCCGGACCGGCGCGGACTTCTCGTAGCCGGGCAGCCAGTCCAGCTCCGCCTCGCCCAGTTCGCGCTCACCCGCGATGCCGTACATGATCTGCAGGTTCTCCGGGTCGCCCGCCACGGCCCGCAGCAGCCACTCGCGCCAGGCGCGGGCCTCCTCGCGGTAGCCGGTGCGCAGCAGCGAGGACAGCGTGATCGCCGCGTCCCGCAGCCAGGTGTAGCGGTAGTCCCAGTTGCGGACGCCGCCGATGTCCTCCGGCAGGGAGGTCGTGGGGGCGGCGACGATGCCGCCCGTGGGGGCGTAGGTGAGGGCCTTGAGCGTGATCAGGGAGCGGATCACCGGTTCGCGGTAGGGCCCGTGGTACGTACAGTTCTCGACCCACTCGCGCCAGAACTCCTCGGTCGCCTCCAGCGACTGCTCCGGCTCCGGCAGCGCGGGCGGCTCCCGGTGCGAGGGCTGCCAGGAAATGGTGAAGGCGATGCGGTCGCCGGGGGCGACGGTGAAGTCGGCGTAGGTGGTGAGCGACTTGCCGTAGGTCTCCGCGGTGGTGTCGAACCACACCGAGTCCGGGCCGGCCACCCCGACCGTACGCCCGTCGTACTTGTGGACCCAGGGCACCACCCGTCCGTAGGAGAAGCGCATCCGCAGGGCGGAACGCATCGGTACGCGACCGGTGACGCCTTCGACGATGCGGATCAGCTGCGGGGCGCCGTCACGCGGAGGCATGAAATCCGTCACACGAACGGTGCCGCGCGGGGTGTCCCACTCCGATTCCAGGATCAGGGAGTCGCCGCGGTAGGTGCGCCGGGCCGCCGTGGGCGGTTGTGCGTCGGCCGCGTAGGCGGGTCCGAGCCGCCAGAATCCGTGTTCTTCGGTGCCCAGTAGACCGGCGAAGACGGCATGGGAGTCGAAGCGGGGCAGGCACAGCCAGTCGACTGTGCCGTCCCGGCAGACCAGCGCCGCTGTCTGCATGTCTCCGATGAGTGCGTAATCTTCGATGCGCCCGGCCACGTGCAACTCCAGTCGAACGGCCACGTCACCCCACGAAGGGGTTATCGCTCTGTGCGGTCAAGGGGTTTGTTATACGTCGTTATGCGTCGGGTTGTGAGTCGTGTCATGCGATGTTGAGATTTGAAGCAAAGCAGCCGCTCGGCCCCGGGGCAAAACGACGATCACAACTCGACGGACTGACGAGCACGCGTTGTTCCGGTGGATACGGGCGGGGGTGTGCCCTGTTTTTCCGGCCGGGCTCGGCAGTGAGTGTCCGAGCAGGATACGACGCACGTAGATGATCTGCGTGCCGCTCGGGGCAACCCGTATGAGCCGAATGGGTGACCAAAGGGTGAGAACCGGGTAAGCAGTGCGCGCCCGTATCGACGTGTGCGCGGAGCGTGGCCGGAAGCCGACGCCCTCCCGGCGCTGATACCCTGGTAGCCCGTGGACCGGTGGGCGCCCCCGACGGAAACGCGACAAACTCCGCAGACGACAGGGGTCCCCCGAGAACCGCAGCGACGGCGCCCCGGAGACTTCCGGACCAGGAGCCGCACCGCACTCCAGACCGCGACCACGGGAGCCCCCTCTTGGCCATGCCGCCCGCTGCTTTCCGAAACAGCACTGCCACGACGACCAAGCACATCTTCGTCACCGGGGGTGTCGCCTCCTCGCTGGGCAAGGGCCTCACCGCCTCCAGCCTGGGCATGCTCCTCAAGGCGCGGGGACTGCGCGTCGTGATGCAGAAGCTCGACCCCTACCTGAACGTCGACCCGGGCACGATGAACCCGTTCCAGCACGGTGAGGTCTTCGTCACCAACGACGGCGCCGAGACCGACCTGGACATCGGGCACTACGAGCGCTTCCTCGACCGCGACCTGGACGGCACCGCCAACGTCACCACCGGCCAGGTGTACTCCACCGTCATCGCCAAGGAGCGGCGCGGCGAGTACCTGGGCGACACGGTGCAGGTCATCCCGCACATCACCAACGAGATCAAGCACCGCATCCGGCGCATGGCCACCGACGAGGTGGACGTCGTGATCACCGAGGTGGGCGGGACCGTCGGCGACATCGAGTCGCTGCCGTTCCTGGAGACCGTCCGCCAGGTGCGGCACGAGGTGGGCCGGGACAACGTCTTCGTGGTGCACATCTCGCTGCTGCCGTACATCGGTCCGTCCGGCGAACTGAAGACCAAGCCGACCCAGCACTCCGTCGCCGCCCTGCGCAACATCGGTATCCAGCCGGACGCGATCGTGCTGCGCTGCGACCGCGAGGTGCCGACCGCGATCAAGCGCAAGATCTCGCTGATGTGCGACGTCGACGAGGCCGCCGTGGTCGCCTGCCCCGACGCCCGTTCGATCTACGACATCCCGAAGACCGTCCACGGCGAGGGACTGGACGCCTACGTCGTGCGCCGGCTGGACCTGCCCTTCCGGGACGTGGACTGGACGACCTGGGACGACCTGCTCGACCGGGTCCACAACCCCGACCACGAGGTCACCCTCGCGCTGGTCGGCAAGTACATCGACCTGCCGGACGCCTACCTCTCGGTCACCGAAGCGCTGCGTGCGGGCGGCTTCGCCAACAAGGCCCGGGTCAAGATCAAGTGGGTCACCTCGGACGACTGCAAGACCCCGGCCGGAGCGCAGGCCCAACTCGCCGACGTCGACGGCATCTGCATTCCGGGCGGCTTCGGCGACCGCGGCGTGCTCGGCAAGGTCGGCGCGATCCGCTACGCCCGGGAGAACCGGATCCCGCTGCTCGGCCTCTGCCTGGGCCTCCAGTGCATCGTGATCGAGGCCGCGCGCCACCTGGCCGGCATCCAGGACGCCAACTCCACCGAGTTCGACTCCGCCACCGCCCACCCGGTCATCTCCACCATGGCCGAACAACTCGACATCGTCGCCGGCGAGGGCGACATGGGCGGCACCATGCGGCTCGGCATGTACCCGGCGAAGCTGGCCGAGGGCTCCATCGTGCGCGAGGTCTACGGCGACAAGGAGTACGTCGAGGAGCGCCACCGCCACCGGTACGAGGTCAACAACGCCTACCGCGCCGAGCTGGAGAAGAAGGCGGGCATCGTGTTCTCCGGGACGTCGCCCGACGGCAAGCTCGTCGAGTACGTCGAGTACCCGCGCGATGCGCACCCCTACCTGGTCGCCACCCAGGCGCACCCCGAGCTGCGCTCCCGTCCGACCCGCCCGCACCCGCTGTTCGCCGGCCTCGTCAGGGCCGCGGTCCTGCGGTCGGTCGAGGCGGAGCGGAACTCCGAGTAACACACCGGCGGTACGGTGACCGGGGTGCCACCACCGGCAGGGGGCGCCCCGGTTTCTCGTGCGTACGTGGAAGGACAGGGCATGACGATCAAGGACACCGCTCAGGAGTGGGAGATCCGCGCGACCGAGACCCCCTTCGTGGGGAACAAGACCTCGGTCCGCACGGACGACGTGCTCATGCCCGACGGCACGGTGGCCCGCCGCGACTACCAGGTCCACCCCGGCTCGGTGGCCGTCCTCGCCCTCGACCACGAGGACCGGGTCCTGCTGATCCGCCAGTACCGCCACCCGGTCCGGCAGAAGCTGTGGGAGATCCCGGCCGGCCTGCTCGACGTACCCGGCGAGAACCCGCTGCACGCCGCCCAGCGCGAGCTGTACGAGGAGGCGCACGTCAAGGCGGAGGACTGGCGGGTGCTGACCGACGTGTACACCACGCCGGGCGGCTGCGACGAGGCCGTACGGATCTTCCTGGCCCGGAACCTGTCCGAGGCGGACGGCGAGCGCTTCGCCGCCGAGGACGAGGAGATCGATCTGGAGTACGCGCGGGTGCCCGTGGCCGAGTTGGTGCGCGGCGTGCTGGCGGGCGAACTGCACAACAACTGCCTCGCGGTGGGCGTCCTGTCGCTGACCGCCGCCCGGGCCGGCGACGGCCTCGACGCGCTGCGCCCGGCCGACGCTCCCTGGCCCGCGCGCCCCTTCGAGGCCTGAGCCCCCCGCCCGAAACCGCGCGCCGGCGCGGTTCGGGACGCCCTCGGCCGAACGTCCGGAACCGGACGCCCCCGGCCGAGCGCCCCGGACCGAGCGGCCGGAACCCAACGCCCGGAACCGAGCGATCCGATTCCGGTGTGACGATCGCCTGATCCGATCGGGGGACCCGTTCGCCGTGCTCCACCCGGTACGTCGCGGAGCGTGAACTAGGCTCCTCGCGAATGAGCCGAAGAGAAGGCGCGGCGCCCGGAAACGACCCGGTGGGCCGACGTGTGCGGTGGGACGGGAGCGTGGCCCGTGACGGATCAGGCGGTGGAGACAGACAGCGTGCAGGTGTTCGGACCTCCGGCCGCGGAGGGGCATTTCCTGGGCCGCACAAGGGAGTTGAAGGAACTGCGCGCCGACATCGAGCGCGCGGGGCTCGACACCATCGCCGGCCGCAAGGCCCCCCGTGCCCGGGTGCTCCTCGTCGCCGGCCGGCCCGGCTCCGGCCGCAGCGAACTCGCCGCGGAGCTGGTCCGGCAGGTCGCCGACCGCTATCCCGACGGGGTGCTGCGCGCCCGGCTCGGGGAGCCCGACGGCACCCTCGTCCCGGTCGAGCGGACCGCCCGCGAACTGCTGAGCGCACTCGGGCGGCCCACGGCGCCCGGAGCCGCCGAGGACGACCTGACCGCTGATCTGCGCGAGGCCCTGGCCGGGCGCCGGACGCTGCTCCTGCTGGACGACGCGGGCAGCGCCGAGCAGGTCGACGCGCTGCTGCCGGACAGTCCGGACTGCCTGGTCGTCGCCGTGTCGCAGGGCCCGCTCACCGGGATCGCGGACGTCCGCCCGTGCACCGTGGGCGGGCTCGACACCAAGTCGGCCCTGGAACTGCTGACCCGGTACACCGGCTCGGTGCGCATCACCGTCGACCCGCGCGCCGCCGAGGACCTGGTCGAGGTCTGCCGGGCCCAGCCCGCCGCCCTGATCCTGGCCGGCGGCTGGCTCGCCGCCCGCCCCAAGGCGGCCGTCGCCGACCTGGCCAAGCGCCTGCACGCGGCGGACGACGAGGGGACCGCGCTCGGCCGCGTCTTCCGGTTCGTGTACGACACCCTGCCCGGACCGGCCGCCCGGATACTGCGCCTGCTCGCCCTGGCCCCGGCGGGCCTGATCGACCCGCACACCGCCTCCGCCCTGGCCGGCTGCTCGGTCGGCGCCGCCCACACCACCCTGGACGACTTCGTCGCCCTCGGCCTGCTGCGGACCGCCGCCGCTCCGCTGCCGCAGTACGAGGTTCCCGGCTGCCTGCACCCCATGCTCAAGGCCCTCGCCGAATCCCAGGACCGGCCCGGCGAACTGCAACTGGCCCGGGCCCGGATGCTGGAGCGGACCGTACGGCTGCTCCACTCCTGCCGGGCGATCACCGAGACGGACCTTCCCGAGGTCCGCGCGAAACTCCAGGGCCTGCCCCGCACCCTGCGCTTCCCGACCCCCCGGGCCGCCGCCGACTGGCTGTGCGTGCGCAGGCCCGCGCTGCTGGCCTCCGCCCGCCTCGCGGTCGCCGACGGGGAACTGGACACCCTGGCCCGCAGGCTGATGTCCCAGCTGGTCAGGGCCATGGTGGCGCATGTCGGCACCCAGGAGGCGGCCGTCGATCTGTACGGCATCCACGGCCTCGTCCTCGATGTCGCCGAGCGCCGGAACCTGCCCAGGGAGCGGGCCGCCGCGCTGCTGAACCTGGGCGACCTGGACGCCCGGACCGGCCGTACGGACGAGGCCCTGGTCCGCTACCGGGCCGCGCTGGACGCCGGCCGCGAGGCGCACGACCCGTATGCGACCGGCCGCGCGATGGAATCGGTGGGCGGCACGCACCAGGAGCTGGGGGACCACGACCGGGCCGCCGACTGGTTCGGGCGGGCCCTCGCCCAGCGGCTGGCCCGTGGCGAGCGCGCGGACGCCGCCCGGCTCTACGGCCGCATCGCCACCTCCCACACCTACGCGGGCCGCTACGGCGAGGCGCTTCGGAACTGGCGCGCGGCCGTGGCCGGATACCGCAAGGCGGGCGACGTCGCCGCCCGGGCGCGGGCCATGAGCGAACTGGCCCGGGTCCAGGAGTACGCGGGACGGCCCGAGGAGTCGCTGCGCACCTGCCAGGAGGCGGTGGAGTGGGCACGCCGCGCCGAGGACGTGCGGCTGCAGGCCGCCCTGCAGCTGCGGCTCGCCGACACCCTGGACCGCCTGGGCGACTGCGCCGCGGCGCGACTGCACCGCAGCGCCGCCGAGCGCATGCTGGGCGAGGAGGAGCTCGGCCTCCCGGAGAGCCGTCCGGACTGGGAAGACCCGGAACACGGTGCCAATGCCTGCGAAATCCGTAGTGCATCCGACGAAGTTTGAAGCAATAGAAGGCTAGACAGTCGGAACACCTTCATTAAACTGGCTCTGCTGCACGTTCCCCTGCGGTGTCTCCTGGTATGCACCGGCATGCCCGGAATATTTTGCTATGCCCCCACACCCACTGAGCCAAGGACCGTGATCCACGTGAAGGTCGGCATCCCCCGCGAGGTCAAGAACAACGAGTTCCGGGTGGCCATCACCCCGGCCGGCGTGCACGAGCTGGTGCGCGCCGGTCACCAGGTAGTCGTCGAGCGGGCCGCCGGCGTCGGCTCGTCGATCCCGGACGCCGAGTACGTCGCCGCCGGCGCCGAGATCCTGCCGACCGCCGACGAGGTGTGGGCCGCCGCCGACCTGCTGCTGAAGGTCAAGGAGCCGGTCGCGGAGGAGTACCACCGGCTGCGCAAGGACCAGACCCTCTTCACCTACCTGCACCTGGCCGCCTCCAAGGAGTGCACCGACGCCCTGCTGGAGTCCGGCACCACCGCGATCGCCTACGAGACCGTCGAGCTGCCGGGTCGCGCCCTGCCGCTGCTCGCGCCGATGTCCGAGGTGGCGGGCCGGCTGGCCCCGCAGGTCGGCGCCTACCACCTGATGCGCGCCCACGGCGGCCGCGGTGTGCTGCCCGGCGGCGTGCCGGGGGTGCTGGCGGCCAGGGCCGTCGTCATCGGTGGTGGCGTGTCCGGCTGGAACGCCGCGCAGATCGCCATCGGCATGGGCTTCCAGGTGACCCTTCTCGACACCGACATCAACAAGCTCAAGGAAGCCGACAAGATCTTCGGGACGAAGATCCGGACCGTCGTCTCCAACTCCTTCGAGCTGGAGAAGGCATGCCTGGAGGCCGACCTCGTGATCGGCGCCGTCCTCATCCCCGGCGCCAAGGCCCCGAAGCTGGTCAGCAACGAGCTGGTCTCCCGGATGAAGGCGGGGAGTGTCCTTGTCGACATCGCGATCGACCAGGGCGGCTGCTTCGAGGACTCCCGCCCGACCACGCACGCCGAGCCGGCCTTCCCGGTCCACGACTCGGTCTTCTACTGCGTCGCCAACATGCCGGGCGCGGTGCCCAACACCTCCACGTACGCGCTGACCAACGCCACCCTGCCGTACATCGTGTCGCTCGCGAACAACGGCTGGGCCGAGGCGCTGCGCCGGGACCCCGCGCTGGCCAAGGGGTTGAACACCCATGACGGCAAGGTGGTTTATCGGCAGGTCGCCGAGGCGCACGGCCTGGAGCACGTGGCGCTGGAGACCCTGATCGGCTAAGTCACCTTTTCGTAAAGGCGATACGTCAACTCGGCGGGTCAACCGCACACATCCGGCCGGACCTTGTCCACAGGGTCCGGCCGGATGTGTGTATGGTCACTTTGCGGCACTCGGTCAACTCGCCTCGAACGTAACCCTTCGACCGATTCGTACACCGGTGAAACCTGCTGTGCGACGGCCGTACGCCCTTGACAGAGGGATGTTCCATTGCCGACACATCCTGCCGGGTCCGGCGGATTGTGTTGCTGCGGACCGCCGACACGCCATAGAGTCGCCAACCGTCGGCATGGTGCCACGCTGACCTGTCTAGAAGTCCCCTGGTCACCAAGGAGGTAAGACGACTTGTGAATGAGTCGACATTTTCTCCCGGGGGTGGTCAACCAGGAATGCCCGTACCGGGCCAGGGTGCCGCGGGGTTCGAGGCTGTCGGCTCCGTTGCTGTGCGCATCTTCGCAGCCCACCAGAGTCACCGGATTCCTGGGGTGACTCAGCCAGCACACCAGAGCATGGATGGCCATCACGTGAACGCCATGGCCGGCGACGGAAGTGGCGCGCCCCACAACCATTTCGCCGACTACGACGAATTGCCCGAGGGGCACTTCTACGACCCCGACGCCGAATACGAGCCCGACCCCGAGTACGCGGCCACGCTCGCGCCCGATGCTGCCCGGCAGCGCCGCGAGCGCGTCGGCCCGACCGGGCGTCCGCTGCCGTACTTCCCGATCCCGGGTCCGCTGACCGACCACGGACCCGCGAAGATCATTGCGATGTGCAACCAGAAGGGTGGCGTCGGCAAGACGACGTCGACCATCAACCTGGGTGCCGCGCTCGCGGAGTACGGCCGGCGGGTGCTGCTCGTGGACTTCGACCCGCAGGGCGCGCTGTCGGTCGGCCTCGGCGTCAACCCGATGGAGCTCGACCTCACCGTCTACAACCTGCTCATGGAGCGGGGCATGTCCGCGGACGAGGTCCTGCTGAAGACCGCGGTCCCCAACATGGACCTGCTCCCGAGCAACATCGACCTGTCGGCCGCCGAGGTCCAGTTGGTCTCCGAGGTCGCCCGCGAGTCGACGCTGCAACGCGCCCTGAAGCCGCTGCTGCCCGACTACGACTACATCGTGATCGACTGCCAGCCCTCGCTCGGCCTGCTCACGGTCAACGCCCTGACGGCCGCGCACAAGGTCATCGTGCCGCTGGAGTGCGAGTTCTTCGCCCTGCGCGGTGTGGCCCTGCTGACCGAGACCATCGAGAAGGTCCAGGAGCGGCTCAACCCGGAGCTGGAGCTCGACGGGATCCTGGCCACGATGTACGACTCCCGCACCGTGCACAGCCGTGAGGTGCTCGCGCGGGTCGTCGAGGCGTTCGACGACCACGTCTACCACACGGTCATCGGCCGCACGGTCCGCTTCCCGGAGACCACGGTCGCCGGTGAGCCGATCACCACGTACGCCTCCAACTCCGTCGGTGCCGCCGCCTACCGCCAGCTCGCCAGGGAGGTGCTCGCCCGGTGTCACGCCGAGTGAGTCTGCCCGGTGCCGACGAACTGTTCCGTACGACAGGGGGGATGGCGCTCCAGGCGTCCACTCCCCGGCGCCAGGCCAACGGCGAGGCCAGGGTGCCGGCCCCCGCGGGGGAGAGTGACGCGGCGGACGCCGAGGACGCGCCGCACTCCGTGCCCGTGCAGGGCGGCGACGGTGACGGTGCGGAGCACGTGGCGGCGGAGGCGGAGCCCGCCGACGCGGGCGAGTCCCGTAGCCGGTCCGCCGCCGCGGAACGCCCGGCGCGGCGCCAGGCGGCGGCACCGGAAGGCTCCGCCGCCGGTGCTTCGTCCGCCGCCGCGCCTGACGGCGGCGCGCAGTCACGCAAGCGCGGACGTGCCGCACAGCGCCGGCCCAGCGGGCGTGAGCGGCACGACGAGAAGATCACCGTGTACGTGTCCGCCGAGGAACTGATGGACCTGGAGCACGCGCGACTGGTCCTTCGGGGCGAGCACGGGCTTGCCGTCGACCGCGGGCGCATCGTGCGTGAGGCGGTCGCCGTGGTACTGGCCGACCTGGAGTCCCGTGGAGACGCGAGCATCCTTGTACGGCGCCTGCGGGGGCGCTGAGCGCTGAGCCGAGACCGCTGAGACCGTCGGCGAGGTGTTGCCGTCCTTCGTCCGCGGGCCGGTCGTGGTGTGTTGCGGGGTTCCCCGCGCCCCGGTGGGGGTGGTGAGCGGGTGGTTGTTGTTCTTTGCGTGCGGGTTGGTCGTGGTTCGTCGCACAGTTTCCCGCGCCTCTTTGGGGTGCCGCCGGTCCGTGGCTGACCTGGTTCGGGGGGTTTGGCGATAGCCTGCGGGAGCCATGACCTCGAATGTCCCCTCCTCCCGCGGCGCGTCCGCCGGCCGTCGGCGTTCGCTGGGCCGGGGCCCGGGCGCCGTGCCGTCGGCTCCGCCGGACGAGCCGCCCGTGGCGACCGTCCCGGCTCCCGAGCCGGAGAACTCCGGGCCCATCGCCCTTGGCCGGGCCGCCGGCGCCGAGCCGGACGATGCCGCTGCCGAGCCGAAGGACGCCGCAGCGGGTGCGGACGGCGCGGAGGCCGTCGTACCGGAGGCCGTGGCCGTCGCGGCGGGCGCCGGGGCTGCTGAGGCTGAGGGGGACGAGGGGGCTGAAGGGGGCGACGGGACTGAGCAGCCGGACGGTGTCTTCAAGGTCCGCCTCGCCAACTTCGAGGGGCCCTTCGACCTGCTGCTCCAGCTGATCTCGAAGCACAAGCTCGACGTCACCGAGGTGGCGCTCTCCAAGGTCACCGACGAGTTCATGGCGCACATCAGGGCGATGGGGCCGGACTGGGACCTGGACCAGACGACCGAGTTCCTGGTCGTGGCCGCCACCCTGCTCGACCTGAAGGCGGCCCGGCTGCTGCCCGTCGCCGAGGTCGAGGACGAGGCCGACCTCGCCCTGCTGGAGGCCCGCGACCTGTTGTTCGCCCGGCTGCTCCAGTACCGCGCCTACAAACGGATCGCCGACATCTTCAACGGCCGCCTCGACGCGGAGGCCCTGCGCCACCCTCGTACCGTGGGCCTCGAACCGCACCACGCCGAGCTGCTGCCCGAGGTCGTCATCAGCATCGGACCCGAGGGTTTCGCCCGGCTCGCGGTCAAGGCGATGCAGCCCAGGCCGAAGCCCCAGGTGTACGTCGACCACATCCACGCACCGCTGGTCAGCGTGCAGGAACAGGCCCAGATCGTGGTCGCCCGGCTCCGGGACCTGGGCGAGGCCGGCTTCCGGGCGCTGGTCGAGGACACGGACGACACACTGACCGTCGTCGCCCGCTTCCTCGCGCTGCTGGAGCTGTACCGCGAGAAGGCCGTCGCACTCGACCAGGAGACCGCTCTCGGCGAGCTGATCGTGCGCTGGACCGGCGGCGACGGCGAGGACGCTCCGACCGTGACGGACGAGTTCGACCGGCCGCCCGAGGAGCCCAAGGAGGAGAAGAAGGCGTGAGCGAGGACACCACCGGGCTCCCGGCGGGCGCGTCCACCGTCGCGGACCTCGACCTCAGGCCCGCCCTGGAGGCGGTCCTCATGGTCGTGGACGAGCCCGCGACCGAGGAGCACCTGGCCAAGATCCTGCAGCGGCCCAAGCGGCAGATCGGGGACGCGCTGCGGGCGCTGGCCGACGAGTACACCGTGCAGGGCCGCGGCTTCGAGCTGCGGCTCGTCGCGGGCGGCTGGCGCTTCTCCACCCGTCCCGAGTACGCGGCCGCCGTCGAGGGCTTCGTCCTGGACGGCCAGCAGGCCCGGCTCACCCAGGCCGCGCTGGAGACCCTGGCCGTGGTCGCCTACCGCCAGCCGGTCAGCCGCAGCCGGGTCTCGGCCGTGCGCGGCGTCAACTGCGACGGCGTGATGCGCACCCTCCTGCAGCGCGGGCTGATCGAGGAGGCGGGCGCGGAACCCGAAACAGGTGCGATCCTGTACAGGACGACGAACTACTTCCTGGAGCGGATGGGCCTGCGCGGCCTGGACGAGCTACCGGAACTCGCGCCCTTCCTCCCGGAGGCTGAGGCGATCGAGGCCGACACCCTGGAGGGCGTCCCGTCGTTCGACCCGGACGCTCCCGATGCGCCCGGCGGTCAGGACGCAGACGACTAAGACGGAATTTTGATGCGAAGCAGCGGCAGCGGCAGCGGCAGGAACAGCGGGCGCGGCAACCAACGCGGTGCCGGCAACAACAGGGACGACCGGCAGGGGCAGGGCCGTCCCCGCAAGCCCCGCCCCGAGGAGCGCCGCTACGACGTCGGCCCCGGCGCGACGAAGGACGGCCCCAAGTCCGGGCGCGGCGGTGCCGCGCGCGGTGGCGCCAAGGGCGGGCCCAGGCAGGCCCAGCAGGGCGGCGGGCGTACGGCCCCGGGACGTTCCCGTGAGTACGAGACGCAGGCCGAGGAGCGCAACCGGGACCGGTACGCCGGCACGAAGGACGTCAAGCCGCCCAAGACCTTCCCGGGCGCGGAGCAGGAGGGCGAGCGGCTGCAGAAGGTCCTCGCCCGCGCGGGCTACGGCTCCCGGCGGGCCTGCGAGGAGCTGATCGACCAGGCCCGTGTCGAGGTCAACGGGGAGATCGTCACCGAGCAGGGCAAGCGGGTCGACCCGGACAAGGACGAGGTCAGGGTCGACGGGCTGACCGTCGCCACGCAGTCGTACCAGTTCTTCTCGCTCAACAAGCCCGCCGGCGTGGTGGCCACGATGGAGGACCCCGAGGGCCGCCAGTGCCTCGGCGACTACGTCACCAACCGGGAGACCAGGCTCTTTCACGTGGGCCGGCTCGACACCGAGACCGAGGGCATCATCCTGCTCACCAACCACGGCGAGCTGGCGCACCGGCTGACCCACCCCAAGTACGGCGTGAAGAAGACCTACCTCGCGCACATCGTGGGCCCGATCCCGCGCGACCTGGGCAAGCAGCTCAAGGACGGCATCCAACTGGAGGACGGGTACGCGCGCGCGGACCACTTCCGGGTCGTCGAGCAGACCGGCAAGAACTACCTGGTCGAGGTCACGCTGCACGAGGGCCGCAAGCACATCGTGCGGCGCATGCTCGCCGAGGCGGGCTTCCCGGTCGACAAGCTGGTGCGGGTCGCCTTCGGACCGATCACCCTGGGCAACCAGAAGTCGGGGTGGCTGCGCCGTCTGTCGAACACCGAGGTCGGGATGCTGATGCAGGAAGTCGACCTCTGAGGACTTCCGCACGCTGAAGGCCGCTGAGGGCTTGTGCACCGAACACCCCTTCTTTATAGTCTCTCTGACTATAAAGAAGGGGTGTTCCGTGCGGGGCTACGACAAGAACGCGTACGAACCCTTCGCCGTCACCGTCGACCTGGCCGTGCTGACCGTCCGCGACGGCGCCCTGTGGGTGCTGCTCGTCGAGCGCGGGCAGCAGCCGTACGCCGGCCACTGGGCGCTGCCCGGCGGCTTCCTGCTGCCCGACGAGTCGGCGGAGACCGCCGCCCGGCGCGAACTGGCCGAGGAGACCGGCCTCGACGACGCCACCGGGCCGCACCTGGAACAACTGCGCACTTACAGCGAGCCCGGACGGGATCCGCGGATGCGGGTCGTCTCGGTCGCCTTCACCGCGCTGCTGCCCGACGCGCCCGAACCACGCGGCGGCGGCGACGCCGCCCAGGCGCGCTGGCTGCCGTACGACACCGCCCCGCCGCTCGCCTTCGACCACGGCCGGATCCTGGCCGACGCCCGGGACCGGGTCGGCGCCCGGCTCGAACACACCTGTGCCGCCACCGCCTTCTGCCCGGCCGCCTTCACCCTCGGCGAGCTGCAGCAGGTCTACGAGGCGGTCTGGGGCGTCCCGCTCGACCGGCCCAACTTCCGCCGCAAGGCACTGGCCGTGCCCGGCTTCGTCGAACCGGCCTCCGGCGCCGCCCGGCTGACCGGGGGCCGCGGCAAACCGGCCGCCCTCTACCGCGCGGGCGGCGCCACCGCCCTGCACCCACCGCTGCTGCGACCGTCCAGGGAAGGACGCCCCGCATGACCGACGTCGTCTCCAAACAAGCCGCCACCGGATCCCTGCTGGGCCTCGCCCTCGGGGACGCGCTCGGCTTCCCCACCGAGTTCAACGACGTCCCGTCGATCCTCGCCAACTGCGGGCCCTGGCGGGAGATGGAACTGCCGCGACAGGCCTTCGTCTCGGACGACACGCAGATGACGCTCGCCCTGGGACGCGGGCTGCGCAGCGCCATGGACCGCGGGGTGCTCGCGCCGAAGCGCCTGGAGCGGCCGCTGCGCGAGGAGTTCGTCGACTGGTACCAGTCACCGGAGAACAACCGGGCCCCGGGCCGCACCTGCCTGACCGCGTGCAACCTGCTGAAGGAGGAGGGGCGGGCCTGGCAGGAGGCCAGCCAGACCGGCTCCAAGGGCTGCGGCGCCAACATGCGGGTGGCACCCGTCGGGCTCGCCCCGGGCCTGAGCGACGAACAGCGGGCCGGCGCCGCCCAGTTGCAGGCCGCGCTCACCCACGGGCACCCGACGGCCCTGGCCGCCTCCGACCTCACCGCCCACGCCGTACGGCTGCTCGCCCAGGGCACCGGGCCGGCCGCACTGCTCGATCGTCTGCGCGCGTACGCCCACGACAACCGCACCCGCTACCACCACAGCTGGCTCGGCGACCTGTGGACCCGCACCGGGGACCCCACGCCCGAGGACTTCGCCGCGCGCGGCTGGGACGAGTGCCTGGCGGTCCTCGACCGGCTCCGGGACGCTCTGCGCACGCCCGCGCCGGAGGACGACCCGTGCCTGGCCACCGGGGCCGGCTGGATCGCCGAGGAGGCCCTGGCGACCGGCCTGCTGTGCTTTCTGATCTTCCCCGAGGAGCCGGTGACCGCGCTGCGCCGTGCGGCCTGCTCCAGTGGCGATTCCGACTCCATCGCCTGCCTCACCGGGGCCTTCGCGGGCGCCTGGCTGGGGGCGGACGCCTGGCCGGCCGAGTGGGCGGACCGGATCGAGTACCACAGCGACCTGCTGACCCTCGGCGCGCTCTGGGACGATTAGGCCCGTGATCGACATACCCGGCATGGACCTGACCACCGTGGTCGCCGAACAGCCCGACCCCCTGCTGTTCGCCACGGTCTCCGGCGCACACCTCTACGGCTTCCCGTCCGAGGACTCCGACCTGGACCTGCGCGGGGTGCACCTGCTGCCCGCCGCCGCACTGGTGGGGCTGCACGAGCCCGTGGAGACCCGGTCGAGGACCTGGGACCGGTACGGCGTCGAGCTGGACCTCGTCACCCACGACCTGCGCAAGTTCGTCCGGCTGATGCTGCGCCGCAACGGCTATGTGCTGGAGCAGCTGCTCTCGCCGCTCGTCGTGCACACCGGTGACGCGCACCGGGAGCTGATCGCGCTCGCCCCCGGTGTCCTGACCAGCCATCACGCCCACCACTACCGGGGGTTCGCGGTGACCCAGTGGCGGCTGTTCGAGGAGACCGGCGAACTCAAGCCGCTGCTCTACACCTTCCGGGTGCTGCTCACCGGCATCCAACTGATGCGCAGTGGCGAGGTGCAGGCCCACCTGCCCACGCTCCTCGCGGACCTGGGTGCCGAGGCGCCCCGGTGCCTGCCCGACCTGATCGCCGCCAAGGCGCGGCACGAGCACGGGGACGCCGACGTCGACCACGCGCGCGTGGCGGCCGACGTGGAGCGGCTG
The DNA here is from genome assembly GCF_042871185.1 of Streptomyces sp. NPDC006012. NCBI lineage: Bacteria > Bacillati > Actinomycetota > Actinomycetes > Kitasatosporales > Streptomycetaceae > Streptomyces > Streptomyces sp. NPDC006012. The sequence goes on from NZ_JBIAIE010000005.1 coordinate 34,239, forward strand.
CACGCCGTGCTCGACGAGGCGCAGGCCGCCTCAGCGCTGCCCGCCGCGCCCAGTGCTCACGACGCCCTGCACGACTTCGTGGTGCGTGTCCGGCTGGACGGTGCCGGTCCTGTCGGTTCCAGTTCCTTCGGTTCCGGTCCCGACGGTTCCGGTCCTGTCGGCGCCGACCCCGGCGGCGTCCGCGCGCAGGGCTGAGGCGCGGCGTGCCCGGAACAGGAAGTCCGCGATGCGGCGGCGGTCCGGCTCCAGCGGCAACGGGGTGCCCGGCGCGGCCCGCTCGGTCTCCGCGGCCAGCCGGGCCATCCGCGCCTCGACCTCCGGCCACGGGACCTCGCCGCGCTTCACCGCCAGCAGGGACGCGCGCTCGTCACCGACCTCGATCGTCAGCGCCCCGGTGCGCAGCAGATCGCGCGCGGTGGTGAGCAGCCGCAGCAGGTGCATGGCGTGCTTCCAGCGCGGGGCGCCGAGCCGGTGCAGATCGGCTTCGATTTTCTTGCGCTGGCCCAGGGCGTACCGGGTGAACGAGTCGTACACCCGTCGGGAGAGGAATGCCCCGCGCAGCGCCAGCAGTTCGCGGCCCGTGTCGTCCGCGTGCTCCACCAGCGGCGAGTGCAGGCACTCCAGGGCGTTCGGGTTCGCGCGCAGCGCCAGCTCGCAGAAGCGCTCCAGCTCCCAGCTGAACTGTTCCGGCGCCGGGCCCGTCACATGGGTCGGCGGCTTGTCGAAGTGCCAGAACAGGGGAGTGGGCGCGAGGAACACACCGCGCCGGTCGGTGTCACTGGTGTCCGTCGCCAGTCCGAAGGCGTGCGAACCCATGACGCAGGCGTAGATCGTGTGGCCGCGTACCAGGTCCTGGGGTTGCATGCCCGGGAGAGTACGCGTCCGCTCACGCCAGGCGGATCGAATTTCCCTCCACCTTGATCGGCTCGGTGGGCAGCGGCCGGGTCGCCGGGCCGTGCGCCACCGAGCCGTCGGCGATGTCGAACCGGCTGCCGTGGCAGGGGCAGTCGATGGTCCCGTCGGTCACCCTGTCGACCGTGCAGCCCTGGTGGGTGCAGACCGCCGAGAACGCCTTGAAGTCGTTCCGCGTCGGCTGGGTGACCACGACCCTCTGTTCGGCGAAGACCTTGCCGCCGCCGACCGGGATGTCGCTGGTGCGTGCCAGCTCCTTCGCCGCGACGCCGCTCGGGGACGCGGAGGCGCCCGTGGGACTGCCGGATCCCGCAGGGGGAGTCGTTCTGTAGGCGGCGGAGGTGGAGGCGGCCGAGGACGATCCGCTCTCACTGCCGCAGCCCACCGCGGTCGCGGCGATCGCGGCCGCGCCCGTGGTCAGAATCGTGCGGCGCGTCGAGTCGTGGGTCATGTCGTCGCTCCGTGCGTCATGTCGTCACTCCGAACGTGCGGATGGACCGGGCAGCAGCCGGGTCGTGGGGGGAGTCGCTCCGAGCGGAGCACAGCACCAGCATCTTGGCACCGAAGGCACACCTGAAGCCGTAATTCATGATGAAGCCCAGCAAAAACCGTATTTCATGCACCTGATAGCCCAACCCGTACGGAACGCACCCGCCGCGGCACCCCGAGTAGCGCGGGCGGGCGATCCACGTGACATTGGCGGTCTGGAGGTCGGGTACGCACCGGCACCCGGCCGCGCGCGAAAGGCGGGACCATGGCGGCTCACGATCCCGGCAGCCTGCTCGGCGGACTCCTCGGCCAGGAGGGCGACGACGGCCCTCCGCCCGGCGGTGCCCTCGGCGTCCTGCTCTCCGCCGCCGGCGGGGCCCAGCGCGACGACGCGGCCAACCCGCTGTGCGGCCTGCTCGACGTACTCGCCAGGTCCGAGCCGGCCGGGCCGCCCGCCCGGGCCCCGGACCGGCCCGACACCGGAACGGATCCGTCTCAGGGGCCGGGCGCCCGGCCCCCGGCGGACGGCGGCTGACTAGGCTGGACGGACCAAGAGCCGGACAGGCACCTCATCACAGCAAGGAGCAGCGCCGTGGCGGTACGAGCGGTTCGGGGGGCCGTCCAGCTGGAACGCGACGAGGCCGGCCACATGGACGAGCAGGTCCGGGACCTGCTCACCGCCCTCCTGGAGCGGAACGGACTGACTGCCGACGAGCTGATCAGCATCTGGTTCACCGCCACCCCCGACCTGCACAGCGACTTCCCGGCGGCCGCCGCGCGGGGGCTCGGCATCGTCGACGTACCGCTGATCTGCGCCCAGGAACTGGACGTCACGGGCGCCATGCCCCGGGTGGTCCGGGTCCTCGCGCACATCGAGACCGACCGGCCCCGCTCCCATCTCGTCCATGTCTACCTCGGTGCCGCCGCCGCCCTGCGCAAGGACATCGCCCAGTGAGGACCGCACTCGTCATCGGCACCGGGCTCATCGGCACCTCCGCCGCACTCGCCCTGACCCGGCGGGGCGTCGTCGTCCACCTCAGCGACCACGACCCCCAGCGGGCGCGGACCGCCGCCGCCCTCGGCGCCGGCACCGACGAGGCCCCGGACGGCCCGGTCGACCTGGCGATCGTCGCCGCCCCGCCCGCCCACGTGGCCGCCGTCCTCGCGGACGCCATGCGCCGCGGCGTCGCCCGCGGCTACCTCGACGTGGCCAGCATCAAGGGCGGCCCGCGCCGCGAACTTCAGGCGCAGGGCCTCGACGAGGCCGTCCTCGCCCAGTACATCGGCACCCACCCCATGTCGGGCCGCGAGAAATCCGGCCCGCTGGCGGCGACGGAAGACCTGTTCGAGGGCCGGCCGTGGGTGCTGACGCCCACCCGCGACACCGACACCGAGGTGCTGAACCTCGCCCTGGAGCTGGTCTCGCACTGCCGGGCGGTGCCGGTCGTGATGGACGCGGACGCCCACGACCGGGCCGTGGCCCTGGTCTCCCACATGCCCCAGCTCCTCTCCAGCATGGTGGCCGCCCGCCTGGAGCACGCCGAGGAAGCCGCTGTGCGCCTGTGCGGGCAGGGCATCAGGGACGTGACCCGGATCGCCGCCTCCGAACCGGCGATGTGGATCGACATCCTGTCCGCGAACCCCGGGCCGGTCGCCGATCTGCTCGCCGACGTCTCCGCCGACCTCGACGAGACCGTCCGCGCCCTGCGCGCCCTGCAGTCCTCGGACGAGACGAAGCGGCGCGCGGGCAGCGCGGGCGTCGAGGATGTGCTGCGGCGCGGCAACGCGGGCCAGGTCCGGGTGCCCGGCAAGCACGGCAGCGCGCCGCGCGTGTACGAGACGGTCGCGGTCCTCATCGACGACCAGCCCGGCCAGCTGGCCCGTATCTTCGCCGACGCGGGCCGGGCGGGCGTCAACATCGAGGACGTCCGGATCGAGCACGCGACCGGTCAGCAGGCGGGTCTGGTCCAGCTGATGGTGGAGCCCAAGGCGGTGCCCCTGCTGACGGCGGCCCTGCGGGAGCGGGGCTGGGCGGTCCGGCAGTAGGCGGCCGGACGAGTGACATTCACCCAGTAACCTTGTCCAGGGCGGTATCACGCCCCGTCCCGCACCCTGGACCAGGAAGGCGTCCTCACCGTGGAAAGCGCTCAGCCCGTCGTCGTCGCGATCGACGGCCCCTCCGGCACGGGCAAGTCGAGCACCTCGAAGGCCGTGGCCGCCCAGCTCGGCATGAGCTATCTGGACACCGGTGCCCAGTACCGGGCCATCACCTGGTGGATGGTGCACCACGGGATCGACGTGGCGGACCCCTCCGCGATCGCCGCCGTGGCCGGCAAGCCGGAGATCGTCTCGGGCACCGACCCGGCCGAGCCCACGATCTTGGTGGACGGTGTCGACGTGGCCGGACCGATCCGTACCGACGAGGTCACCGCCAAGGTGAGCGCCGTCAGCGCGGTGCCCGAGGTGCGCGCCCGGATCACCGAGCTGCAGCGCTCGCTGGCCGGCTCGGCGGAGCGCGGCATCGTGGTCGAGGGCCGCGACATCGGTACGACCGTGCTGCCCGACGCCGACGTGAAGGTGTTCCTGACCGCCTCGGCCGAGGCGCGCGCCGCCCGGCGCAGCGGTGAACTGCAGGGTGCCGACGTGCACTCCACCCGCGACGCGCTGCTGAAGCGGGACGCCGCGGACTCCAGCCGGAAGACCTCACCGTTCGTGAAGGCGGGCGACGCGCTGGAGGTGGACACCACGGAACTCACGCTGGCGCAGGTCATCGAGTGCGTCGTCATGCTCGTCGAGGAGAAGCGGGCCGGGAAGTGAGCGCAGCACCCGCGGATGGGGCACCCTCGCTCCGGGGGGCCGAGACCGGACGGCGCATCGGCGTCGGGCTGATGTACGGGCTGTGGCGGCCGCGGGTGCTCGGCGCCTGGAAGGTGCCCGCGAGCGGCCCGGTGATCCTCGCGGTCAACCACTCCCACAACGTCGACGGGCCGATGGTCCTGGGCGTGGCACCCCGGCCGATGCACTTCCTGATCAAGAAAGAGGCGTTCGTCGGCCCGCTCGGCACCTTCCTGACCGGCATCGGCCAGCTCCAGGTGGACCGTACTGCCATCGACCGCACGGCGATCACCCGGGCGCTCGGCGTGCTGACGGACGGCGGCGTGCTGGGCATCTTCCCGGAAGGCACCCGGGGCGAGGGTGACTTCGCTTCGCTGCGCGCCGGGCTCGCCTACTTCGCCGTCCGCAGCGGGGCGCCGATCGTGCCGGTCGCCGTCCTGGGCAGCGCCGAACGCCGGGGACGGCTGATCGGCGCGCTGCCCCCGCTGCGCTCCCGGGTCGACGTCGTCTTCGGCGACCCGTTCCAGGCGGTCGAAGCGGCGGCGGGTGGGGACGCGGCCGGCGGGCGGCGCACCCGCAAGGTGCTCGACGCGGCCACCGAGCACATCCGCAAGCAGCTCACCGCACACCTGGAGAACGCCAGACGCCTCACCGGGCGCCGGGCGACACCCGAGTAGTGGATCTCCGCCCGCGCGGGTTCCACCGATCACCACGATGAACGAGGTACGGACTTCATGAACGACCAGATCCAGCCCGACGGCTCGGCCGAGCACGAGTACGAGCACGGTGCGCTCGGCGACGTCGAGTACACGGAGTTCATGGAGCTCGCCGCGGAAGAGGGCTTCGACGTCGAGGACGTCGAGGGCGCCATCGAGGAGGCGGGCCACGGCCCGCTGCCCGTGCTCGCCGTCGTCGGCCGCCCCAACGTCGGCAAGTCGACTCTGGTGAACCGGATCATCGGCCGCCGCGAGGCGGTCGTCGAGGACCGGCCCGGCGTCACCCGGGACCGGGTCACCTACGAGGCGGAGTGGGCGGGCCGCCGGTTCAAGGTCGTCGACACCGGCGGCTGGGAACAGGACGTCCTCGGCATCGACGCGTCCGTCGCCGCGCAGGCCGAGTACGCGATTGAGGCGTCCGACGCGGTCGTCTTCGTGGTCGACGCCAAGGTCGGCGCGACCGACACCGACGAGGCGGTGGTACGGCTGCTGCGCAAGGCGGGCAAGCCGGTCGTGCTGTGCGCCAACAAGGTCGACGGTCCGAGCGGTGAGGCCGACGCCACCTACCTGTGGGCGCTCGGCCTCGGTGAGCCGCACCCGGTCTCGGCGCTGCACGGCCGCGGCACCGGCGACATGCTGGACGCCGTCCTCGAAGCGCTGCCCGAGGCGCCGCGCGAGAGCTTCGGCGGGAGCGGCATCGGGGGCCCGCGCCGGGTCGCCCTGATCGGCCGCCCGAATGTCGGCAAGTCGTCACTGCTGAACCAGGTGGCCGGTGAGGACCGTGTGGTCGTCGACGCACTCGCGGGCACCACCCGCGACCCGGTCGACGAGTTGATCGAACTCGGCGGCACGACGTGGCGGTTTGTCGACACGGCCGGTATCCGCAAGCGGGTCCACCTCCAGCAGGGCGCCGACTACTACGCCTCGCTGCGCACCGCGGCGGCGGTGGAGAAGGCGGAGGTCGCCATCATCCTGATCGACGCCGCCGAGAGCATCTCCGTACAGGACCAGCGCATCGTCACCATGGCCGTCGAGGCGGGCCGGGCGATCGTCGTCGCCTACAACAAGTGGGACACCCTCGACGAGGAGCGCCGCTACTACCTGGAACGGGAGATCGAGACCGAGCTGGCCCAGGTCGCCTGGGCGCCCCGGGTGAACGTCTCGGCGCGCACCGGCCGGCACATGGAGAAGCTGGTCCCGGCGATCGAGACGGCCCTGGCGGGCTGGGAGACCCGGGTGCCGACCGGCCGCCTCAACGCCTTCCTCGGCGAACTGGTCGCGGCGCATCCGCACCCGATCCGCGGCGGAAAGCAGCCGCGCATCCTGTTCGGCACCCAGGCCGGCACCAAGCCCCCGCGGTTCGTGCTGTTCGCGTCCGGTTTCATCGAGGCGGGTTACCGGCGCTTCGTCGAGCGCAGGCTGCGTGAGGAGTTCGGCTTCGAGGGGACGCCGATCCACATCTCGGTGCGGGTCCGCGAGAAGCGCGGCGCGAAGAAGAAGTAGCGCGCAGCCGCTCGGAACGGCGAAAGGGCGGCCCGACGGGGCCGCCCTTTCGCCGTCCTGCGGTCATGCTCCCCGGCGCGGACCGGGCGGCAGCGCCGCCGGCACATGGTGCATCCCGGTGTCGTGCCGCCCCAGCGACCCGACCCGCTGCCACTGCGTCTGCTGCTGACCGGTGCCGTGCCGGGCACTGTAGGCCCCCGCGCTGTACGCGGTGTACGCGTTCGAGCCGTACGAACCCGTGCCATAGGAGCCCGTGCCGTACGAACCCGCGCTGTACGAACCCGTGCCATAGGACCCCGTGCCGTACGAGCCCGTCTCGTGCGCGCCGGCGCCGTGCGGGGTGAACCCGAAGGCGACGAACTTCATCTCCTCCTCGCCGCTGCGGTCGCCCGGCAGTGCCCGGAAGGTCTTGAGCCACTCCGCGACGATCGCGTCGTAGATGGGGGTGGCCGAGGGGCTGCCGAGGGAGTCCTGGCTCGCCCTGGCGGACGGCACGGGGGTGAAGGACGGGCGGCGGGGATGAACGTCGTATGCGTGCACGTATGTCCAAACGACCCGGAGTCGCTCGGGATGCGGCCCGGCGGTGCGGCATTGGGGGTACGCAAAACCGCGCGACGAGCCGCGCACTACCTGCGGTCGCGAAGGAGTCCGGGTGCTCCGGGGGCGTGCGCGGCGGTCAGGTCCCGGCCAGCGGCAGCGTGGCCGCGACCAGCTTGCCGCCCGCCGCGGCCCGGTCCAGCGCGTCGCGCAGCAGGTCCTCGCGGGGCTGCCGGCCGATGGAACCCACGGGCGCGGCGAACATCAGCACCTGCTGGTGCTTGTTGGCCGCGGCCCGCCAGCTGTCGGTCACCTGCAGCGGCTGGTGCGCCTGCCACCAGGCGACCGGCTGCCCGCCGTTCGGGCCCGGCTGGAGGACGGCGTGCAGCTGGCCGACCGCGAGCAGCACGGACCAGCCGTGCAGCACCGGCGGTACGGCGGTCAGCTCGGTCAGCGGCATGAACCCCTGCTCGATGAGGAGCGGCAGGAAGTCGTCCCCGGCGCCGGTCGTGCCCGGGCGCACGATCGGCGCGGTCGGTTCCACGACGAGCGCCGGGTGCAGTTCCCCGCTGATCAGCACGAGCCCGCTGGTCACTCCGAGCACCGCCTGCTCCGGCACCGCCCTCTGCGGCTCGCCGGCGAAGGCGCCGCCACCGCCGGAGTCGCCGCTGATGGAGCGGACCGCGCCGCGCAACTGCTCCTCGGTGACCTGGACGACCTGCGAGGGCAGGCAACTGGCGTGGGCGAAGGCGAGGACGGCGGTCTCGTCGCCGATGAACAGGACGGTGCTGGTGCGCTCCTGCTCGGAGTCGCCCGGCGTGCGGCAGGACGTGCAGTCGTAACTGCCCGGGGCGTTCTCTCCGGCGAGCAGCCGGTCGGCTTCTTCGTCGCCGATCTCGGCGCGGACGGCGTCGCTGACGTCGAGCATGCGCGGCACGGTGGCTCCCTCGGGATGCGGTGCGGTGCGACCGGGTGGCGCCCGGCCCGTGAGCCCCGGGGTCGTGGGCTCATGAAGAAGACAACGGGCGACCTGCGGCGGGAGTCACGCTCCGGGAAGCATGGAATCGAACCGTCTGCCGCACGCGGTGACGCTCCGTACGGAAGCGCCTGCTCCACATCAACTCAGTGTGAGGCAGGGGGACTTGAGTTGGTGAACTGAATGACATGTCTGCTGAGCGACAGGTCGACAAATCCTGAAATCAGCGAATGAAATGGGTGACCGGAAATCGCTGGCAGCCGGGGCGCCCGGCCGGTCTGCGCGGACCGTGCCGGTGCGTTCTGCGCCCCTCCCGCCGGTTCACCGCCGGGAGGGGCGTACGCGTTCGACGCGTCCTTCGCTCACGTCTGCCCGGGTTCCGGTGCCGGACGGGCGGACTCCAGGGCCGCGTACTCGGGATGGTGCAGATCGAACGCCGGGGACTCGGAGCGGATCCGCGGCAGGGTGATGAAGTTGTGCCGCGGCGGCGGGCAGGAGGTCGCCCACTCCAGGGAGCGCCCGTAGCCCCAGGGGTCGTCCGCGTGGACCCTCTCGCCGTACCGGGAGGTCAGCCAGACGTTGTAGAGGAACGGCAGCGTCGACAGGCCGAGCAGGAAGGCGCCGATCGAGGAGACCGTGTTCAGCGCCGTGAAGCCGTCGGCGGCGAGGTAGTCGGCGTACCGGCGCGGCATGCCCTCCGCGCCCAGCCAGTGCTGCACCAGGAAGGTGGTGTGGAAGCCGATGAACAGCGTCCAGAAATGGATCTTCCCGAGCCGTTCGTCGAGCATCTTCCCGGTGAACTTCGGCCACCAGAAGTAGAAACCCGCGAAGATCGCGAAGACGACGGTGCCGAACACGACGTAGTGGAAGTGCGCGACCACGAAGTACGAGTCCGTGACATGGAAGTCCATCGGCGGTGACGCCAGGATCACCCCGGTCAGCCCGCCGAACAGAAAAGTCGCCAGGAAGCCGCACGACCACAGCATCGGCGTCTCGAAGGACAGCGACCCCTTGAGCATGGTCCCGGTCCAGTTGAAGAACTTCACGCCCGTCGGCACCGCGATCAGGAACGACATGAAGGAGAAGTAGGGCAGCAGCACCGCGCCCGTGGCGAACATGTGGTGCGCCCACACCATGATGGACAGCGCGGTGATCGCCATCGTCGCGCCGACCAGGGTCAGGTACCCGAAGATCGGCTTGCGGCTGAAGACCGGGATGATCTCCGTGATGATCCCGAAGAAGGGCAGCGCGATGATGTACACCTCGGGGTGCCCGAAGAACCAGAACAGGTGCTGCCACAGCAGCGCCCCGCCGTTCGCCGCCTCGAACACCCGGGAGCCGAACTGCCGGTCCGCCTCCAGGACCAGCAGCGCCGCCGCCAGGACCGGGAACGCCATCAGGATCAGGACCGACGTGAACAGGGTGTTCCAGGTGAAGATCGGCAACCGGAACATGGTCATGCCCGGGGCGCGCATCCCGATGATCGTGGTGAGGAAGTTGACCGCGCCGAGGATCGTCCCGAAACCGGCCAGCGCGAGCCCCATGATCCACAGATCCGCGCCGACGCCCGGAGAGTGCGTCGCGCTGTTGAGCGGGGCGTAGGCGAACCAGCCGAAGGAGGCCGGGCCGTCCGGCACGGCCAGCGAGCCGAGCACGATGAGGCCGCCGAACAGGAAGAACCAGTACGACAGCATGTTCAGCCGCGGGAAGGCGACGTCCGGGGCGCCGATCTGCAGCGGCATCAGCTCGTTGGCGAAGCCCGCGAAGCTCGGTGTCGCGAACAGCAGCAGCATGATCGTGCCGTGCAGCGTGAACAGCTGGTTGAACTGCTCCTTCGAGACGACCTGCAGCCCGGGGCGGGCGAGTTCGGCCCGCATGATCATGGCCATCAGCCCGCCGGCGAGGAAGAACCCGAACGACGTGATCAGGTAGAGGTGGCCGATCTTCTTGTGGTCGGTGGTGGTGAGCCAGTCCACGACCACCCGGCCGGGCCGTGTTTCGGACCCCGGGCGCACCGGCGCCGTCGCGGTCTCGGTCCCCATGGCAGCTCCGCCCCTTCGCTCGTCGCGCCGGCACCGCCGCGGCGGTGCCGGCCGCCCGGCGACGGGCCGGCCGGCGGGCAGACGGGGGTCTTGTGTTGGCGCGGTGAAATTTTTATGTGGTGTCAGTTCCTTTGGAACCGCTTGGATTCACCGGGGAAAGCGGCCCCGTGGCCAACCCGCGCGGCACTCCGGGGAACTTTCCTTGCTGCTTTTCGAAGGGGCATCTCAACACGCGGGAATTCCGTTCGAATGCACCGGTGAGGGGTAAGGAACCGCCCGTACGTGTGATGGAGTTCGACAGAAACGCGTGTCGTGACCCTGTGACAAAAGTGTGACCGGAGGGGGATACGGAAGTGCCCGCCGCCGTTCCGGCTTCCCCGGTCGCCGGACAGGGCCTAGCGTGGCCGTATGGCACCGATTCCGACTCCGCCAGCGGAGCCCAAGGACAGTCCGGAAGGGTACGTCGGCCTCGACTCGGCCGACGCGGAGCGGCTGGCGCGGGGGCGCGGCTGGTCGACCGTGCGTTCGCTGCCGCCGGGCGCGATCATCACCATGGAGTACCGCGCGGGCCGGCTGAACTTCGAGGTGCGGGACGGCAGGGTGGCGCGCGCCTGGAAGGGCTGAGACGGCGCGGCGGCGGGCGGGTTGTGCGTACCGGACCCGCCGCCGCGCCGCGTCAGCCGCCGGTCATCGGGCGGGCGGCCGGGGCGCCGGTGCGCGGGACGCGGTCGGCGTGCGGCGGGCGGCGGCTGCCCACCGGGGTGACCGGGGTGCGTTCAGAGCGCGTGGTGTGCGGGCCCGGCGCCAGGTGGACCGGCGTCCGGGCGGTGCGGACCGGGGGAGCGGGTTCGCGGGCCGCGGGTGTCTCCTCGGCGGGGGTGGTGCGCGGCTTGAGCATGACGGGCACCGGGACGGCGGGCACGGGCGGCGTACGGCGGTCCCGCCAGCGGTCGCGCAGGTCGAAGATCGCGACCTCGGCCTTGGCGATCAGCGGCTCGAACCAGGGCAGCGCCAGCAGGATCAGCAGTCCCGCGGCCCAGCCGAGGAGCACGTCGCTCAGCCAGTGCGTACCGAGGTAGACGGTGGTGAGGCCGACGCCGAGCGAGGTCACCGCCGACACCGCGGACAGCCAGCGGCGGGCTCTCGGGGTGGAGGCCAGATATGCCAGGATTCCCCAGGTCACCACCGCGTTGGCGGTGTGGCCGCTGGGAAATATATCGCCGCCGAGGCCCATCTCGTTCGAGCCGATCACGGTGGCGTAGTGCGGTCCGAGCCGGCCCATGCCGATCTTGGCGGCACCGACCGTGATGTTCAGCAGCAGCAGCGAGGCGCCCAGGGTCAGCAGCGGGCGGAGCGTGTGCTGCCGCCAGGAACGCCAGCCCAGCCAGGCCAGGACCATCACGGCGGTGGGGCCGCGCTGGCCGAGCACCACGTAGTAGTCGAGGAAGGCGTGGATCCCCGGCCATTGCTGGTAGGGCCGGAAGAACATGACCTGCCAGTCGAGCCTGACCAGCCACGAGGTGGTCACTACGGCCCATACGATCGCCAGATAGAAAGCCAGGGTCGCGGAGAACAGAACGACCCGGTGCCGGCTCATCTTCGGCATGTCGATGTGGGCCGGTCGTTCCGGCTCACGGTCCAGCCTGGCGAACACCCGGTCCAGACGGGTGAGGTTTCGTTCGGTACGCACCCAATCGACGTTACAGCGAGTGAGCTGTGTGCCCGGGCGAAGCGGCGGCTTTGTGATGACGATGTGATGTGGGAAACCTCTCAACTGGCGGCCAATTTCCGAAGATTCCGCAATCTCCGGTCGTTGGCTCGTGCAATTCCTTTGATCATGCCGGGTGTTCGTTTTATGCCGCTTATGAATTCGTTCACCGGGAGATCGGGCGGAATTCTCCTGCCGCTCATCGGACGGTCAGGGGTGATCACGGAGGTCCGGAGCCGTTCAGCCAGAACGCGCCATAGATCGCCGAGGCCGTCGCGACACCGGCTGTGACCAGCACCGACGCTGAGGTGCGCAGCCGGGCCAGGGACCGGGCGAGGGGCAGCAGCAGCGGGAAGGCGGGCAGCAGCAGACGCGGCTTGGAGCCGAAGTAGCTCGACGCGCACAGGGCGAGCGCGGTGACGGCGCCCGTGTACACCAGCAGCGCGAGCGGCTGGCCCTGCCGTACGCCGGTCACGTACAGCCAGACCAGCAGGACGACCCCGATGATCAGCGCGAGACCGGCGAGGGCCGACGGGAGTGACGTGAACTTGTCGGCCACGAAGCGGGCGAAGGCGTAGCCGCCGTCGAAGCCGTTGCGCCAGCCGGCCTGCACGTCCAGGTAGCCGAGCGGCCCCTGGCCGGTGTGCAGGCCGACCCACAGGACGTAGCCGGCCGCACCGAGGGGAGCGATCAGCAGACCGAGGGCGCGTCGTGTCAGAGGTGCGCCGTCCGTGACAGATGGGGCGCATGTTACGTACCTCGCGCTCCCCTCGGCCCGAACACGCCCGGCGCGGGCGGCGCTTACGGCGTCAGGGGCGCGTCCGGCGGTCCGCGCGCCCTTCGATGCCCTGTCGCGCCAGTCCCGCACGAACGGCGCAACGCCCGCCGCCCACACCGCCGCGACCACGGCGAGCCCCACCGGCCGGGTCAGCCCGGCCGACGCGGCGAGCACACCGGCGCTCACCCAGCGTCCGGTCAGCACGGCGTACAACGACCACGCGGCGAGCGCCGTGAACAGCGACTCGCTGTACGCCATCGACTGCACGATCCCGACGGGCAGCACGGCCCACAGCAGGACGGCGCAGACTCCCGCCCGGGCGCCGTACACCTGGTCCGCCACCGCGAAGATCCCCCAGGCAGCGGCGAACGAGGCCACCAGGGAGACGACGAAACCCGCGTCCGCGTACGACAGCGGCAGGAGCGCGTGCAGCAGCCGCTCCAGCCAGGGCAGCAGAGGGAAGAAGGCCAGGTTGGAGTGGACGTCGCCGTTCGGCAGCCGCACCTCGTAGCCGTAGCCGAGTTCGGCGACCCGGGTGTACCACAGTGCGTCCCAGCGGGCGGTGAGCAGCGTGTACGCGCTCTTGCCGCGCGCCGCGCTCCACACCGCCAGCACGGTCAGGCCCAGGGCGCGGACGGCGGCGTAGCCGAGGAGAGCGAAAGCCGCCCGGCGCAGCGGCGTGGCGCGAGCGGGTGCCACGCGCGTCTCAAGATCGGTCACGGGCTCGATTATCGACCGGCCGCTGAACCGCATGGACGGCCGGTGTGTGGTCAAGCATTCGAGAAGTGGTGTACGTCACGTGAGTGGTCCTGGACGGTGAGAGTTCCGCCACGTATCCGCGGAACGGACTCGCGTACGCTGACGTGTCACTCGCGTCCGTACCGCGCGCCGCTGGAGACCCCGCTCCGTTCCGGCCGCACGCCGGGGCTGATCACCCCGCCGAAGTCCGCCGCACGCGAGGGAACCCCTTGGAGGTACGCGCATGTCCCAGACGACCCCGGCCGCCGCAGGGCTGCGCCGTCGGGCGCCGGGGACCGGCGCCAACCGCTGGGTCGTCCTCTTCGTCCTCTGCGTCAGCCTGCTGCTCGTCGCCCTCGACGCGACCGTGCTGCACGTGGCGGTGCCCGCCGTCACCGAGGATCTCCGGCCCGGTGCCACGGAACTGCTCTGGATCGTCGACGTCTATCCGCTCGTCTGTGCCTCACTGCTGATCCTCTTCGGCACGCTGGGCGACCGGGTGGGCCGTCGGCGGGTTCTGCTGCTCGGCTACGCGCTGTTCGGCGCCGCCTCCGCGCTGGCCGCCGTCGCACCGAGCGCCGGGCTGCTGATCGTGGCGCGCGCCCTGCTCGGCGTCGGCGGCGCGATGATCATGCCGGCGACCCTGTCGATCCTGCGCCAGGTCTTCCCCGACCGGCGGGAACGCGCGCTGGCCATCGGCGTCTGGAGCGCGGTGGCCGCGGTGGGTGCCGCGGTCGGCCCGCTGCTCGGCGGCTTCCTGCTGGAGCACTTCTGGTGGGGCTCGGTCTTCCTCGTCAACATTCCGCTGATGCTGGTCAGCCTGCCGGTCGGGCGGCTGCTGCTGCCCGAGTCGAAGGGGGAGCGCGACGGACCCTGGGATGTGGCCGGCGCGCTGATGGCCGCGGCCGGGCTGTTCGGGCTGGTCTTCGGCGTGAAGCGGCTCGGCGGCGGGGAGCCGGTGAGCGCGCTCACGCTGGTGCCCCTGGTGGCGGGCGCGCTGCTGATGGTGACGTTCGTACGCCGGCAGCGGCGGCGCCGCTGCCCGTTGGTGGACCTGCGGATGTTCGCGCGGCCGGCGTTCAGCACGGCGGTCGGGTGCATCGTGCTGGCGATGCTCGCGCTGGTCGGTCTTGAACTGATCGCCGCGCAGTATCTGCAACTGGTGCTCGGCCTGTCGCCCCTCCAGACGGGCCTGCGGCTGCTGCCGCTGACCGTGGCGGCGATGGCCGCGGGGCTGGCCGGTGCCAGGATGCTGCGCCGCTTCGGGCCGCGGCGCATGGTGACCACCGGCTTCTGCATGACCGCGCTCGCCGTGCTGACGCTGACGGCGATGGGCGGGCGCGACGACCCCGGGCTGCTGCTGTTCGGCTTCGTCCTGCTGGGCTTCGGCCTGGAGACCACCCTCTTCGGCGCGTACGAGTCCATGCTGAGCGAGGCGCCCGTCCGGCAGGCGGGCGGGGCCGCGGCGATCGGGGAGACCTCCTACCAACTGGGCGCCGGAATGGGCATCGCGCTGCTCGGCAGCGTGATGAACGCGGCGTACGCGCCCGGCCTCGCCTCCGTGCCCGGGGTCCCGGCCCGGGCCTCCGCCGCGGCCGGGCATTCGCTGGGGGAGGCGTACGACGTGGCCGGGCGGATCGGCGGCCCGGCCGGAGCCGCCCTGCGCCGCGCGGCCAAGGACTCCTTCGTGCACGGCCTGCACATCACCCTGCTGGTGAGCGCGGGCCTGCTGCTGCTCGGAGCGGTGATGGCGCTCAGGCTGCCGCGGACGATGCAGTGCGATCCGGGCCCGGTGGAAGTCCCCGCGCCCAGAGAGGCCGAGCGGGCCCGCGTCTCGGCGTGACGGGGCGGCGCCCAGGGTCCGGTCCGGCAGTGGATGCCTGTCCGGCACCGGGCGGTCACGCCCAGTGGGCTCTCCGGCTGCGCGCCGGAGGGCGGGGGCCCGCCCCTTGGCCAGGTTTTCCTGCCGTGCCGGTGGGAGAGTGGGGTGGACGCCGCGTGCGCCGCGTCGTACCGTCGCGGCGCAATCCACCCGCGGTGCTTGTCCCGTGTCCCCGGAGGTGTCCGTGTCCGCGTCCGCCAAGTTGCCCCCGTTCGACCCGGCCGACCCGCTCGGCATCGACGACCTGCTGGACTCCGATGATCTGGCCGTCCGGGACACCGTGCGACGCTGGGCCGCGGACAGCGTGCTGCCCGGTGTCGCCGACTGGTACGAGAGCGGCGAACTCCCCGGCATCCGGGAACTCGCCCGCGAACTGGGTTCCCTCGGCGCTCTCGGCATGTCCTTGACCGGGTACGGCTGCGCCGGTGCCTCCGCCGTACAGTACGGCCTCGCCTGCCTCGAACTGGAAGCCGCCGACTCCGGCATCCGCTCGCTCGTCTCGGTGCAGGGCTCCCTGGCCATGTACGCCATCCACCGGTTCGGCAGCGAGGAACAGAAGCAGCAGTGGCTGCCCCGCATGGCGACCGGCGAGGTCATCGGCTGCTTCGGGCTCACCGAACCCGACCACGGCTCCGACCCCGCCTCGATGCGTACGCACGCCAAGCGCGACGGCGGCGACTGGGTGCTCAGCGGCCGCAAGATGTGGATCACCAACGGTCCCATCGCCGGTGTCGCCGTCGTCTGGGCGGGGACCGACAACGGCATCCGGGGCTTCCTCGTGCCGGCCGGCACCCCCGGCTTCGCCGCCCCGGAGATCAAGCACAAGTGGTCACTGCGGGCCAGCGTCACCGGCGAACTGGTCCTGGACGACGTACGGCTGCCCGCCGACGCCGTGCTCCCCGAGGTCACCGGCCTGCGCGGCCCGCTGAGCTGTCTCTCGCACGCGCGCTACGGCATCGTCTGGGGCGCCATGGGCGCGGCCCGCACCTGCTTCGAGACCGCCGTCGACTACGCGAAGTCCCGGGAGCAGTTCGGGCGGCCGATCGGAGGCTTCCAGCTCACCCAGGCCAAACTCGCCGACATGGCGGTGGAACTGCACAAGGGGATCCTGCTCGCCCATCACCTGGGGCGGCGCATGGACGCCGGCCGGCTGCGCCCCGAGCAGATCAGCTTCGGCAAGCTCAACAACGTACGGGAGGCGATCGAGATCTGCCGCACGGCCCGGACGATCCTCGGGGCCAACGGGATCTCCCTGGAATACCCCGTGATGCGGCACGCGACCAACCTCGAATCGGTGCTCACCTACGAGGGCACCGCCGAGATGCACCAGCTCGTGCTGGGCAAGGCGCTCACCGGGCTCGACGCCTTCCGCTGAGCCGGCCCGGGGGCCGGGGCGGGGCCGGTGAGCGGCCCTGCCTCAGCTCTGGTTGAAGAAGCCGTCCGAACGGTGCGCGGCAGGCTCGCCGCTGACGATCTCGGTGTGCGCGGGCGTCAGCAGGAAGACCCGGGTGGCGACCCGCTCGATCGAGCCGCGCAGACCGAAGATCAGGCCGGCCGCGAAGTCGACCACACGCTTGGCGTCGGTGGCTTCCATGGCGGTGAGGTTCATGATGACCGGAACCCCGTCCCGGAACAGCTCGCCGATCGCGCGGGCGTCCCGGAAGCTGTCCGGAGTGACCGTGCCGATACGGCGGCCCGTCTCCTCGGCGGTGTCCGAGGCCACCTTGACCCGCGGGTCGGTGACCCAGGCCTCCCCGGGCTCGGGCCCTTCGGAGTAGTCGTCGTCGTAGTAGCGCTCGTCATCGTTGTCGTCGACGAGGCCAAGCCAGGCACTCGCCTTGCGTACCGATCCCATGGACGCCTCCTCTCACAGCGGTCCTTCTTGCATTCCGCACCCCTATGGTCGTCCATGATGCGGATGGCACGCCAAGTGGACAGACGCCGCGCGGGGGGTTTGTGACGCTACTGGTGCACAGCGCGGACGTCGAGAGGCCGGACGCCCCAAGGGTCCAACCACGTACGGCTGCTGACTGTGAGTGAAATATGATTCTTCGCGGCGTATGGGTGAGAAGTGGTGCGTCCGGGTGAGCACGGCGGCCGGTCCGGGATGACCGTAGGCCGATACGATGTCGCGGCTGAATGTCGTATTGCGGCACGGTCGAATGCCGTAGGGCAGCACGGGGGGAAGTCGTGTTCGGGATCGTACGGCCCTGTCCGCACCGGCTCGGTGCGGGTCTTCGGGCCCAGTGGACAGCGCACTTGTGCGGGCTGTGCCTCGCGCTGCGCGGGGACCACGGACAGTTCGCGCGGATCGTGACGAACTACGACGGGCTGCTGCTCTCGGTTCTGACGGAGGCTCAGGCCGCGGGGGCGGGGACCGGGCGGCGTACGGCGGGGCCCTGTCCGCTGCGCGGCATGCGCACCGCGTCCGTCGCCCGTGGCGAGGGCGCGCGGCTCGCGGCGGCCGTCTCCCTGGTCCTCGCCTCGGCCAAGGTGCGCGACCATGTCGCCGACGGGGACGGGCTGCTGGCACGCCGTCCGGTGGCGCTCGCCGCGCGCCGGTTGGCCGCGAACTGGGGACGGGCGGGAGCGCGCGGCGGGTCGCTGGTCGGATTCGACACCGCGCTCCTCGTCGACGCCGTCGACCGGCAGACCGGCGTCGAGGCGCTGGCCGGAGCGGGCACGCCGGTGCTCACGGTCACCGAGCCGACCGAGACCGCGACCGCCGCCGCCTTCGCCCACACCGCCGTGCTGGCCGGACGGCCGGGCAACGCGGCGCCGCTCGCCGAGGCCGGCCGGCTCTTCGGCAGGCTCGCGCATCTGCTGGACGCCGTGGAGGACCGGGCGGCCGACGCCGCGTCAGGTGCCTGGAACCCGCTGACCGCCACCGGCACCCCGCTCACCGAGGCCCGCCGGCTGGCCGACGACGCGCTGCACGGCATCCGGCTCGCGCTGCGCGACGTGGAGTTCACCGACGGCAGGCTGGCGCACCGGTTGCTCGCGCACGAACTGCGCCGCTCGGTGGACCGGGCGTTCGGGACGACCTCCTGCGGGCACGCGCCCGGGGCCGCCGCCGGAACACCGCGGACCCCGCACGCCCCGCAGACACCGGACCGCCCCTGGGGCCCCGACGGTCCGCACGGTCCGGACGGCGATCCGTCCGGAGACGACCCGTCCGGTGACGATCCGTCCAGCGGTGAGCCGCCGCACCGGGGCCGGCGGGGCATGTGGGCCGGCTGTGCGGCGGCCCTCGGTCTGTTCTGCACCTGCCGCGCCTGCTGCGCCGACGAGTTCGAGGGGCCCTGGTCCCAGCAGCGCCGCGAGGGGTGCTGCGCCAAGTGCGACTGCGGGGACTGCAGCGGCTGCGGTGACTGCTGCGAGTGCTGCGGGAATTGCGACGGCTGCGACGGATGTGACGGCTGCGACTGCGGTTGCAACTGTTAGGACCGGTCCGCCGGACCGGTCCTGGCCTCGCGGCCGGTCACTCCCTCAGTTCCGGCGGCGAGATCTGCGACCTGGTGATCGCCGAGCCGGTCGTGCCCCACTTCTTGAGGATCTCGTCGTACGTGCCGTCGGCGATGAGCCGGTTCACCGCCGCCTGGAACGCCGGAGCGAGCTTCGAGCCCTTCTTGAAGGCGAAGCCGACGTCGAGGCGGTGGTATTCGTTGAGGAACTTCACCCCGCTCTGGTGCGCCACGGCATACCGCAGCCCGTTGATCGTGGACATCACGATGTCGCTGCGGCCCTGCTGGAGGGCGGACCAGAGCGCGCCCTGCTCGCTGTAGGTCTGCACGGAGTACGCCTTCTTCCCGGCGTCGGTGCACACGTGCCTGTTCTCCTCCAGCGTGGCCTCGAAGGTGGTGCCCGCGCCGGTCGCCACGTTCAGTCCGCACAGTTGCCGCAGATCGGTGACCTTCGACAGCTTGCTGTCGTCGCGGACGGCGAAGCCCTGGCCGTCGTTGATGTAGGTGACGAAGTCGATGGTCCTGCGGCGCTCGTCGGTCACGCCGAAGTTGCTTGCGCCGAAGTCGTACTTGCCGCTGTCGAGGGCGGGCAGGATGGCCTCGAAGGACGCCTGTTCCGCCGTCAGTTCGATGCCGAGCGCCTTTCCGACGGCCTGGGTGAAATCGACGTCCTGGCCGGTCAGGGTCTTGCCGTCGGCCAGGTAGGTGGTGCCGGGCGGGGTACCGCCGACGCTGACCGCGACGGTGAGCCGTCCGGTGCCCGCGGGCAGCAGCGCGGCGGCGCCGGCGTCCTTGCGGATGCCGGAGACGACGTCCGTTGCGGGCGCCGCGCCGGACCCGGCGCCCGCGCCCGCGCCCGCGGATCCGGCCGGGCCGTCGGGCCCCGAACCGCAGCCGGTGAGCAGCCAAGCGGCCGACACGGCAGTCATGAACGGGGCGAAGAGGGTGCGGCGGGCACTTCTGGATGTGCGCATCGGGCAGCGGTCTCCTGTGAGCGGAAGAGTGCGGAGCGCGAGGGGGAGGGGGTGCGCGTGTGAAGGCGAAGGCAGAGGTGCGAAGGGCGGAGGTGAACCCGGAAGGGAACGCGGCATGGCGCGGAACAGCGGGAAGTGCGCCGGTCAGCGGAGAGAGTGCGCAGGAGCCCGCCGAGCGGCAGGCGTGCAGTGGGTCAGCTCAACAGGAAGAGGACCACACGCGACCGAAGTCGATGTGGGAGCGGGTGACCAGCCACTGCTGTGGATGCATGGGGCAAGTGGAACAGGTTCACGGTTCACCGTCAACCGGCCTGAGACGTACGGCTCACAGTATGGACACCCTTGACAACGGGCGGAAACGCCCCCGTACTCTCGACGGGCGGCCCTGCTGAGGGGCTCGGCCGCAGCCGCCGCGAGGCGAAGCGTGTGAAGACGCCCACCGTGTTCCAGCTATGTCACGGAGCCTTCGCATGTCATCCGACACCCTCGCCAAAGTCCCCGCGGCACCGGAGACCCCCGAGCGCGCGGACACCCTGCGGATCGTCCCGCAACGCCGGCTCGGGCAGTGGACGGCCGCCGCCGCCCTCCTCGTCCTGCTCGCCCTGGTCCTCACCTCCGTCCTGCGCAACGAGGCGTTCCAGTGGAACGTCGTCGCCGACTACTTCACCTCGGGCTCCGTACTGCGCGGGCTGTGGCTCACGCTGTGGCTGACCGCGGTGGTGATGGTCCTCGGCTTCGCCCTGGGCACCCTGCTCGCCGCACTCCGGCTCTCCGCCAACCCCGTCCTGCGGGCGGTGAGCTGGGGCTACGTCTGGCTGTTCCGGTCGATCCCGATCCTGGTGCAGCTGCTGCTGTGGTTCAACATCGGCGCCCTGTACCCGCGGCTCCTGGGCGTGAGGACGGTCGATCTGCTCACCCCGATAGCCGTCGCGATCATCGGCCTGACCCTGCACGAGGCGGCCTACGCCGCCGAGGTGGTGCGCGGCGGGATTCTCTCCGTCGACCGCGGCCAGATCGAGGCAGCCCAGGCGCTCGGCCTGAGCCGGGCACGACGCTGGCGGCGGATCGTGCTGCCGCAGGCCATGCGCGCCATCGTGCCGCCCGCCGGGAACATGCTGATCGGCACCCTCAAAGGGACCTCCATCGTGAGCGTCATCGCGGTGAGCGACCTGCTGTTCTCGGCGCAGCTGATCTACCACCGCACCTACCAGGTCATCCCGCTGCTGATGGTCGCCACCCTCTGGTACACCGTGGTCACCTCGGTGCTCGGCGTCGGCCAGTACTACGTGGAGCGGTACTACGCCCGCGGCTCGGAGACCCGCCGATGAGACCGCAGCTGGTGATCGTCGGGGCCGGACCGCGGGGGACCGGACTGCTGGAGCGCATCGCCGCCAACGCGCCCGAGCTGTACGGCGACGGCGGCCTCGACATCCATCTCGTCGACCCCTGCCCGCCGGGCGCCGGACGGATCTGGCGTGCGGCGCAGTCCCCGCTGCTGTGGATGAACTCGCACGCCGAGGACGTCACCATGTTCACCGACGAGACGGTGCGGATGGCCGGCCCGGTCCGGGAGGGCCCCACCCTGCACGAGTGGGCGGGCCTCGACGGCCGTGCCTTCGCGGACCGGCAGACCCAGGGCGGATACCTGCGCATGGTGTACGACCGGGCCGTCGCCGACCTGCCCGCGGGCATCGCCGTCCACCACCACCCCCGGCGTGCCCTACGGGTCGACGGCCCGCGCGACGGGCGCCAGCAGGTGTGGCTGGAGGGCCGTCCGCGCCCGTTGCCCGCCGACGCCGTGATCCTCGCCCTCGGCCACCTCGACGCCGAACTCGACTGTCAACAGGCCGAGTTGGCGGCGTACGCGCGCGCCCACGGACTGCTCCACCTGCCGCCCGACTTCACCGCCGACAGCGACCTGTCCCCGCTCAAGGCCGGTGAACCCGTCGTGGTACGGGGCTTCGGGCTGGCCTTCGTCGACCTGATGGTGCTGCTCACCGAGGGCCGTGGCGGACGGTACGAGGACGGGGTGTACCTACCGTCGGGGCGTGAACCCGTGCTGTACGTGGGCTCCCGCCGCGGAGTGCCGTACCACTCGAAGATCGGCTACACCTGGAGGGGCGAACGCCTCCCGCTGCCCCGGTTCTTCGGGCCCGCCGAGGTCGACGCGCTGCTCGCCCGGCGGCGGGAGCCCCGCGGGCCGGACGGAACCGGGAGCGGGGCGGGCCTCGACTTCCGGCGGGACGTGTGGCCGCTGGTGGCGAAGGAACTGGGCTTCGCCCACTACCACCGGCTGTTCACCGTCCACCCCGAGCGGACGGCCGTCGCCCGCGCCGACTTCGAGGAGAAGTACGCGGCAGCCGAAACCGCCGACGAGATCAGCGCCCTGGTCGCCGCCGCCGTGCCCGACCCCGCCGACCGGCTCGACCTCGACGCCCTCGACCACCCCTTGGACGGCGTGCGCCTCGCCTCGCACGAGGAACTCCAGGACTGGCTGCGCGACCACGTCGAGGCGGACCTCGGCCGCCGGCACGACCCTCGGCACAGCCCCGACCTCGCGGTGTTCCTCGCCCTGCTGTCCGTCTACGGGCAACTGGTCCGGCTCGGCGACATCGGCCCCTGGTGGCACGGCTTCTTCAGCTACCTCGCCTCCGGACCGCCCGGACCCCGGCTGCGGCAGCTGCTCGCCCTGTCCCGGGCGGGCGTCGTCCGGTTCGTCGGCGCCGGCATGACCGTGACCGCCGCGGACGGGGTGTTCCGGGCCGCCTCGCCCACCGTGCCCGGCTTCCACGTCGAGGCACGCGCCCTGGTCGAGGCGCGGCTGCCCGAACCCACCGTCGGCCGCGCCCGCGACGGACTGCTGCGCGCACTGCACGCCGACGGCGCCGCCGAGAGCCCCGACGGGCTGTTGCGGGTGGACCCCGCCGACGGGCGGATCCGCGACGCGGCCGGCCGGCCGCATCCCCGCCGGTTCGCGCTCGGGCCCTACACCGACAGCCGTACCTCCGGCGCGTTCACCCGGCCGCGCACCGGCGGCCCGGCGTTCCGGCAGAACGACGCCACCGCCCGCGCGGCCCTGGTCCTGCTGCGCCGGCAGACCTGCCGCGCCGCGGTGTGAACCACCCCGTCCGCCCCGTCCACCCCACATCCGTCAAGGCATCGGATGTGAACCACCCCGTCCACCCTCCCCGTCCACCAAGGGATCCACGCGATGAGCGTCATGGTCGACATCAGGTCCGTGCACAAGAGCTTCGGACAGCTCGGCGTCCTCAAAGGCATCGACCTCACCGTGCGCACCGGTGAGGTCACCGTCGTCCTCGGCCCGTCCGGCTCGGGCAAGTCGACGCTGCTGCGCACCATCAACCACCTGGAGAAGATCGACCGCGGCACGATCAGCGTGGACGGCGCGCTGATCGGCTACCGGCGTTCGGGCGACACGCTGTACGAGCTGTCCGAACGCGAGGTGCTGCGGCAGCGCACCCAGATCGGGTTCGTCTTCCAGAACTTCAACCTCTTCCCGCACCTGACCGTGCTGGAGAACGTCGTCGAGGCACCCGTGGCCGCGCTGAAGCGGCCCCGCGCACAGGCCGAGGCCACCGCCCGCGGCCTGCTGGAGCGAGTGGGGCTCGGCGACCGCGCCGACACCTATCCGAAACGGCTCTCCGGCGGGCAGCAGCAGCGGGTCGCCATCGCGCGCGCCCTCGCGCTGGAACCGAAGCTGCTCCTCTTCGACGAACCGACCTCCGCCCTCGACCCCGAACTGGTCGGCGAGGTTCTCGACGTCATCAAGGACCTGGCCGGTCAGGGCACCACGATGATCGTCGTCACCCACGAGATCGGATTCGCCCGTGAGGTCGCCGACACGGTGGTGTTCATGGACGACGGGCGGATCGTCGAACAGGGCGGCCCCGCCGAGGTGCTGGACACCCCGCGGCACCAGCGGACCCGGGCGTTCCTCTCCAAGGTGCTGTGAGCCGGTGCCATGCGGCGCCGTGCGTCCGCGCCGAGGTGCCGTGAGCCGGTTCCGTGGTGGCGCGGGTGTCCGCCGGGCAGGGGACCGAGGACCATCCGCAGGGGCGACTTCGGGACATTCCCGGGACCTGGGCGGCGGACGGTGACGCGGTCGTCCGCACCGGGGCCGAGGCTGACGGGCCGGCCCTGGACGGGCGGCCGTTCCGACCCGGCCCGGACCGTGCGGGGTGCCGCCGTCCCGTCGACAACGCCGACGGGATCCGGCGCGGCCTCGGTCCCGCCGGTGCACGCGCCTTCTCGCCGGCCGGGCGGGAGCCGGCGGTACGGGCATGAACGGGCCAACAACTCACCAAGCCCGTTCAAAAACTGACGGCCGAAAGGAACCCTTGCGCCGACTGTCCGTCCGGCCGAATACTCCCCCACAGTGCTTGTCAGGGGCACGACGGACCGGAATCCGGTCGTTCGTGCCCCTGACTGCGCCTCACGGGCCCCGACCCCACGCGGGCCCCCGACTTCCCCTGGGAGGGAACGAAACGTGAGGAACGAGCGCACCATTTCCCGCAGCGTCGCGAGACGGACCCGGCTGATCGCCCTTGCCTCCGGATTCGTGGCCGCGGCGGCGTTCGCAGCCCCCACCGCGAACGCGAGTGACGTCCAGACGTTCAGCGCCTCGCAGCTCACCAGCGCGAGCGATGCCGTTCTCAAGGCGGACATCCCCGGCACGGCCTGGGCGGTGGACAGCAAGAACAACAACGTTGTCGTCACCGTCGACAGCACCGTCTCGCAGGCCGAGATCGCCAAGATCAAGGAGCAGGCCGGCGCCACCGCCGGTGCTCTGACCATCAAGCACACCCCGGGCACGTTCAAGAAGCTGATCTCCGGCGGCGACGCCATCTATGCGAGTAGCTGGCGCTGCTCGCTGGGCTTCAACGTCCAGGACAACAGCGGCAACTACTACTTCCTGACCGCCGGTCACTGCACCAGCGGCGCGGGCACCTGGTGGTCGGACTCCGGCCACAGCACCACGCTCGGCACCACGGCCGGCTCGTCCTTCCCGGGCAACGACTACGGCCTCGTGCGCTACACGAACAGCTCGGTGGCCAAGTCGGGCACCGTCGGCAGCGTGGACATCACCAGCGCGGCCACGCCGTCCGTCAACACCACCGTCTACCGCCGCGGCTCCACCACCGGCATCCACAACGGCCAGGTCACCGCGCTCAACGCGACGGTCAACTACGGCGCCGACGGCATCGTCTCCGGCCTCATCCAGACCACGGTCTGCGCCGAGCCCGGCGACTCCGGCGGCCCGCTGTACTCCAACAGCGGCATCGCCTACGGCCTGACCTCCGGCGGCAGCGGCAACTGCTCCTCCGGCGGCACGACCTTCTTCCAGCCGGTCACCGAGGCCCTGAGCGCCTACGGGGTCCACGTCTTCTGACGTAGCCCTTGTGACGGCCCGCGTACCACCGGCCCCCGCACGCAACCGGCGTGCGGGGGCTGCCCCTTGAGTGCCTGCCGGAGTTACCTTCGAGGGACGGGGGCGCTCTCCCGGACACCCCCACTTCGGACCCGTGGGGGTCGGCATGGTCGAGGAGCTGGTGGTGGCGGGGGCGGCTGTCGTGTCCGTCGCGGCGGTGTACGTGATGGAGCGGCGCGGGTCGTGAAGCAGTACGAGCGCGGGGTGGTGTTCCGGCTGGGCCGGCTCCGTCCCGAGGTCCGCGGACCGGGATTCACCATGGTCGTCCCGTTCGTGGACAGCCTGCGCAAGGTGAACATGCAGATCGTGACGATGCCCGTGCCCGCCCAGGAGGGCATCACCCGCGACAACGTGACCGTACGGGTCGACGCCGTGGTCTATTTCCAGGTGGCCTCTCCGGCCGACGCGGTCGTCCGGGTCGAGGACTACCGGTTCGCGGTCTCGCAGATGGCCGACACACCCGCCGCACTCCAACTGCGGCTGCTGCAGACGGTGGTGGCGGTGGCCGCCGAGAAGAACTCCACGCTGGTGCTGCCCTTCCCGGTGGAGCTGCTGCGGTTCCTGGAGAAGGCGCAGCAACTGCCCCCGGCGGCCGGAGGGTCGAGTTCAGGACAGTCCTGAAAGTCACTGTCCGCCTCATATGCGCTCGCTCGCAGTGTTTGCAGCGCGAATCTCCTGCGGTGACTGTACGCGGTCAACGAAAAGGGGCGTGCGAGAGCGTCGCATGCGCGTCCTGAAGTCGACCTTGTGTGCTCCCCGCAGTCATCGGAATAGTAGGCGCCCATCAACCAGCCTTCCGGCCCAAGAGGTCCCCACAACCTTCCGGGCCATCCCCCACAGGAGGACGTGAGTTGAAGCACCGACGCATACCCAGGCGGCGGATCGCCGTGACGGGCGCGGGAATCGCCGCGTTGGTCACCGCGGGTGTCACCTTCCAGACTGCGAATGCCAGCGAGCCGACGGAGACTTCCACACCCCGGATCCTGTCGGTTCCGACGGCCGGAAAGCTCGCCTCCACGCTCGTCCAGGACCTCGGCGGCGACGCCGCGGGCTCCTACTACGACGCCCGGGCGAAGCACCTCGTCGTCAACGTGCTCGACGAGAGCGCGGCCCGGACCGTCGAAGCGGCCGGCGCCAGGGCCAGAATCGTCACCAACTCCCTAGCCGAACTCGACGGCGCCCGCTCGGCCCTGCAGCGGGAAGCCACCATCCCCGGTACCTCGTGGGCGGTCGACCCGATCAGCGACAAGGTCGTCGTCACCGCCGACCGGACCGTCCCGAAGGCCGCGCTGGCGAAGCTCGCCAAGGTGGTCGACGGGCTCGGTGCGACCACCGAACTCCAGCGCTCGAAGGGGGAGTTCAAGCCCTTCGTCGCGGGCGGGGACGCCATCACGGGCTCGGGCGGGCGCTGCTCGCTCGGCTTCAACGTGGTCAAGGGCTCAGAGCCGTACTTCCTGACCGCCGGGCACTGCACCGAGGCCATCTCCACGTGGTCGGACTCCTCCGGCACCGTGATCGGCGAGAACGCACAGTCCAGCTTCCCGGGCAATGACTACGGCCTGGTGAAGTACACCGCGGACGTCGACCACCCGAGCGAGGTCGACCTCTACGACGGATCCGCACAGGAGATCACCGGCGCGGCCGAGGCCACCGTGGGGATGGACGTGTCCCGCAGCGGTTCGACCACGCAGGTGCACGACGGCACGGTGACCGGTCTGAACGCCACCGTGAACTACCAGGAGGGCACGGTCAGCGGTCTCATCCAGACCGATGTGTGTGCGGAGCCCGGTGACAGCGGAGGCTCGCTGTTCTCCGGGAGCAGTGCGATCGGTCTGACCTCCGGCGGCAGTGGCAACTGCACCTCCGGCGGTACGACCTTCTTCCAGCCGGTCACCGAGGCGCTCTCGGCGACCGGTACCGACATCGGCTGATCGGCCCAGCGGCTGATCGACCGAGTGGCGCCACGCTTCGTGTGAGCCGCAGGTGAAGTCCCGCCCCGCGCGCGAGGGGCGGGACTTTCGCGTGTGCCGCCCCGCGGCCGGCCGGACGGCGGCCGGCCCCGGGGCGCGCGGCCCGTGCGGTGGGCCGCCGGGAGATTCAGATGGTCGTGCAGACCCCGTCCTCGATGGAGCGGCCGTCGCGTTCCAGCCCGGCGCAGACGAGTTTCGCGTTCGGCTGGTCACGGTTGACCGCCCAGCGGTGGCTGGCGGCGTTGACCCGGGGGGAACGGAAGTCGCCCCAGTAGGCACGCAGCGTCCCGGGCAGCCCGTCCTTGGTCTTGACGGTGATGTCCTGGACGAACCGCTCGTGGTGGGCGGTCATGACACAGACGTAGTTCCCGCAGTGGCTGTGGACTTCGGCGTGCGCGGGAGCCGCGGCGAGCAGGGGGAGCACACAGGCCGAGGCGAGTGCGGTGATCCGCTTCAGGTGGTTCATGTCCGGTGAACGACCATCCTGCCCGAAATGTCACGTACTTCGAGCGCGGGACGGCCGCAGGAATCAGCGCTCCGCCGGGGTGCGGTCCCGCGCCCGGCCGCGGCCGGCCAGCGCCGCGGGACCCGCGGCCGCCGCCCCGAAACGCCGCCGGGCCCGGTCCGCGGCGGCCTCGGCCGCACGGGCCCGGGTGTCGCCGGGGTCGAGGGAGAGCTGCCGGTAGGCACGGCCGGCCGGCCGCAGGTCGTCGGCGCGCAGCACATAGCCGCGGACCCGTGCGCGTTGCAGCCCCAGGGAGTCCAGCAGGCCCAGCGCGGCGGCGGCGAGGGCGGGCGAATGATCGGTGGGCTCCGGGAGCGTACGCGTGCGGGTGGTCGAACTGCGGTCGGCGTACCGCACCGTGAGGGTGAGACGGCCGGTGACCTGGTGTTCCTCGCGCAGCCGTCGGCCGATGCGGTCGGCGAGCCCGAGGACGGACCGGTGGTGCCCCGCCGGGTCCAGGCAGTCCCGGTCGAGCGCGAGATCGGCGGTCAGCCGGGTCACCGGTTCGGCGGGGGCGACCGGGCGGGGGTCGTGACCGCGGGCACGTTCGGCCAGCAACCGGGCCTGCCCGGTGCCGAGGAGGCGCTGCAGGGTCGACGGGGGCAGGTCGGCGAGCTGGCCGATGGTGTGCAGCCCGTACCGGGTGAGGGCGGTCGCCGTGGCGCGGCCGATCCCGGGCAGCGCGGTGAGCGGACGGGGGCGGAGCCACTCGGCGGCCCGGTCGGCGGGCACCCAGGTGACCTCGCCGGGCGCGGAGGCGTCGGCCGCCATGGCGGCCAGCATGCGGTTGCCGGCCAGTCCGGCGCTGCTGTCGATGCCGTACAGGCCCTTCAGCCTGAGCATCACCATCTGGACGGCGGCGTAGGGAGACATGTCGAAGTAGCGGAGCGCCGACGTCAGATCCAGTTGGACGGCGTCCGGCGGGACGGCCTGCACATGGGGCGTGATGCCGGACATCAGCTCGATCACGCCGGCGTACGGGGTCTCGGCCGGTGCGGCGTGCAGATGGAGGTGGGCGATGTGCCGCTGACGGGTGGTCATCCCGCGCTCCCGGGGCTGGTGTAGCCGAACTTCTTCAGGTCCGCGGAGCGGGTGCCGGCGGGTTGCAGATCGGCGTACGGGTGCAGGCGGGCGCCGGTGGTGCCGTTGGCCAGGGTGCGCCGCGGCTGGGCCGGGGTCGGGTGCGGACGGCTCCGGCCGAGCAGGGCGAGGGCGGCCTCGGGGCCGTTGTCCCGGCGGGCGGTGGCGATCTCGTCCAGGTCCCAGGCCATGGAGCCGACGACGGTACGGCGGGTGCCCCGGACCTGGACCGTGCCGCGCACCAGCAGCAGACCGCTGTGGAAGACGGTGTACGCGCAGGCCGGGTGGGAGTCCTCGAAGAAGGCCAGGTCGACCAGGCCGGAACCGTCCTCCAGAGTGACGAAGATGACGCGCTTGCCGCTGGCGATCGGCGGGGTCTGGGTGGCGGCCCGTACCCCGGCGACGAGAACCTGCTGACCGGCGCGCAGCCCGGCCAGATGGGCCGCGTCACTCGCGCCGATCTCCCGCAGCAGCCGGTGGTGGTGGTCCATCAGGTGCTGGGAGACGTCGATGCCGAGGGTGCCCAGCTCCGCGCTCAGGGCTTCGCGTCCGGTCATCTCCGGCAGGCCGCTCGGCTCCGCCCCGCCCACGGCGTTCGCGTCGATGGGCAACTGGCCGCTGCCCGCGGCCCCGGTCCGGGCGGCCCGGTGCAACTCCGCTATCTGGAGCAGCAGGTCGCGTCGGGTGAGGCGGCCGTCGTGCAGCGGATCCAGGGCGCCGATCCCGGCGAGGCGTTCGGCGGTCGGCCGGCTGGGGCGGGCCCGCTGCCAGAAGTCCGACAGCGATCCGTACGGCTGCCCGTCCTCGATCCGGGCGCACTCCTGCGCGCCGATGCCGCGCACCGCGGACAGCGCGAGGCGTACGCCCCACTGTTCTGCGTCGGTCGTCTCCACGGTGTGCCGCACCCCGGACCGGTTGACGTCGACGGGCAGGACGGGCACCCCGCGGCGCCGGGCGTCGGAGACGAGGACGCGCTTGGGCCACATACCGGGGTCGTGTTCGAGCAGGCCGGCCAGCAGGAACGCCGGGTGGTGCGCCTTGAGCCAGGCGCTCTGCAGAGCGGGTACGGCGAACGCGACCGCGTGGGCGCGGCAGAAGCCGTAGGCGCCGAACGCCTCGACGGTCTTCCACACCTCGTCCCGTACGGCCGCGCTGTAGCCACGTGCGGCCGCCCGGCCGTGGAACCAGTCCCTGATCCCCGGCAGCCGGTCCTTGTCGCCGAGCGCGCGCCGGGCCAGTTCCGCGAGGGCCCGGTCGCAGCCGGTCATCACATGCAGCGTCTCGATGATCTGCTCGTGCCAGATGGTCACGCCGTAGGTGTCGGCGAGCACCGGTTCCAGGTCCGGGTGGGCGTACGCGGGTGCGCCGCCGTGGCGGGCGGCGATGTACCGCTCGGGCATGCCGCCGGCGACCGGCCCGGGCCGGAAGAGGCTGATGTCGGCGATGACGTCCTGTGGATCGCGCGGCTGCAACCGGGACAGCAGGTCCTGCTGGCCGGGCGATTCGAGCTGGAACAGGCCGAGGGTCTGGCTCTCCTGGATGAGCTTGAAGGCGAAGACGTCGTCGAGCGGCACCTGCTTCGGGTCGTCGAGGTCGATGCGGGTGCCGGTGGCCCGTTCGATCTCGGCGACGGCGTGGGCCATCGCGGACTGCATCCGGACGCCCAGGACGTCGAGTTTGATGTTGCCCAGCGCCTCGATCTCCTCCTTCGCGGCCATCGCCATGGGGTAGTCGCCCTGCGGGGTGGGCTGCACCGGCAGCCGGTCCAGGAGGGTGGCGTCGCTGATGACCACACCGCAGGGGTGCATGGCCATGCCGTGGACCAGCGAGTCGAGACCTTCGGCGAGTTCCCACAGCGGTCCGTACCGGTCCGCTTCGGCCGCCAGTTGCCGCAGTTCGGGCAGTTCGGCGAGGGCGCCGGTGATGTCGCAGGCACGCAGGTGCGGGAAGCTCTTGGCGATCCGGTCGACCTCCGTAGGGGCGATGCCGAGGGCGAGGCCGGTGTCGCGCAGGGCGCGGCGGGCGCGGTAGGTCTCGGGCATGGCGGTGACCGCCACCCGTTCCTTGCCGAACCGGTCGAAGATCGTGTCGTAGCACTCCAGGCGCCGGGCCGATTCCACGTCGATGTCGATGTCGGGCAGCGACCTGCGGCGCACGCTCAGGAAGCGTTCGAACA
The DNA here is from genome assembly GCF_042871185.1 of Streptomyces sp. NPDC006012. NCBI lineage: Bacteria > Bacillati > Actinomycetota > Actinomycetes > Kitasatosporales > Streptomycetaceae > Streptomyces > Streptomyces sp. NPDC006012. The sequence continues at coordinate 64,973 of NZ_JBIAIE010000005.1, forward strand.
GCAGTCGGTGGTCGAGCGGATTGGCCGTGGCGATGCCGAGCGCGTGGCAGACCATGGATCCGGCGCCCGAGCCGCGGGCCGCGACCCGGATGCCCTTCGCCCGGATGTCGGCCACGACCTGGCCCACGGCGAGGAAGTACGAGTCGTAGTCCAGCCGGGAGATCACGGTGAGTTCTTCGTCCAGCCGGTCGAGCGCCGCCTGGTCACGGTCGAGGCCGCGGCGGGCCAGACCTTCTTCGCACCGCAGGCGCAGCAGGCGCGCGGCCCCGCCCGCATCCGGCTCGGCACCGAACAGGGACGGCTCCGGGAAGTGGGGTGTGCCGAGCCCGAGGTCCGCCTCCGGGTCGACGGCGCACTCGGCCGCTGTCGCGGCGGTGTCCGTCAGCAGCCGACGCGCCTGCCGGACGTCCGCTCCGGCGCACTCGGCGACCAGCCGCGCCACGCTCGCCATCTCCCTCTCGCCCTTGAGCCAGCGCTGCCCGCTGTCCAGGCGGCGCCGGTCGATCGGGCGCAGCAGCCGGGCGGCGTCCAGGACGTCGGCGAGGCGGTGCTGGTCGGGGTCGGCGTAGCGGACGGCGTTGGAGAGGACGGCGGTGGTCCCGGTGCGGTCGGCCAGCGCCAGCGTCCGAGCGGCCAGCCGAAGGGAGCCCGGACCCACGCCAAAACGTTTCTGCGCGACGATTTCCAGCCGGACGCCCCTTCCGAAGACCTCCTTCCAGGGCGCCAGCAGCTTCATCGCGACGTCCTCCCGTCCCGCCGACAGCGCCCGCGCCGGCTCCGAGAGCGGTCCGAGCAGCACGGTCAGACCGGGACCGCCGTACTCGCGCAGCGCCTTCCACGGCACCACCGGCGCCCTGCCGTGCAGGGCGCCGGCGTGCGCGGCCGAGGTGATGCGGCACAGCCGGGCCCAGCCCGTCCGGTCCTGCGCGAGCAGCACGAACCGCAGCGGCGGCTCGATCACGTGCGCGCCGCCGCGTGCCGGGGTGCGGCGGCGCTGTGCCGGGGGAGGGGGTGCGACGGCCTCCACCGCGAGGTCGACGCCGAAGACCGGCCGGACCCCGTCCCTCGCGCATGCCTGCGCGAACCGCACGGCACCGGTGACCGTGTCCCGGTCGGTCAGCGCGAGCGCCGGCAGGCCGCGCTCGGCCGCGCGCCGGACGAGTTGTTCGGGAGGGGAGGCGCCGTAGCGGACGGAGTAACCGGACGCGACGTGCAGCTGGGCGAACCTCGCCATGCCACACCTCCATCCACTCGCCCCTTTTTAACGATATGCCCGATACGTTCATCGTACGCTCGTTCGATTACTCTAACTCCGCCCCGTGGGGGCGGCGGGTTGGATTCGAACGCATGAGTGATTCTCGGGTGGGGGCAGGGCCGGGGCGGGGTGCTGGTGGGGCGCTTTGCGGCCGCCTGGCGGTGACGGCCTGTCAGTCGGTGCGGGGGTGGCGGCAGTTACCGCTGGAAGTTTTTGCTGACGCGTAACTTCACAGCTGTGCTACTCGCCCGTAACTTGACGGGTGAACAGCATCCTCGTGATCCGGATCACAGGGCTAAGGCCGTCGTACCTCCCTTGAGCCGCAAGGAGATCCCCCGATGCTGCCCTGGAAGCGAGTGTTCAGGCCCCTCGCCGCGCTGCTCCTGATCACCGCCGTCGCCACCGTTCCCGCCGCCACCGCCCAAGCCGCCACTGCCGGGGCCGCCGGCGCCCGGACCGCGAGTGTCCAGGCCGCGGGCGCGGGAGGCTGGAACGACTACTCGTGCAAGCCGTCTGCCGCCCACCCCCGCCCGGTCGTCCTGGTCCACGGCACCCTGGGCAACTCCATCGACAACTGGCTGTCCCTCGCGCCGTATCTGAAGGACCGCGGATACTGCGTCTACTCCCTCGACTACGGCCAACTGCCCGGCGTCCCGGTCTTCTACGGCCTCGGCCCCCTCGACGCATCGGCAGAGCAGCTTTCCGTCTTTGTCGACAAGGTGCTCGCCGCGACCGGTGCCGCCAAGGCCGACATCGTCGGTCACTCGCAGGGCGGCATGATGCCCCGCTACTACCTCAAGTTCCTCGGCGGAGCCGCCAAGGTGAACGCCCTCGTCGGCCTCGCGCCCGACAACCACGGCACCGACCTGGACGGCCTCACCAACCTGCTGCCGTACTTCCCCGGCGCCGCCGACCTGCTCAAGGCCACCACCCCCGGCCTCGCCGACCAGATCGTCGGATCCGACTTCCTCACCAAGCTCAACGCGGGCGGCGACACCGCCCCCGGAGTCCGCTACACGGTCATCGCCACCCAGTACGACGAGGTGGTCACGCCCTGGCGCACCCAGTACCTGAGCGGCCCGGACGTCCGCAACGTCCTGCTCCAGGACCTGTGCCCGCTCGACCTCTCCGAGCACCTGGCGATCGCACTCTTCGACCGCATCGCCTTCCACGAGGTGGCGGGCGCGCTCGACCCGGCGCACGCCACCCCCACCACCTGCGCGTCGGCGTTCAGCTGAGCACGGCCCGGGGCCGGCCGAAGCCGCCGGCCGGGCCCCGGAGCCCCGCCCGACGGCCGACCGCATTCACTGCCGTGAGCGGCCGCATTCACTGCCGCAAGCAACTGGAGCCGTGGCCGGGCTGACCAGGGCCGGACTGGCTGGGGCTGGCCTGGGCTGGCCGGGGCCGGGGGCTCAGGCGTCCGGCCACCAGGTGCGGGCGATGTCCTCGCGGATCTCCGGGCGTCTCGCGGGGCGCTCCTCGGCTTCCTCGCGGACCCTTCGGGTGTCCGTCTTCTTCAGGGGCTTCTGCACGGTCGTGCGGCGCATGGCTGCCTCCTCCAGTGCCTACCGGAATCCGCGATTCCGCGGAGGCAGACCCTTTCGGCGAGAGTTCCGCATCTGCGGTGGTTTGTCAGTGGCGGCTGTCACGGTCGGAGTGTCAGTGGCGGGTGTCACTCTGGGGGCATGACGAACGAGAGTGACCGCACGACTGCGGTGCGTGTCGACTGGGACGCCGCGGCCCCGACCTTCGACGACGAGCCGGACCACGGCCTGCGCGCCCCCGAGGTGCGCGCGGCCTGGGCTGCCGGACTCCGGTCGTGGCTGCCCGGGCGCCCCGCCGACGTGCTCGACCTCGGCTGCGGCACCGGCAGCCTGGCGCTCCTGGCCGCCGAGCAGGGACACCGTGTCACCGGAGTCGACCTGTCCCCGGCGATGGTGGAGCGGGCCCGCGCCAAGACGGCCGGGCGCGACGTGGTGTTCCTGCTCGGCGACGCGGCGGCCCCGCCGGTCGGGGAGCGGCGCTTCGACGTCGTCCTGGTGCGTCACGTGCTGTGGACGCTGCCCGAGCCCGCCCGTGTGCTGCGGCACTGGGCCGGGCTGCTGCGGCCCGGAAAAGGGCGGCTCGTGCTGGTCGAGGGCGTGTGGGGGACCAGCTCTCCGGTCGGCATACCGGCCGGCCGGCTGACCGCCCTCCTGGAACCGATCGCCTCCCACATGCGCGTGGAGCCGCTGTCGGACGACCCCGTCCTGTGGGGCGGACCCGTGACCGATGAGCGGTACGCGGTGGTTGCGACGGTGTGATGACGATCGATACGCGGCGGTTGCCGCGGCGGTGTGATGACGGGCGGTACGCGATGATGCGACGACGTTCGGTACGTGGCGGTGTGCCGACGATCGGTAGGTGGCGGTCGCGACGGTGTGCCGACGATCGGTGGGTGGCGGTCGCGACGATGCGAATCCGGATGATGCTGCTGTCCCGTCCGGTGAGGGATCAGGCCAGCAGCGCCGCGAAGCGTTCCGTGCGAGCGAGCGCCTCCAGTTCGTCGAGTGCGGCCGCGGCGGCGGCCGCGGCCCGCGGATCCGTCCGTGTCAACCCGCTCTCGGCGAACTCGTCCTCGTCCAGACGCCGTACGTCCGTGCCGTCCGCGGAGCGCCACAGATCCAGATCGAGATCCTCCACGACCAGCTCCGCGCCGGTCAGCACGGCCGGCCGGGCGATGTCGCAGTACCAGCCCTTGAGCGTGCCCGCGGGGTCGCGGACCTCCATCACCGCGTACCAGCGGTCCCGCCAGTAGTACTCGGTGAAGACGTCGCCCGGTTCGAAGCGGACGAAGCCGAAGTCACGGACGGTGCCGCCCGCGAACGGGGCACGCACGACGATCCGCGTCCCGTCGTCCTGGAGCAGTTCGGCGGGGTAACGGATCTTCGTGCGGCCCCTCTTGACGAGGACGACGTCCAGCACGCGGCCGCCGTCAGCCGAGTTCGCGGGCATGGCGCACCTCCGTCGCACAGATCCGGTAGCCGAACCACTTGTTGATCGCGATCATCGGGCCGTTGCCGGCGTCGTTGCCGGTGAGCGCTTCCGTGAACCCGGCGGCGCGGGCGCGGTGCAGGGAGTCGTTCTTGGCGAGCTTGGCGAGACCACGTCCGCGGAAGGCGCGCGCGGTGCCCGTCATCACGGTGCCGTAGCGGTGCCCGCCGTCCGTACGGGCCGCGCTGAACGCGGCGGGGCGCCCGTCGACCAGCACGACCGAGGTCAGCTCGGGGCTGAACAGGGGGTGCCGCCAGGTCTCGGCGAGCCATGCCGCGTAGTCGGTGAACTCGGTGTCGAGGTCGCTCGGTTCGTCCGCCATCGTCTCCGCGTCCAGCGCGAACAGCGGGCGCGGGTCGTCGGCGAAGTCCGCGGCCGTGCGCAGTTCGACGCCCGGCGGCGGGTCCTGCAACGGGGGCAGCGCCGCATGCGCCAGATCCAGCCGGAGGAAGTACGCGGAGCGCAGGGCCCGGTAGCCGTGCCGTTCGGCGAAGGCCCGGTTTCCCGGCTCGTCCAGCACCCAGGTCAGCAGCCGGTGCGCGCCCCGGGCCACCAGGTGCTCCTCGGCGGTACGCATCAGCAGCCCGCCCGCGCCGCGCCCGGTCCGCTCCGGATCGACGTACACATTGAGGCAGCCCTGGCCGGGCTCCGGGCTGTCGTAGGCGATGCCCACCTGCGCGGTGCCGATGATCTCGCCGTCCTCCTCGGCGACGAGCCGGCGCAGCCCGGCGTCCGGGTGGGCGTGGGAGATGTCGTGGGCGACGGACTCCGGAGTGAACAGCATGTAGGGGAGGGCACGGTGCCGGACCTGGACGAAGCCGTCGAGGTCCGCACGCGTGCCGGGACGCAGATCGCGCACGAGCACAGTCATGGGGCCGCAGGCTACGGGGGCAGGGGACCTGGTGCCCGCCATTTTCCGGTGGGTGCGGGAGAATCGCGGTGTGACCTTGAAGATCCACATCGACGACAGCGCACCGCCGTTCGAGCAGGTGCGGGCCCAGATCTCGGAGCAGGCGCGGGCGGGGGTGCTGCCGGTGGGCTACCGGCTGCCGACCGTGCGGGGGCTGGCCGAGTCGCTGGGACTTGCGGCGAACACGGTGGCCAAGGCGTACCGGGCGCTGGAGACGGACGGGGTGATCGAGACGCGGGGCCGCAACGGGACGTTCGTGGCGGCCGTCGGCCCGGCCGCGGCCCGCGAGGCCGCGACCGCCGCGCAGACCTACGCCGAGCGGGCCCGCCGGCTCGGGCTTGCGGAGACGGAGGCGCTGGCGGCGGTACGCGATGCGCTGCGCGCGGCCTACGGGGCGGACTGAGCCCGTTCGAACTGCGGGGTCGGCGCAGTCCGCGGCCCGTCGGTGCGCGGCCGAGCGGCGCGTGGAGCAGCGCGTCGCTCAGCGCTGTGCCGCGAGGTCCGGGGTGCGGGTGACCGTCAGGCCCGCCTTCGCCGCCACCCCGGCGAAGGCCGTCGCGTCCTGAACCGCCGCCCCGCCAGGGTCGTTGTTGAAGTACGTGTGGATGTCGTCCGCGTCGGACCAGGTGGTGGCGATGCGGTCGGCCCAGGTCTCCAGGGAACGCCGGCCGTAGCGCGGCCAGGGACGGGCGCGGCCCTCGTGGAGGCGGACGTAGCCCCAGTCGGTGGTGCGCCACAGCGGGGTGACCGGGTGGGCCTGGACATCGGCCCAGCACAGCGCGGCGCCCCTGGCCTCCAGGACCGCGCGGACCCGAGGCGTCCACCAGGAGTCGTGACGCGGCTCGACCGCCACCCGGACGCCGGGCGGGAAGCATCCGAGGCAGTCGTCCAGGAGGTCCGGGTCGGCGCGCAGGGTCGGCGGGAGTTGCAGCAGGACCGGGCCGAGCCGGTCGCCGAGCCCCGCCGCGCAGCCGGTCAGCCGCCGCACCGGCTCCTGCGGATCGTGCAGCCGCTTGATGTGCGTGAGGTAGCGGCTGGCCTTGACCGCGACCACGAAGTCGCGGGGCACGCGCTCCCGCCAGCTCTCGAAGTTCTCCCGCGTCGGCAGCCGGTAGAACGCGTTGTTGATCTCCACCGTGGCGAACCGCGCCGCATACTCCTCAAGCCACAGCCGGACCGGCCGGTCGGCCGGATACAGAACGCCCCGCCAGTCCCGGTACTGCCATCCCGACGTCCCGACGAACAGGGTCATACCTCCATCAAAGCACCGGCGGCGGCTCCGTGGCCGTGGCCAGGGCGGGCGGCGAGCCGCTGCCGGTCACGGCCCCGTACCGGCTGCCGTCCGCCACGTGCGTGTACGGCCCGCCGCCCGCCATGGTCCCGCACGGTCCGCCGTCGGTCACTGCCCCCGGACCGGCTGCCGTCCGCCCGGGTCCCTCACAGGTACAGGCCGGCGTCCGCCCCGTCGCGCGCGCCCGGTACCGAGGTCGGCGTCGTGCCGCGGCGCAGTGCGTACAGCTCGGCCAGGGTGGCCCCGTTGTGGCCGATCCCCTCCTCCGTGCCCAGCCAGGTCACCGCCTCCCGGCGGGTCAGCGGGCCCACCTCGATGCGGGCCAGGCAGCGGCCGGGACGGACCACGGCGGGGTGCAGCCGCTCCAGATCCTCGTTGGTGGTGACGCCGACGAGGACGTTGCGGCCCTGGCCGAGCAGCCCGTCGGTCAGGTTCAACAGCCGCGACAGCGCCTGGCCCGCCGTGTGCTTGGCCTCGCCGCGGATCAGTTCGTCGCAGTCCTCCAGCAGGAGCAGCCGCCAGCGGCCCTTGCCCGCCGCGTCCTCTTCGCCGATCGCGATGTCCATCAGATAGCCGACGTCGCCGAAAAGCCGCTCCGGGTCCAGCACACAGTCGACCTGGCACCAGTCCCGCCAGGCACGGGCCAGCGTGCGCAGGGCCGAGGTCTTCCCGGTGCCCGGCGGGCCGTGGAGCAGCAGCAGACGGCCCGCGATGTCCTCCGGGGTCGTCTTCATCAGGTGGTCCATCGCCTCCGCCACCGGCGCCGTGTAGTTGGGCCGCACCTCCTCCCAGGTGCCCGCCGAGATCTGGCGGGTGGTGCGGTACGGGCCGCGCCTCGGGGACACGTACCAAAAGCCCATGGTCACGTTCTCCGGCTGCGGTTCGGGCTCGTCCGCCGCGCCCTCCGTGGCCAGGTCCAGGACCTTCTCGGCCAGTTCCGCGCTGGTGGCCGTGACCGTGACGTCGGCGCCCCGGTTCCAGCGGGAGACCAGCAGGGTCCAGCCGTCGCCCTCGGCGAGCGTCGCGCTGCGGTCCTCGTCCCGGGCGACGCGCAGCACCCGGGCGTCCCGCGGCAGCAGGGTCGCACCGGAGCGGACCCGCTCGATGTTGACCGCGTGCGAGTACGGCTGCTCGCCCGTCGCGAAGCGGCCGAGGAACAACGCGTCGACGACGTCGGACGGCGAGTCGGAGTCGTCGACGTTGAGCCGGATCGGCAGAGCGTCGTGTGGGTTCGCGGACATGCCGCCATGATCCGGCACGGCGGCCCCGTGCGCACCCGCTTTCCGTGGTGGGCGCGGAGTGTCGGATGCGCGACCGCTTCCCGGAGCGCCCCCGTCACCCCTTCCCTCCCGTGCCGAAGTCGTGTGTCTCCCACACCTGCCGTACGCCTGTGCCCGTTTCCCGGCCCCCGCTGGTCTCCTTGACGGGGCGTCACGAGGCAAGGCTGTTGACAAGCTGTCAACAAAGCTGTCGTGAACGCGGAATCACTCGATCGGTGAACGGGCGGAGTCGATCAGGTCCGGACTGGAAAAGAATTGGCATGAACACTTCCAGTCAACACGCGTAGCTGGTACCAAAGTTGAGGCAGAGATGCTGCTAAAGGGAGGTTCCATGAGACGTTCCCGACTTACCGCATATCTCATCTCGACCCTCTTCGCCGTAGGTGCCGTCCTCACCGGGGCCGCCACCGCGCAGGCGTCCCAACTCGCCGCGGCCGGCGGCTACGTGGCCCTCGGTGACTCCTACTCCTCCGGGGTCGGGGCGGGCAGCTACATCAGCTCCAGCGGTGACTGCGACCGCAGCACCAACGCCTACCCCTACCTGTACAACGCCGCCCACTCCCCGTCGTCGTTCGCGTTCAACGCCTGCTCCGGCGCCACCACGGACGACGTCCTCGCGGGCCAGCTGGGCTCGCTCAACTCCTCCACCGGCCTCGTGTCCATCACCATCGGCGGCAACGACGCAGGCTTCGCCGACGTGATGACGACCTGTGTGCTCAACTCCGACAGCACCTGTCTGTCCCGGATCAACACCGCCCGGTCCTACGTCGCCTCGACGCTGCCCGGCAAGCTCGACACCACGTACTCGACGATCCGGGCCAAGGCCCCGTCCGCCCGTGTCGTCGTGATCGGCTACCCCCGCTTCTACAAGCTGGGCGCGACGTGCGTGGGTCTCTCCGAGACCAAGCGGTCCGCCATCAATGACGCGGCCGACTACATGAACAGCGTCATCTCCCAGCGCGCCGCCGCCCACGGCTTCGTCTTCGGCGACGTCCGCACCACCTTCACCGGCCACGAGATCTGTTCCGGCGACTCCTGGCTGCACAGCGTGAACTGGCTCGACATCGGTACCTCGTACCACCCCACCGCGACCGGCCAGTCCGGCGGCTACCTGCCGGTGCTCAACAACAACGACTGATCCGTCAGCGCACGAGGACGGATTCGGCGGTGAGTCCGAAGGCGAAGCGGAGGCCCCGTCCGTCGGGGTCTCCGTCGCCGTGTCCGTCACCGGGGGCGAAACCGAGTCGGACCCGCCCGCAGCGGAGCGTGTCCCTCTGCGTGAGATAGCCCACGTTCTCGCGGCCCGGACGCCCATGCGACCGTTGTGGTGACAGTGCTTCTGTGTGGCGCCGCGTTCCCTCGGCCCGGCCCTCGGCGACACGCCCCCGGGCAGAACCGCACTCACCGCCTCCATGCAGTCACTCGCCGTGACTGTCAGGCCGGTCGACCGCACTGCGTGGCCCACCAGTCAGCCGGTTGCGTAACTCGCCCTGAAACCGGTCGGATTCGGAGAGTAATCGCCAACCTCCTTGCGGGGAAGGTGAATACTGTGGGCGTGATACCCGAGTGGCCACATGGGGCGATAGGGTTACTCTGCCCGCGCCGGGTGGACTCGTTACGGGTGGGGAGTGACATGGAGCAGATAACAGTGCGAAGCAGGGCGAGGGTCCCTGCGATCACCTGCGGGAGCAGCGCGAGCAGTTCGCGCCTCGACCGCCATCTCTCGGTGCTGGCGGGTCCCGCCATACCGCAGCAGAAGGCGGCCGAAGCGACCTTGCTGATGCGTGAGCTGACCGCGCGTGACTCCAGGCAGGAGCGCAGTGACCGGGACACGCGTGTGCGTCGTGTCTCCCTCTTCGCGCCGCTGCGGCGGCTGCGCCGCTCGTTGTTCGGCGGCAACAAGCACTGACCGACGGGCACCTGCCCGGACCGCAAGCCGCCTCGGCGTACCGCTGCGATCTAGTCGTCCGTCATCCCCACGGCACGCAGCGGCGCCGCGGCGTGCCGTCCGAGTGTCCGTGCGTCCCTCGTCCGCGCCCCGTACCCGCCCGGCAGCGACGGGGGCGGCACCGACGATCGCGCCCCCGGCCCGCTCGGCATCCCCGCCTCCCACCACCGTTCCCGGCAGTCGGTGGTCGGACCCCGCGGCCGGCGGGGGCGTGCGCCGTTCACCGCTCGCCGTGCGCGTACCGGCGTACCGCGAGCGGCAGGAACACCGCGATCAGCACGAGGCTCCACAGCAGTGACCCGGCGACCGGATGGGCGACCGGCCAGGCGGCGCCCGACGGGACCGGAGCATTGCCGAACAGGTCCCGCAGGGCGGTGGTCACCGCGCTGATCGGATTCCACTCGGCGAGCGTGCGCAGCACGCCCGGCAGATTGCCGGTGGGAATGTAGGCGTTGGACAGCAGGGGCAGGACGAAGGTCGCGGCGCCGAGTTGCCCGGCGGCCTCTTCGCTCCGGGTGAGCAGGCCGAGGAGCATCCCGATGCTCGTACAGGCGAACCGGAACAGCAGCAACAGGCCCACCGCCGCCGGCACCCCGGACGCCGGCCCCTCGACCCGCCAGCCGACCGCCAGCCCGACCAGCAGCAGTGGCACCGTGCCGAGTGCGGAGACGGCCAGGTCCGCCACGGCCTGGCCGAGCGGCACGGCGGCCCGGCTCACCGGCATCGTCAGGAAGCGGTCGGTCACGCCCCGGTGCCAGTCCTGGGCGGCCTGGAACATCCCCGTCATGATCCCGCCCGCGGCGGTCGCCACCAGCAGCCCCGGGAGCAGGAAGGACCGGTACTCCCGGCCGGGCATGGCGAGCGCGCTGCCGAAGACGTAGCCGAAGAACAGCAGCATGTTCACCGGCATGACCTGGGTCAGGACCGTGACCCCCGGACTGTTGCGGACCCGGCGCAGTTGCCGGCCCGCCATCGCGGCACCGTCGTGCAGCAGCGCGCTCATGCCGCACGCTCCTTCTGCCGGTTGCCGTCGGGGGCCGTCCGCTCGCCGGCTCCGGTGCGCTCGCCGGCCTGACTCCCCGTCGTCGCGCCGGTCAGCCGGAGGAAGACGTCGTCGAGGGTCGGCGGGCGCAACCGGGCGTCCAGCAACGGCACGCCCGCCGCATCGAGTTCGCGCACCAGGCGGGGCAGGGTCAGGGTGGCGTCGGTGGTGACCGCGCCCACCGTGTGCCGCTCGTGGTCGAGCGCCGGTTCGTGACCGGTCAGCCGGTCGAGGACGCCGGCCGCCCGCGCCATCGCGTCGGTGTGCGCGACGACGACCTCGGCGTAGGAGCCGATGACGGCCTTGAGTTCGGCGGGTGAACCGGTGTGCGCGACCCGGCCCCGGTCCAGCAGGGCGATCCGGTCGGCCAGCCGGTCGGCCTCCTCCAGGTACTGGGTGGTAAGCAGCACAGTGGTGCCCTCGGCCGCCAGCTCGCGCACCGCGTCCTGGATCCGGTTCCGGCCGGCCGGGTCGAGACCGGTCGTGGGCTCGTCCAGGAAGATCACGTCGGGGCGGCGGACGAGGCTCGCCGCCAGGTCCAGCCGGCGCCGCATGCCGCCCGAGTAGGTGGCCGCCCGCCGGTCGGCGGCCTCGGTCAGGCCGAACTGTTCGAGCAGGTCCGCGGCGCGCTCGGCCGGGCCGCGCACCCGGTGCAGGCGCGCGAACAGCCGCAGGTTCTGCCGTCCGGTGAGGTCGCCGTCGACCGACGCGTACTGCCCGGTGACGGCGATCCGGCGGCGTACCGCCGCGGCCTCCCGTACCAGGTCGTGGCCCGCGACCCGGGCCGAACCCGCGTCCGGCCGCAGCAGTGTGGCGAGCAGCCGTACGGCCGTCGTCTTCCCCGCCCCGTTGGGGCCGAGCAGCCCGCAGACCGTGCCCCGCGCGACGGCCAGATCCAGCCCGCGCAGGGCGTGCACAGCGCCGTAGCGCTTCTCCAGACCCTCACTAAGTACAGCGTACGTAGTATCCATGGGTCGACCATAGCGCACTACGTACGCCGTACGTAACTAGGATGGGGACGCGAGGTGATGATCAATGGCAGCCCGAGCGGCCGTTCCCGAAGTGATCTGGGCCCGTCCCGAGCGCACGGGCCGCGGTCCCAGACCGGCGTACACCCGCGCGGACATCGCGGGCGCGGCCGTGCGGATCGCCGACGCGCGCGGACTCGACGCGGTCTCGATGCGGCACGTCGCGGCCGAACTGGACTGCGGCACCATGTCGCTGTACAACTACGTCCCCCGCAAGGAGGACCTGTACGAGCTGATGGTGGACGCGGTCAGCGGCGAGCACGAGCTGTGGCGGCCCGCCGGGGACTGGCGCGCGGACATGAACCAGGTGGCACGGCAGACGCGCGCCCTGATGCACCGGCACCCGTGGCTGCCGCGGCTGATGTCACCCGTCTACGGCTTCAGCCCCAACGCCCTGCGCTATCTCGAACACTGCCTGGCCTGCCTGGAACCGCTCGACGCGCCCGCCGGCGCGAAGCTGGAACTGATCGCGATGCTCAACGGCGTCGTCACGACCTACGTCAGGAACGAGCTGGAGACCGCGGAGCGCACCCGCTCGCTGCCCTGGACCCAGGAACAGGAGGACGCGGTCCGCATCGCCTACCTCGGCGGCCGGATCGCCTCCGGTGACTATCCGCACCTGGCCGCGGCGTTCGCGGAGGATCCCGGGCCGATCGACCTGGAGGCCGTCTTCCAGCGCGCCCTGGACCGTGTCCTCGACGCCTTCGAGGCGCTCGCCTGAGCGCTTTGCCGACCGGGTGGGAGCACCGGGCGCGGCGTCCGGCGGGGCTGTCCAGGTGTTCCGCCGGGGGCTTCGCCCGGCCCGCTCAGATCAGCGCGAACTGGCCCTCCGGGCCCTCCTCGTGATGGTCCAGGACGGAGGCCGGCCGGCGGGACGAGTCCGGCGGCGGCAGCACGGCCGCCGCCCGCAGCTCCGCGGCCGTGACCGGTGAGGTCACCGTCAGCTCCGACGTCAACCCGGACCACTCCGCGCGCAGTTCCGCCAGCAGCGCCAGCACCGTGATCAGTTCGAGCAGTTCCGACGTCCAGGGCTGCGGCCAGGCCGCCGGGCGGACGGCGGCCAGGGTGCCGGGCGCGGCCTTCGCCGTCCGCGCGGCGAACCACTCCTCCAGCACCCGCACTCCGGCCGCCTCGAAGTCCCAGGCCCCGGGCGGGACCGGCGCGATGCGGCCCTCGTCCAACCGCAGGCACTCCTTGTCCCGGTCGTAGCCGACGGTGCTCGGGCGGGGCGGAAGCGGGGCGCGGACGTAGGGGCGACGGCCGCCGGGGAGCTTGGGGCGGTCGCCGTCGCGGCGCATCAGCCACAGCAGGCGACGGCCCAGCGCCACCCCCCGCGACCACAGCCCGGGGTCCTCCGTGAGCGGTACCGCCGGGCCCGGACGGGTCGCGGCCAGCGCCCAGGCCAGCACGTCCAGCGGCGTGGGGGACAGGCCCAGCCGGGCGCCCAGGTGGTCCAGCAGGCCGGGCGCCAGATTGGGCTCCCGGCCGCCCGGCCGCCGGTACAGCGGCCGGATGCGGCCCGGGTGCAGGACGGGCAGCAGCGACGTCGCGAGGAGCAGCGGGCCGGGTCCCTCCTCGGCCGTCTCCACGGCGAACACCTGGTGGTCGTCCGCCACCCGCCACAGCTCCGGGCGGGCCGAGTCGATCAGCCGCTGGTCGGGGATCAGCCACTGCTCGTCGAAGGGCGCGGCGAGCACGCGGACCGGTTCCGGGCACGGACCCGCCGCCCGCGCCAGCCGTTCCGTGCCGCTGGGCTGGCCGGGCAGTTGACCGACGGCCGAGTGCAGCGTGCGCGAACGAGTCGGCTCGAACAGGGCCTCCCGGTCCGGACCCGCGGCCTCCACCAGGGCGTCCCAGCGGGCCTTCAGGGAAGCCGCGTCGGGGGCCGCCGGCCACCCCCGGCCGATCCGCGGCGGTGCGACGGACCACGGCATGAGGTCCGCGAGCAGCGGAGCGTCGTCGTGCGTCACGCTGGGCATGGTACGACCTTCCGTGCGCGGGCGGGCCCGGAGCCGGTGGGGTCAGGTGGCTTCGAGGGTGACCGTGAAGGAGAAGCGGTCCCCGCGGTAGTGGATGACCGCCACGTCCAGCACCTGGTCCGCCGCGTCGTACGTCACGCCGGTGTAGTGCAGGATCGGGCTGAGCAGCGGCACTTGGAGCAGCCGTGCCGTCTCCGGGTCGGCGAGCCGGGCCTCGACGGTGTCCGTGATGCGGCTGATGTCCGCGCCCGCGACGTCCCGCAGCACCTTCGTCATCGGCCAGCGGACCAGGTCCTCCGGGGCGAAGCAGCGGGCCAGCGTGGGACGGACGTAGTTGCGCGCGTGGTTGGTCGGCTCGCCGCTGCCCTCGTCGAACCGCAGCCGGTGGTACGTCTCCACCTCGGTCAGGTCCGGGAAGTACTCGGTGAGTCCGCCCGGCACGGACGCCCGACCGCGGTCCAGCAGCTCGGTCGTCATCCCGGACTGCTGGGCCACGATCGCGTCCACCGAGCCGAGCAGCCGCACCGGGGTGCCCCGCCGGGCGCCGGGCTCGATGAACGTGCCGCGCCGCCGGTGCCGGCTGATCAGCCCCTCGCCCTCCAGTTCCTTCAGGGCCTGCCGCATGGTCAGCACGCTCACCCCGTAGTGCTCGGCCAGCCGTTCCTCGGTGGGCAGTCGCAGCGAGTCCTGGGGTGAGCGGCCGAGTATCGAGGCACGGAGGGACTGCGACACCTGATACCAGAGCGGCAGCTTGCGGTTCAGGACGATCGAGTCTGGGGCGAAAGATGTCACCGGCTATCCGTACCTGTCCCAACCGTTCAGCGCAACGGGCGGAAGTGCCGTTCGAGGCCGCTCCAGACGCCGTCGTAGTCCTGCTGGAGGTGGTCCGCGCGGGCCGCCTGCCCGGTGAGGGTGACCGGCCAGCGGGTCTCGAACATGAACGCAAGGCCGTCGTCGATCCGCTGCGGCTTCAGCTCGGCGGCGCTCGCCCGGTCGAACGTGGCCCGGTCCGGGCCGTGCGCGGACATCATGTTGTGCAGCGAGCCGCCGCCCGGCACGAAGCCCTCCGCCTTGGCGTCGTACGCGCCCTCGATCAGGCCCATGTACTCGCTCATCACGTTCCGGTGGAAGTACGGCGGCCGGAAGGTGTCCTCGCCCACCAGCCAGCGCGGCGCGAACACCACGAAGTCGACACCGGCGAGTCCGGGGGTGTCGGACGGCGACGTGAGCACCGTGAAGATCGACGGGTCCGGGTGGTCGTACGAGATGGACCCGATCACATTGAAACGGCGCAGGTCGTAGACGTACGGGACATGGTTGCCGTGCCAGGCGACCACGTCGAGCGGCGAATGGTCGTAGACGGCCGTCCACAGGTTGCCGCAGAACTTGTTCACCACCTCCACCGGCCCCTCGACGTCCTCGAACGCGGCGACCGGCGCCCGGAAGTCCCGGGCGTTGGCCAGCCCGTTGGCACCGATCGGGCCGAGGTCCGGCAACTGGAACGGCGAACCGTAGTTCTCGCAGACGTAGCCGCGGGCGGTCTCGTCCAGCAGCTCCGCGCGAAAGCGCACCCCGCGCGGAATCAGTGCGACCTCACCGGGTTCCGCACGCAGCAGCCCCAGCTCCGTGCGCAGCAGCAGCCCGCCGCGCTCCGGCACGATCAGCAGCTCTCCGTCGGCGTCGCTGAAGACCCGCTCCATCGAGGCGTTGGCGTGGTACAGGTGCACGGCCATACCGCTGCGCACGGTGGCGTCGCCGTTGCCACCGAGGGTCCACAGCCCGGCCAGGAGGTCCGTCCCGGCCGGCGGCTCGGGCAGCGGGTTCCAGCGCAGCCGGTTCGGGTCGGGCGCCGTCTCCGCGAACGGCGCCGTGCGCAGCCCGCGGTTGTCGGCGCGGGTGAACGCCGGATGCGCGGCGGACGGCCGGATGCGGTACAGCCAGGAGCGGCGGTTGCGCGCCCGCGGCTCGGTGAACGCCGCCCCGCTCAACTGCTCCGCGTACAGCCCGAGCGGGACGCGCTGCGGGGAGTTGCGGCCCTCCGGCAGGGCGCCGGGCACCGCCTCCGAGGTGTGCTCGTTGCCGAAGCCGGAGAGATAGGTCAGTACCTCGGCGGTCTTGCGTGCGTCCTCACCCATGTTCGCTCCCTCGTGAACCCGGATCCGCTGCCCTCGCCATTCCTGTTGATCACCATAGGAATATGGCTGCGCGGGCACAAGGGTTTCGGGCGCGCAGCGGCTGCCGTCGGACCAGTTGCTCCAGGAATGGCAGGGCGCCGGCCAAAACCCCCGACCCAAGGGGGATCCGGGGTCCGGACCGGTGTTCTACGCTCCCTGCATGCCGTGGACCCGGGGAACGTTCAGCGCGCTCGCCGTCTGCGTCCTGCTGCTGGCCGGGGCGGCGGGATGCGGGACCGGCGCGGCGCACGACGGGGGCGGTGCGAAACCGTCCGCGCCCGCGGGCCGGCTGCTCGACAAGCGGGACGAACAGGACCGGCGCTACCGCGAGGTGCCCGAGGCGGGTGCACCCCGTGTCGGAGTCGAGGTCACCCCCGACCCCGCCGACGGCTGGGACGTACGGCTGACCGTCCGCGGCTTCCGCTTCTCGGCGGACGGCACGGCGGGGCGGGCGCGGGCCGGCCGCGGTCTCGCCGCCCTGTTCGTGGACGGCGAACCGGTCGCCCGGCTGCGCACCCCGCGCCACCACCTCGCCGCCCGGCTCGTCCCGCAGGGCACCCACCAGGTCACCGCGCGCCTGTACGCCGACGACGGCACGGTGTGGGCGGTGCACGGCAAGGCGGTCGAGAGCACCGCCGACGTCACCGCGTCGGGGGCGGAGACCGGATCCGGGACCGGGTCAGGGTCAGGGTCCGGGTCAGGTTCAGGTTCCCTCCCGGCCGCCTCGCCGGGAGCCGGGACCGCACCGGCCCCGACTGCCTCGCCGGGCGCACCGGCCGCGGGGAGTGGCGCCGGCAAGTGAACCCGGCGGATACGGCGGGCGGGCGCGGCCGGGGGGCGGGGGCGGTCCGGGGGAGGGGTGGCCGGGCCGGGCGCTGCGCGGGGGCGGGGCGGGGCGATGGTCGTCCGGAATGGCGCGGGTGAGGGGGACGCACCGGCCGCCGGCCTCCGTACTGTGGGGAGAGGTTCACCGGATTCCGCCTGAAAGGCATCATGAAGCCCGTGCCCGATGCGACATCGCTGCGCCGCGCCCCCGTCCAGCGGCGCAGCGTCGAACGGCTGACCAGAATCCTGGACGCCTGCGCCGGCCTCCTCGACGAGGTGGGCTACGACGCCCTCAGCACCCGGGCCGTCGCGGCGCGGGCCGGCGTGCCCATCGGCTCCGTGTACCGCTTCTTCGGCAACAAACGGCAGATGGTGGACGCCCTCGCGCAGCGCAACCTCGAACGCTACGCGGAGCGCGTCACCCGGCGGCTGAAGGGCGCCCGGCCGGGCGGCTGGCGGGCGGCCGTGGACGCCGTGCTGGACGAGTACCTGGCCATGAAGCGCACCGCACCCGGCTTCTCCCTGGTGGACTTCGGCAACCAGATCCCGGTCGGCGACCGGCTCGCGGAGCCCAACCACCGCGTCGCCGAGAACCTCACCGCCCTGCTCTCCGGCTATCTCGGCCGCGATCCCGACGCGGAGTTGCGACGGATGTTCCTGGTCGCCGTGGAGACCGCCGACACCCTCGTCCACCTCGCCTTCCGGGTGTCCCCGGAGGGCGACGAGGCGATCATCGCCGAGACCCGGGACCTGCTGCGCGCGTATCTGGCGCGGGTGCTGGACTGACGGCCGGGGCGTGCGGACGGGCTCCGGTTCACGTTCCGCCACCGGCCGCCGTCCGTGCCGGTGCCGTCCAGGTCCCGGCCCGGTGTCGTACAGGTCCCGTCCCGGGTGAGGCCCGGGTGGGACCCCGCAACCCCTGGCGCCGGAAAACTAACGTCGCTAGTTTGTGGTCGGACGACCCGGCCCGCCAGGAGGACGCACCATGAAGGCACATGACGCCCTGTACATCGACGGTGCCTGGCGCCCCGCCGCGGGCCGGGACGTGATCGAGGTGGTGAACCCCGTCGACGAACAGGTCGTCGGCCGGGTCCCGGCGGGCACCGCCCCGGACGTCGACACCGCCGTACGCGCCGCCCGGGCCGCCCTTTCGGGGTGGGCGGCGACCGCGCCCGCCGAGCGCGCCGCCCGGCTGGCCGCCCTGCGCGACGTCCTGACCGCCCGCAAGGAGGAGATCGCTGAGACGGTCACCGCTGAACTGGGCGCACCGCTGGAGTTCTCCCGCGCCGTCCACGCGGGCCTGCCGGTCTCGGTCGCCGGCACGTACGCCGAACTGGCCGCGACCCACGTCTTCGAGGAGCGGGTCGGCAACTCGGTCGTGCACCACGAACCCGTCGGCGTCGTCGGCGCGATCACCCCCTGGAACTACCCCCTCCACCAGATCGTCGCCAAGGTCGCCCCGGCGCTGGCCGCGGGCTGCACGGTGGTCCTCAAGCCGGCCGAGAACACCCCGCTCGTCGCCCAGCTGTTCGCGGAGTCGGTGCACGAGGCGGGCCTGCCCGCGGGCGTGTTCAACCTGGTCACCGGGCTCGGCCCGGTCGCCGGCCAGGCCCTCGTCGAGCACCCGGGCGTCGACCTGGTCTCCTTCACCGGCTCCAGCGCCGTGGGCCGCCGGATCGGCGCCGTCGCGGGCGGCGCCGTCAAGAAGGTCGCCCTCGAACTCGGCGGCAAGTCCGCCAACGTCATCCTGCCCGGCGCCGACCTCGCCCGGGCCGTGGCCGTCGGCGTCGCCAACGTGATGGCCAACTCGGGACAGACGTGCAGCGCCTGGACGCGGATGCTCGTGCACACCGACCAGTACGACGAAGCCGTGGCGCTGGCCACGACCGCGGCGGCCAAGTACGGCGACCGCATCGGCCCGGTGGTCAGCGCCGAGCAGCGGGCCCGGGTGCGCGGTCACATCGAGCGCGGGACCGCCGAGGGCGCCCGGCTGGTCGCCGGCGGCGCCGACGCCCCGCGCGAGAAGGGCTACTTCGTGCGCCCCACGGTGTTCGCGGACGTGACACCGGAGATGAGCATCGCGCAGGAGGAGATCTTCGGCCCGGTCCTCACGATCCTCCGCTACGCCGACGAGGAGGACGCGCTGCGCATCGCCAACGGCACGGTCTACGGCCTGGCCGGCGCCGTCTGGGCGGGCGACGAGGCACAGGCGGTCGCCTTCGCGCGGCGCATGGAGACCGGACAGGTCGACATCAACGGCGGCCGGTTCAATCCGCTCGCCCCCTTCGGCGGCTACAAGCAGTCCGGAGTGGGCCGGGAACTGGGCGCGCACGGGCTCAGCGAGTATCTCCAGACCAAGTCGCTCCAGTTCTGAGGGAGTTCAGCAACCATGGCCGTACGAGCCGCCGTCCTGCCCGCCGTCGGGGCCCCGCTGGAGATCACCGAGATCGACCTGCCGGACCCGGGGCCCGGCCGGGTCCGGGTGCGCCTGGCCGCCGTCGGCGTCTGCCACTCCGACCTGTCCCTGTCCGACGGGACCATGCGGGTACCGGTCCCGGCCGTCCTCGGCCATGAGGGCGCGGGCACGGTCGTCGCCGTGGGCGAAGGGGTCACCGGGGTCGCACCCGGCACCCCCGTCGTCCTCAACTGGGCCCCGGCCTGCGGCCGCTGCCACGCCTGCGCGCTCGGCGAGGTCTGGCTCTGCGCCAACGCCCTGAACGGTGCCGCCGAGGTCTACGCCCGCACTGTGACCGGCACCGACCTGTATCCCGGCCTCAACGTGGCCGCGTTCGCGGAGGAGACGGTGGTCCCGGCCGCCTGCGTGCTGCCCGTGCCCGACGGCGTTCCGCTCGCCGAGGCCGCCCTCCTCGGCTGCGCCGTCCTGACGGGTTACGGCGCCGTGCACCACGCGGCGCGGGTGCGGCCGGGGGAGACGGTCGCGGTGTTCGGGGCCGGCGGAGTCGGTCTCGCCGCACTCCAGGCGGCACGGATCGTGGGCGCCGAGCGGATCGTCGCCGTCGATGCCTCCCCGCACAAGGAGGAGTTGGCGCGCGGCGCGGGCGCCACCGACTTCCTCCTCGCCGACGCCACGGCTCCGCGCCGGATCCGGGCCCTCACCGACAAACAGGGGGTCGACGTCGGCATCGAGTGCGTGGGCCGCGCGGCCACCATCCGAGCCGCCTGGGAGTCCACCCGCCGCGGCGGCCGGACGACGGTGGTCGGCATCGGCGGCAAGGACGAGCAGGTCACCTTCAACGCCCTGGAGATCTTCCACTGGGGCCGCACCCTGACCGGCTGCGTCTACGGCAACAGCGACCCCGCCCGTGACCTGCCGGTCCTGGCCGAGCACGTACGTGCCGGCCGGCTGGACCTGGCCGCGCTGGTGACGGACCGCATCGCCCTGGCGGACATCCCGGCGGCCTTCGACAACATGCTGACGGGCAGGGGCGGCCGGGCCCTGGTCCTGCTGTGAGAGCGCCGGTGCCGCGCTGACGGGGCCGCCCGGCGACGCGCAGCCGGACCGGCTCAGCGCAGCGTGCCGGGGTCGATGCCCAGCAGGTCGGACAGCGCGTCGGCGCCGGCGGCCGTCACCTTCACAGCGCGTCCCGAGCCGATGCGCACGCACCAGCCCGTGCGCAGGGCGTGCCGGCACAGTTCGGCGCCCGCGACGCCCGCCAGATGGGGGCGGCGCTCGGTCCAGTCGAGGCAGGCACGGGCCGGCGGCCGGCGGCCGGTGCGCGGCAGCCCGATGCCGGCGCCGTCGAACCACTCACGTCCCGCGTCCGTGAGCGTGAAAGCACTGGTCCGCTCCGCCTGCGCCGGTCGTGGCGGCGCCGCGGCCGGTACCCGGAGACCGGCCGCGGCGGTGCCCGTCGGCCCGTTGGTGACGCCGAGCACCCCGCGCGCGGTGAGCGCGTCGGTGATCGCGATGCCGAGCCGCCCGGCGAGGTGGTCGTAGCAGGTGCGCCCGCGGGCCAGCGCGGATCCGGCACCCGCCTCCCGCAGCGTGCGCGGTCGCCGTACCGCTGCCTCCGGGTCGACCCGGGCGGTCAGCTCCTCGACGAGCTGGGCCACCCGCTCGTCGGCGAGCCGCACATACCGGTGCCGCCCTTGCCGTTCCTCGGTGAGCAGCCCGCCCGCGACCAGCTTGCCCAGGTGTTCGCTGAGCGTGGACGCGGCGACCCCGGCGTGCCGGGCGAGTTCGCCGTTGGTCCAGGCCCGTCCGTCCAGCAGCGCCAGCAGACAGGCTGCCCTGGTCTCGTCGGCGAGCAGCCCGGCGAGCGCCGCGAGCCCCGCGGCACGAGGGTCTTCGACGGTCATGTCCCCAGGATTGCCCATGGATGATTCGGCCGCCGCCGAACCGTCCCCGCAGCGGCCCGCGCTGGGTCCGGGGCCGACCGCATCGGCTCCGCGGTCCCCGCACCGGGACCGCAGCCGCCCGCACCGGTTCCGCAGGACCCGCACCGGGCAGGCCGTCACGGCACCGGGCAGGCCGTCACCGCACCGGCCGCGCGACCCGCTCGTACTGCTGCGCCAGTCCGTCCAGCAGCGCCGTCAGACCCGTCTCGAAGGCCCGCTCGTCGATCTTCTCCTGCTGCTCGGCGAGGCGGTGGGCCTGTCCGAGGTGCGGGTAGTCGGCGGGGTCGTAGGCGCTCGCGTCGTCCACGAATCCCCCGGCGAACGAGCCGAGCGCCGAGCCCATGACGTAGTACCGCATGAGCGCGCCGATGGAGGTGGCCTGCGCGGGCGGCCAGCCGGCGTCGACCATCGCGCCGTAGACGGCGTCGGCGAGGCGCAGCGCCGCGGGCCGGCGGCCGGGACCGCGTGCGAAGACCGGGACGAGGTTGGGATGCTCGCGCAGGGCGGCCCGGTAGGAGGCGGCCCAGTCGTGCAGCGCGGCCCGCCAGTCCCGGCCGTCCTCGAACATCGACAGGTCGACCTGGCCGCTGACCGAGTCGGCGACCGCCTCCAGGATCTCGTCCTTGGTGCGGAAGTGGTTGTAGAGCGAGGGTCCGCTCACGCCCAGTTCGGCGGCGAGCCGGCGGGTCGAGACGGCCGCGAGGCCCTCCGCGTCCACGAGTTCCCGTGCCTTCCGGACGATCCGTTCGGTGCTGAGGAGGGGCTTGCGCGGTCGGGCCATGGCGCACATAGTAGGGCTGCGACAGAAAACTAGCAGTGGTAATTTAAAAGACGGCCCGCTGCGCTGCCGTGGACGTGGCGTCCGGGACAGGGCCGTGGCGTTCAGGAATCCGTCTTCGGCAGGGGTGATCTCGTGGTGAACCTGGGACTCAGCGAGGAGCAGACCGCCGTCCGGCAGCTCGCGCGGGACTTCGTGGAGCGCGAGATCACCCCGCACGCCGCCGCCTGGGACCGGGCCGAGGAGGTGGACCGGGGCATCGTGAAGAAGCTCGGCGAGCTCGGCTTCCTCGGGCTCACCGTCGACGAGGAGTACGGCGGCTCGGGCGGTGACCACCTGGCGTACTGCCTGGTCACGGAGGAGCTGGGACGCGGCGACTCCTCGGTCCGCGGCATCGTGTCCGTCTCCCTCGGACTCGTCGCGAAGTCGGTGGCGGCCTGGGGGAGCGAGGAGCAGAAGCGCCGCTGGCTGCCGGGGCTGACCTCCGGCGGGTACCTCGGCTGCTTCGGCCTGACCGAACCGGGCACCGGATCCGACGCGGGCAACCTGACCACCCGGGCGGTGCGCGACGGCGACCACTACGTCGTCAACGGCACCAAGACCTTCATCACGAACGGCACCTGGGCCGATGTCGTCCTGCTCTTCGCCCGCTCCACGGACGCACCCGGCCACAAAGGCGTCTCCGCCTTCCTGGTGCCCACCGACACGCCGGGCCTGACCCGCCGCGCCATCCACGGAAAGCTCGGCCTGCGCGGCCAGGCGACGGCCGAACTGGTCCTCGCGGACGTCCGTGTCCCGGCCTCGGCGATGCTGGGGCCACAGGGCAAGGGCTTCGCGGTCGCGATGTCGGCGCTCGCCAAGGGACGGATGTCGGTGGCGGCGGGCTGCGTCGGCATAGCCCAGGCCGCGCTGGACGCGGCCGTCGGCTACGCCGGCGAGCGCGAGCAGTTCGGCGTGCCCATCGCCCGCCACCAACTGGTCCAGGAGCTGATCACCGACATCTCCGTCGACGTGGACGCGGCCCGGCTGCTGACCTGGCGGGTGGCCGACCTGGTCGACCGCGGTCTGCCGTTCGCCGTGGAGTCCTCCAAGGCCAAACTCTTCGCTTCCGAGGCGGCCGTCCGTGCCGCCGGCAACGCCTTGCAGGTCTTCGGCGGCTACGGCTACATCGACGAGTTCCCGGCGGGCAAACTGCTGCGCGACGCCCGGGTGATGACCCTCTACGAGGGCACCAGCCAGATCCAGAAACTCCTCATCGGCCGGGCACTGACGGGGGTTTCGGCGTTCTGAGCGCCTCTGGGCGCCGACCGGCCCGGATGCCGACGGCCTGGAGGTCAATGAGCCCGGTACCGGCAAGTGCGGGGTACCGGTGGGCCGCGGGCGCCGCTGCCTGAGCAGCCGTCTGAGTATGCCGTCACTGTGCCGTCTGCGTATCCGGACGGATGCGCCGCGTGCCGGGCGTGCCGAAGCTGGTCCCCATGAGTGACACACCGCGCGATCAGCAGAGCACGACCGCGTTCTACGGTCAGGCCGTGGCCTCCTTCGCCGTGGCCCTGGCGGCGACCTCCGCCGGCATCTACAACCTGCACACCGACGTCTGGGTGCGTGCCTTCCTGGGGATCGCGGTCCTGTACCTGGTGACCTCCGCCTTCACCCTGGCGAAGGTGATCCGGGACCGTCAGGAGGCCGGGCGGATCGTCAACCGGGTCGACCAGGCCCGGCTGGAGAAGCTGCTCGCCGAGCACGACCCCTTCGAGAAGCTCTGAGCGGGCATGCTAAGCGCTCGCTCATCTCCGGGCGGTATGGTGGAGCTCCTGTCACCGAGAGGGGCGAAGAAGCGATGAGTGCGGCGGAGGAAACGGCCGGCGGCGAGGTCGAGCCGTGGGGCGAGGTCAGCCCGGACGCGGCCCGGCGGCTGCTCGTCGCCGCCGTGGAGGCTTTCGCCGAACGGGGCTACCACGCGACGACGACCCGTGACATCGCGGGCCGCGCCGGCATGAGCCCGGCCGCGCTCTACATCCACTACAAGACCAAGGAAGAACTCCTCCACCGGATCAGCCGCATCGGTCACGACAAGGCGCTGGACATTCTGCGCACGGCCGCGCGCGGCCCCGGCAGCGCCACGGAGCGGCTCGCCGACGCGGTGAGTTCCTTCGTCCGCTGGCACGCGGGCCGGCGTACCACCGCACGGGTCGTGCAGTACGAACTGGACGCGCTCGGCCCGGACGCCCGCAGCGAGATCCTCGCGCTGCGCCGCCAGGTCGACGCCGAGGTGCGCGGGATCGTCCAGGACGGCGTGGCCTCCGGCGAGTTCGACGTCCTCGACGTGCAGGGCACGACCCTCGCGGTGCTGTCCCTGTGCATCGACGTGGCCCGCTGGTTCAACGTGAACGGCCCCCGCACCCCCGAGGAGGTCGGCGCGCTCTACGCCGACCTCGTGCTGCGGATGGTCGGGGCCGAGTAGCCCCCGGTCCGCCGGACGGCGCGCGGCGGCGCCGAACCTCGCGCCGGCCTCAGAGGTAGTAGCGGGAGACCGACTCCGCCACGCAGACGGGCTTGTCGCCGCCCTCCCGCTCCACGGTGAAGGCGACGGTCAGCTGGACGCCGCCGGTGACGTCCTCGGCACCGGTGATCCGCGCGGTGGCGCGCAGCCGGGACCCGACCGGGACGGGCGCGGGGAACCGCACCTTGTTGGTGCCGTAGTTGACGCCCATCGTCGCGCCGTCCACCCGGAGCAGTTGCGGGCCGAAGAGGGGCAGCAGCGACAGGGTCAGATACCCGTGCGCGATGGTGCTGCCGAACGGCCCCGCGGCGGCCTTCTCCGGGTCGACGTGGATCCACTGATGATCGCCGGTGGCCTCGGCGAACAGGTCGATCCGCTTCTGGTCGACCTCCAGCCAGCCGGTGGGTCCCAGCTGCTCGCCCACGGCCGCCTTCAGCTCGTCGGGGGAGGTGAAGATCCTCGGTTCTGCCATGTTCCTCGTCCCGGCCTCTCCTGTCGACATCGCTCACCTCTAAGCAACTGCTTAGCATGGTCGGGTCGGCGGGCGATGTCAACGGACCGCCCGGCCGGAGCGGTGGGTAGGCTCTGTGGGGTGCCCCAGATCTCGGAGAGGATCCACGAGCTGACCGTCGGCCAGCTGTCCGCGCGCAGCGGCGCCGCCGTCTCGGCCCTGCACTTCTACGAGTCCAAAGGGCTCATCAGCAGCCGCCGGACCTCGGGCAACCAGCGCCGCTACACCCGTGACACGCTGCGTCGCGTCGCCTTCGTCCGGGCCGCCCAGCGGGTCGGCATCCCGCTGGCCACGATCCGCCAGGCCCTCGCCGAACTCCCCGAGGAGCGCACCCCCACCCGCGAGGACTGGGCCCGGCTCTCGGAAGCATGGCGCTCCGAACTGGACGAGCGGATCCGGCAGCTGAACCGGCTCCGCGACCACCTCACCGACTGCATCGGCTGCGGCTGCCTCTCCCTGGAGGGCTGTGTCCTGTCGAACCCGGACGACGCCTTCGGCGCCCGCGGTTCCGGCTCCCGTCTGATGGCGGAACCCGAACACTGAGTGCTTCGCGGTCGGGGGCGCCACCTGGCCTCTTGCGCTGGCCACGTCGCCGTGACCAACACCGCCCGCTCCCGAGCGGCGGGTGTGTGACTCCTCGCTCCCGGGCGGCGAGCCTGTGGCTTCCCGCGTCCGGGCGGCGGGCCTGTGGCTTCCCCGCGTCCGAGCGGGGTGTGGGGCTTTCCGCGTTCGAGCGGGGGTGAGTCACCCGCCCTCGGTCCGGCCGCTGCGGTACTCGGCGAGGCCGGCCGTGACCAACTCGGCGTTGGAGCGGGCCGGTTGTCCGTCCGGCAGCAGCAGGGTGTCCTCCAGTCCGATGCGCGTGGCCAGTCCCAGCCGTCCGGCCAGCCGCAGCACCGGCCAGGCGCCCAGATCCTCGCCGTGCAGCAGCACGGGCCGGCCGTGCGCGGAACCCAGGTCGGCGAGGAACGTACGCGCGGACTCCTGGGCGGTGTCCGGGTCCGGGTCGGTCACCTCCGCCAGCACCCGCAGCACCTTCGACGCTAGGGGCGAGGCCGCGAACCGGGCCGCACCGTCCGTCCCCGACCGGATGCCCGCCTCGACGCCGACACCCCGGTCGATCAGCAGTCCGGCGATCTCCTCCGCGCCCTCCTCGTGCCAGTTGACGGAGGCGTGGTCCGGCAGCACCGACCAGGTGCGCACCCGGTTCCGCCGGGCCGCCGGACCGGGTTCGGCCCATGCGCCGGTGCCCACCCCGACCGGCACCGGCCCCGGCACCCGCGCCCGCAGCGCGTCGAGGACCGGTGCGAGCACGCGCGGCGACAGGCTCTCCCGGCCGCACGGAGTCCGGGGGTGGACATGGACGTCGGTCGCTCCGGCCGCGACCGCCTCGGCCGCGGAGCGCGCGATCGCCTCCGGGGACAGCGGCACACCGGCACCGTCGGCGCTCCCGCGGCGCCCGTTGAGACACACCTGCACCATGCCTCGATGATGCCGGTCGGCACCGGCGGAGTCCCGGCACGGTCACGCCGACACCGTGCGGTCCGGCGACGAACTGGCCGAAAAAGCACGCCGGGAACGGGATCTGGAGAGACAAATAGTGTCAAATGAAGGTGTTTGGTGATTTGGGGTGGAATGCATGGAATGTGCTGGGAGTGAAATGGCGGACGGGGCAAGGGTGGTACGGGTCGGGCCAGGGCAGGGGGTGCGGCATCCCCGGCGCACCCCCCGGTCGGTCACGCCGACATGAGCAGCCGCCCGCGCCGCGCGTACGCCAGCGCCTCGGGCGTGAGCACCGGCCGCGGCACGAGAATCCCGCACTCCGTGCAGACCGGGCCCGATGAGGGTTCGTGGTCGAGGTCGTATTTCCAGACGAGACGTTCTCCGGCGCACACCGGGCAGGTCGATCCCGGTGCGCGGTTCAGTGCGGCGATCAGCCGCCGCAGCACTTCGGCCAGTGGTTCAAGGGGGTGGACCCGCGGGTCGTCGCACCAGGCGACCCCGAATCCGCCCCAGGTCAGCCGGTGCCAGTCGTCCACGCTGCCCGGCCGGCGCAGCCCGTCCTGCTTCTCCCTCCTGCGGCGCTGGGCGAACTCCCCCTCGTAGCCCAGCCAGACCGCGCGCGCCTCTTCCAGTTCCTCCAGCGCGGCCACCAGGCGCGCCGGATCGGGTGATCGGTCCTCCGGGTCGAATCCGGCCCGGGAGCACAGATGGTCCCAGGTCGCTCTGTGCCCATAAGGGGCGAAACGCTCAAGGCACTTGCGTAGCGAATAGCGCCTCAGCGCCAGGTCGCACCTCGGGTCGCGCACCTGTCTCGCCAGACTCCGAAAACCAGCCATCGCTCTGCACCTCCGTCACACCTGCACCTGTATTTCGGTCGTTTCGGCGTCGTGGTCGAAACTCGCGCGACGTCGCCGAATAGACGTATCGATGCGCGATTCGGCTCCATCCGATTTCCGATGCCCGCCATAAGGCGCCCCCGGTTGACGGCGGACAACGGCTGCGGCGACTCCGAAAAGTGACGCATGTTCATCTTCACTCTCGGGGATACCGGCGGTAACGTCCGGCCAACCCCCGTCGGGAGGAGCTGCCATGGCACGGCGCACCCCACACAACGTGTTGTTCGACAAACTGAGAACTCCCGGCAGACGCGCCGGGTTCCTGAAGACGGCATCCGTATGTGCTCTGATCGCAGGTCTGCTCTCCCCGCTCACCCAGCAGGTGGCGGCGGCGGAGCCGGCGGTGACCCGGGCGGCGGCTGCCGACGACCACTGCGGCGGACGGTGTTCCGACATCCTGCCGCCCGGCCAGAACGGCAACGCGACCCTCGCTCAAATCCTTCTCAACCAGGCATTCGGTACCCAACCCGACCACGCCGAGGACCAGCTCGGCCCCTACGCCAACCTGGCCACGGGCTACTCGGGGCTCACCGACGCGAAGATCAACACCTTCTTCAACGACGCGTCGTTCGGGGTCGCCGCCGACCAGGTCGCCTCCAGCGAGAAGCCGGCCGGCCGCACCGACGTGACGATCGTCCGGGACAAGAAGACCGGCGTACCGCACATCACCGGCACCACCCGCTACGGCACCGAGTTCGGAGCCGGCTACGCGGCCGCCCAGGACCGGCTGTGGCTGATGGACCTCTTCCGGCACGTCGGCCGCGGCCAGTTGACCTCCTTCGCGGGCGGCGCCGCCGCCAACCAGGGCCTTGAGCAGCAGTTCTATCGCAACGCCTCCTACACGGAGGCGGACCTCCAGGCCCAGATCGACAGCGCCGTCGCCCAGAACGGCGACCGGGGCCGGCAGGCCCTCGACGATGTCAACGCCTACATCGCGGGTATCAACGCCTACATCGACGCCTCCGACAGCGGCCGCTACTTCCCCGGCGAGTACGTGCTGACCGGCCACAAGGACGCGATCACCAACGCCGGCACCATCGACCACTTCAAGGTCACCGACATGGTGGCGCTCGCCTCCGTCATCGGCTCGCTGTTCGGCGCGGGCGGCGGCGGCGAGGTCAACAACGCGCTCTCGCTGATGGCGGCCCAGTCCAAGTACGGC
Source organism: Streptomyces sp. NPDC006012 (assembly GCF_042871185.1). NCBI lineage: Bacteria > Bacillati > Actinomycetota > Actinomycetes > Kitasatosporales > Streptomycetaceae > Streptomyces > Streptomyces sp. NPDC006012. The sequence continues at coordinate 93,450 of NZ_JBIAIE010000005.1, forward strand.
GTCGAGGAGGGCACCCGGGTCTGGGAGTCCTTCCGGGAGCGCAATGACCCCGAGGCCGTCCTCACCGTGCACAACGGCGAGAGCTTCCCGTACGCTGGCAAGCCCGCCGACGCGAAGGGCCGGGCCCTGCCCGACGCCGGCTCGGTCGTCCAGGAACCGCTGGTCTACGACCGTACCGGCAGCGCCGCCTCGGCGAGCGCCCAAGGCACCTCCGCCAAGGCCGCCGACACCGTGCTCGGCTCCGCCCGGCGCGGCATGTCCAACGCGCTGGTGGTGAGCGGCAAGCACACGGCGAGCGGAAACCCGGTGGCCGTCTTCGGACCGCAGACCGGCTACTTCGCGCCCCAGTTGCTCATGCTCCAGGAGATCCAGGGCCCCGGCATCAGCGCCCGCGGCGCCTCCTTCGCGGGTCTGAGCATGTACGTCGAACTGGGCCGCGGCCAGGACTACGCGTGGAGCGCCACGACCTCGGGCCAGGACATCATCGACAGCTACGCGGTCGAACTCTGCCAGGACGACTACCACTACCTGTACCGCGGCACCTGCACCGCGATGGAGAAGATCGAGCAGAAGAACTCCTGGAAACCGACCGTCGCCGACGGCACCGCGGCCGGGTCGTACACGATGCGGGTCTGGCGCACGAAGTACGGGCCCGTGGAGTACCGGGCGACCGTCGGCGGCAAGAAGGTCGCCTACACCAGCCTGCGCTCCTCCTACCGGCACGAAGTCGACTCGATCATCGGCTTCCAGATGCTGAACGACCCGGACTACGTCAAGGGCCCGGCGGACTTCCAGACCGCGGCGCAGCACATCAACTACACCTTCAACTGGTTCTACGCCGACTCCCAGCACACCGCGTACTACAACAGCGGCAGCAACCCGGTGCGGGCGAGCGGCGTGGACGGCGAGTTCCCGGTGTGGGCGCAGCCCGCGTACGAGTGGCGGGGCTGGAACCCGGCGGGCAACACCGCCGACTACACCCCGCCCGCCCAGCACCCCAACTCCGTCGACCAGGACTACTACATCTCCTGGAACAACAAGCAGGCCAAGGACTACGCGGCCGCGCCCTGGGGCGAGGGCTCGGTGCACCGCGGCAACCTCCTCGACGACCGGGTGAAGAAGCTGGTCCAGGCCGGCGGGGTCACCCGTGCGTCCCTGGTGAAGGCGATGGCGGACGCGGCGCTCGCCGATCTGCGCGCCGAGGACGTGCTGCCGGACCTGCTGAAGGTGATCAACAGCTCGCCGGTCACGGACTCCACGGCCGCGGCGGCGGTGAACAACCTCCAGGCGTGGCTGACGGCGGGCGCCAAGCGCACCGAGACGTCCGCGGGTTCGAAGAAGTACGCGAACGCCGACGCCGTCCGGACCCTGGACGCCTGGTGGCCGCTGTTGGTGAAGGCCGAGTTCGAACCCGCTCTGGGCAGCGACCTGTACACCGCGTTCACGAACAACCTCGCGGTGGACGAGGCACCGTCGGCCGGGCACGGCCCGACCGGATCGCACGCGGGCAGCGCCTTCCAGTACGGCTGGTGGAGCTATGTCGACAAGGACATCCGCGCGGTGCTCGGTGAGCCCGTGCAGGGGCCGCTCGCCCAGAAGTACTGCGGCGGCGGCAGCCTCAGCGCCTGCCGGGACGCCCTGATCAGCACGCTCAAGCAGGCGGCCGGCCTGACCGCGGCCCAGGTCTACCCGGGCGACGACCTGTGCTCGGCGGGCGACCAGTGGTGCGCCGACTCGATCAACCAGCGCACCCTGGGCGGCATCAAGCACGGCACCATCAGCTGGCAGAACCGTCCGACCTACCAGCAGGTGGTGGAGTTCACCTCGCACCGGTGACCCGGCGGTGACGGCGACCCGACGGTGACGGTGACGGCGGCGGGCCGCCTCGCGCGGCCCGCCGCCGGTCCTGCCGGACGCGGACGGTCCGGTGCGCACGACGCCGTGCGCACCGGCCGCCCGGCTCACCGGTAGTGGAGATACTTTCCGCGCACCGTGCGGAACGCCGCCAGGTCGTCCTGCCAGGCGCGGGCGACCTCGTCCGGACCCGCGCCCGCGTCGATCATCGTGCGGACCACGGTGGACCCGGTGAGCTTGTCGATCCAGTTGTCGGAGCGCCAGGCGAAGCCGCTCCAGACCTGCTTGGCGGTCACCAGCAGCGCGATCCCGGTCCGTACCGGGTCGTACGCGGCCCGGTCGTGGACGTGGATCTGCACACCCCCGACGGTCGTGCCCTGGAACTTCGAGAAGGTGGGCGCGAAGTACGCCTCGCGGAACCGCACCCCCGGCAGCTCCAGCGCGTCGGCCGCGGCGGCCCACCGTCCGTCGATGCCCTCCGCGCCGAGCAGTTCGAAGGGCCGGGTGGTGCCGCGTCCCTCCGACAGGTTCGTCCCCTCGAAGAGGCAGGTCCCGGAGTACACCAGCGCCGTGTCGGGCGTCGGCATGTTCGGGCTCGGCGGCACCCAGGGCAGACCGGCCGCGTCGTAGAAGTCCGTGCGCCGCCAGCCGGTCATCAGGACCGTCTCCAGCGGCACCCGGGAATCCAGGAACTCCGCGTCGAACAACCGCGCCAGCTCCGCGACCGTCATCCCGTGCGCCTGGGCGATCGGCTGCCGGCCGACGAACGTGGCGAACTCCCGGTGCAGCACCGGCCCCTGGGCGGACCGCCCGGTCACCGGATTCGGCCGGTCGAGCACCACGAACCGCTTGCCCGCGAGCGCCGCCGCCTCCATGCAGTCGTACAGGGTCCAGATGTACGTGTAGAAGCGGGCGCCCACGTCCTGGATGTCGAAGACGACCGTGTCCACGCCCGAGGCGGCGAAGACGTCGGCGAGCGGCCGGCCGCTCGTCTGGTAGGTGTCGTAGACCGGCAGGCCGGTCGCCGGGTCGTCATGGCGGCCCTCGGAGCCGCCGGCCTGCGCGGTGCCGCGGAAGCCGTGCTCGGGTCCGAAGACGGCGGTGAGCGACACGCGGGGGTCGGCGTGCATGACGTCGACGATGTGCCGGGCGTCCCGGGTGATGCCCGTCGGGTTGGTGACGATGCCGACACGCCGGCCGGCGAGGAGGGCGTAGCCGTCGTCGGCGAGGCGTTCGAAACCGGTGCGCAGCCGCCCGTGCGGTTCGGCGGCGGCCGGGGTGTTCGTGGCGGCCGGGGCGGTCGCGGCGGGGGTGACGGGTCCGGCCGCCGCCGTGGTCGCCGCCGCGAGGAGACTCCGTCTGGACAGGTGCATGGGCGACCTCCGTGAGCGAGGGGACGTGGGCGACATGGGCATGGGCACGATATGCGCGTCCTGGTGTGGTCCGACAGATGCGGGCGGGCGGCCCGCACGACCCGTCCGGGCCGCCGGCGGAACCTTCCCCGGACGCGGCCCTGCGCCCCTCCAGGTGTCGCGGTCGACCCTTCCCGCAAACATACCGACCGGTTAGTGTGGCACCCCGGAAGCCGGTTCGTGTCGAAGGAGGCCGATGGTGGGAGCCGTGCAGGACGCGTCAGTCGTGGTCACCGGAGCGGGCGCCGGGATCGGCGCGGCACTCGCTCGCCGCTTCGCCGCCGAGGGGGCCCGGGTCGTCGTCAACGATCTGGACGCGGAGCGTGCCGAAGCGGTCGCGGACGAGATCGGCGGCATCGCCGTCCCGGGCGACGCGGCCACCACCGTCACCGCCGCCCGCGACGCGCTCGGCGGGAGGGTCGACGTCTACTGCGCCAACGCGGGGTTCGGCTCGGCCTCCTCGGAGACGGCCCCCGAAGACGTCTGGGCCCGGGCCTGGGACGTCAACGTCATGGCGCACGTCCGCGCGGCCCAGGTGCTGCTGCCCGACTGGCTGGCACGCGGCGCCGGCCGCTTCGTCTCCACCGTCTCCGCGGCCGGACTGCTCACCATGATCGGCGCCGCCCCCTACAGCGTCACCAAGCACGGCGCTTACGCCTTCGCCGAGTGGCTGTCGCTGACCTACCGGCACCGCGGGCTCAAGGTCCACGCGATCTGCCCGCAGGGCGTCCGCACCGACATGCTGGCCGCCGCCGGCAGCGCGGGCGACCTGGTGCTCGGGCCGACCGCGATCGAACCGCAGGACGTCGCGGACGCGCTGTTCAAGGGCATCGAGGAGGACCGCTTCCTGATCCTGCCGCACCCGGAGGTCGCCGGGTTCTACCGGCACCGGGCCACGGAACCGGACCGCTGGCTGGCCGGCATGAACCACCTCCAGCGGACCTGGGAGGAGAACCGATGACCGGCTCCGGCTACGCCGACCGGCCCTGGCTGGCCCTCCTCGGCGCCGCCCAGCGCGCCCCGGTCGACCCGGAGGACTCACTCGTGCACGCCCTGCGCCGGGTGGTCGCCGAGGCCCCGGACCGCACCTTCCTCCGCTACTTCGACGCCCGCATCAGCTACCGCGAGACCGACGAGCTGAGTGACTCCGTCGCCGCCCACCTCGCCGAGCGCGGCCTTGAGCCCGGCGACCGGGTGGCCGTCCAGCTCCAGAACTCCCCGCACTTCGTGCTCGCCGTGCTCGGCGCCTGGAAGGCGGGCGCGATCGTCGTCCCCGTCAACCCCATGTACAAGTCGGTGGAGGTCGCCCGCCTCCTGCGGGACTCCGGGGCGACCGCGCTGATCTGCGCCGAGCGGGCCTGGGCGGGATACCTGCGGACCACGGCCGCCGACACGCCCGTACGGATCGTGCTCACCACCGGCGAGCTGGACTTCCAGACCCGGCACGACGCGCGGGTGCTGGACTTCGAGCCGCTGCCCGAGCCCGCGGACACCGACGACCTCGTGGCCGTGGCCCGCCGCGCCGCCGCCGCCCCGGCCGGCCGTGCCCCGGGCCCCGGTGACGTCGCGCTGATCAGCTACACCTCGGGGACCAGCGGCATCCCCAAGGGCGCCACCAACACGCACGGCAACATCATGTACAACGCGGAGCGCCAGCGGACCGGCCTCGACCTGCCAGCGGCGCCGGTCTACCACGCCCTCGCCCCGCTGTTCCACATCACCGGCATGGTCTGCCAGTTCGGCGCCTGCCTGAACAGCGCGGGCACGCTGGTGCTGACGTACCGCTTCGAGCCGGGCGTCGTCCTGGAGGCGTTCGCCGAGCACCGCCCGCACTACACGGTCGGCCCGGCCACCGCCTTCATGGCGCTCGCCGCCCACCCCGACGCCGCCCCGGACCACTTCGCCTCCCTGGTGCACGTCTCCTCCGGCGGCGCACCGCTGCCGCCCGCCCTGGTCGAGAAGTTCCGCGCGGACTTCGGCCCCTACATCCGCAACGGCTACGGACTGACCGAGTGCACCGCGCCCTGCGCCGTCGTACCGCCCGACCTGGAGGCACCGGTCGACCCCGGGTCCGGGACGCTGGCCGTCGGCGTGCCCGGCGCCGACACCGTCATCCGGATCGTCGACGACGAGGGCGCGGAGGTCCCCTTCGGCCGTCCGGGCGAGATCGCCGTACGCGGCCCGCAGGTGGTGCCCGGCTACTGGCGGCTGCCCGAGGCCACCGGCGAGACCTTCCCCGACGGCGAACTGCGCACCGGCGACATCGGGTTCATGGACCGGCAGGGCTGGCTGTACGTCGTCGACCGCAAGAAGGACATGATCAACGCCTCCGGCTTCAAGGTGTGGCCGCGCGAGGTCGAGGACGTGCTCTACACCCACCCGGCGGTGCGCGAGGCGGCCGTCGTCGGGGTGCCCGACGACTACCGGGGTGAGAGCGTCAAGGCATACATCAGCCTCCGCCCGGGCGCCACGGCCGACCCGGCCGAACTGGCGGCGTACTGCAAGGAGAGACTGGCGGTGTACAAGTACCCGCGCCACGTGGAGATCCTGCCCGACCTGCCCAAGACGGCGAGCGGGAAGATCCTCCGCCGGGACCTGCGTTCCCGGGCGCGCGACGGTCAGTGAAGCACCACGGAAAGGCAGGTGACGGCAGTGCCCAGGACGACGGACGGCGACGGGACTCCCGTCCCGCGGCGGCTCCTGGCCGCCGCCACTCGGCTGTTCGCCGAGCAGGGTTACGACCGCACCTCCGTACAGGAGATCGTCGAGGCGGCAGGCGTCACCAAGGGCGCCCTCTACCACTACTTCGGCTCCAAGGACGACCTGCTGCACGAGGTCTACGCCCGGGTGCTGCGCGTGCAGCAGGAGCGGCTCGACGCCTTCGCGGACGCCGACGCACCGGTCGAGGAACGGCTGCGGGCGGCGGCGGCCGACGTGGTCGTCACCACGATCGAGAACCTCGACGACGCGATGATCTTCTTCCGGTCCATGCACCACCTCAGCCCCGAGAAGAACAAGCAGGTACGGGCCGAGCGGCGGCGCTACCACGAACGCTTCCGCGCACTCGTGGAGGAGGGGCAGCGGACCGGCGTCTTCGCCACGGCGACCCCGGCCGACCTGGTGGTGGACTACCACTTCGGCTCGGTCCACCACCTGTCGACGTGGTACCGGCCCGACGGCCCGCTCACCTCCCAGCAACTCGCCGACCACCTCGCCGACCTGCTGCTGCGGGCGCTGCGTCCGTGAGCCGACGCGGCGCCGAAGCCGCGGACGAAGCGGCGCGGGTGCCGCCGTACGACGCGGCACCCGCCGCGCGTACGGCGGGAACGACCACGGGTCCGGCCCCGCCCGAACCGGTTGCGGACCCGCGGCGCGCGGCTACGGAAGGTACTTCTTCAGTTCCCGGCGTGCCAGCGACCGCTGGTGCACCTCGTCCGGGCCGTCCGCGATCATCAGCGTGCGCGCGGCGGCGTACAGCTCGGCCAGCGGGAAGTCCTGGCTGAAGCCGCCGGCTCCGTGCAACTGGATGGCCCGGTCGATGATGCCGACGACCGCCCGGGGCGTCGCGATCTTGATGGCCTGGATCTCCGTGTGCGCGCCCTTGTTGCCGACGGTGTCCATCAGCCACGCCGTCTTCAGCACCAGCAGCCGCAACTGCTCCACCGTCACCCGGGCGTCCGCGATCCAGGTGTGCACCACGCCCTGCTGGGCCAGCGCCTTGCCGAAGGCCGTACGGGACACGGCCCGCCGGCACATCAGCTCGATCGCCCGCTCCGCCATCCCGATCAGCCGCATGCAGTGGTGGATGCGGCCGGGTCCGAGCCGGGCCTGGGCGATGGCGAAACCGCCGCCCTCCTCGCCGATCAGGTTCGACACCGGCACGCGCGCGTGGTCGAAGACCACCTCGGCGTGCCCGCCGTGGGCGTGGTCCTCGTACCCGAAGACCTGCAGCGCCCGCCGCACCGTGACCCCCGGCGTCTCCCGGGGGACGAGGACCATGGACTGCCGGCGGCGCGGGTCGGCCCCGTCGGGGTCGCTCTTGCCCATCACGATGAAGATCCGGCAGTCCGGGTTCATCGCTCCGGAGATGTACCACTTGCGGCCGCTGATGACATAGTCGTCGCCGTCCCGCTCGATGAGTGTGGTGATGTTGGCGGCGTCGGACGAGGCCACCTCCGGCTCGGTCATCGCGAAGGCCGAGCGGATCTCGCCGGCCAGCAGCGGTTCCAGCCACTGCTTTTTCTGCCGCTCGTCCCCGAACTGCGCCAGCACCTCCATGTTGCCGGTGTCCGGGGCCGCGCAGTTCAGCGCGGTGGGCGCGAGCTGCGGGGAGCGGCCGGTGATCTCGGCCAGCGGGGCGTACTGCAGATTGGTCAGCCCGGCCCCGTACCCGGAGTCCGGCAGGAACAGGTTCCACAGCCCCTGCCTGCGCGCCTCGGCCTTCAGCTCCCCGACCACGGCCGGGGTGTCCCAGGGGGAGGCCAGCGCCGCCCGCTGCTCCCGGGCCACCGGCTCGGCCGGACGGACGTGGTCGTCCATGAAGGCCAGCAGCCGGGCCCGCAGTTCCTCGGTGCGCTCGTCGTACGCGAAGTCCATTGGCCGTCAGCCTTCCTGAAGGGTGGTCAGCCCGTGGTCGATGAAGACGGGGACGAGGTCCCCGATGCGGTCGAAGCCGGGGCCGACCGTCCGGCCCAGCGTGTACCGGCAGTGGATGCCCTCCAGGATCACGGCGAGCTTGAACCAGGCGAACGCCGTGTACCAGGAGACGGCCGACACGTCGCGTCCCGAGCGGGCGGCGTACCGCTCGATCAGCTCGGCCGGCGCGGGGTGCCCGGCGGCCTCGGCGGTGGTGCTGACGGGGGAGTCGGGCATGCCCAGTGGCAGGCTGTACATCACCAGCAGGCCCAGGTCGGTCAGCGGGTCGCCGAGGGTGGACATCTCCCAGTCGAGGACGGCCGTGATCCGGTCGTCGGCGCCGATCAGGACGTTGTCGAGCCGGTAGTCGCCGTGCACGACGGTGGCCGCGGGGGAGGCGGGCAGCGAGCGCCCGAGGGCGGCGTGCAGTTCGTCGATGCCGGCCAGGTCCCGGGTGCGGGAGGCGTCCAGTTGCTTGCCCCAGCGGCGCAACTGCCGGTCCAGGAAGCCCTCGGGGCGGCCGAAGTCCGCGAGGCCGACCGCGGCGGGTTCCACGGTGTGCAGGTCGACGAGGGTGTCGACCAGGGAGAGCACCGTGCCGCGGGTGCGCTCCGGGCCCAGCGGGGCCAGCTGCCCTGCGGTGCGGTACGGGGTGCCCTCGACGAACTCCATGACGTAGAAGGGTGCGCCGAGAACCTCGGGGTCCGTGCACAGCAGCAGCGCGCGGGGCACCGGCACGCGCGTGGGGTGCAGCGCGTCGATCACGCGGTGCTCGCGCGTCATGTCGTGCGCGGTGGCCAGGACGTGACCGAGCGGCGGGCGCCGTACCACCCAGGTTCCCGTGCCGTCCGTGACGGCGTAGGTGAGATTCGACCTTCCCCCTTCGATCAGCCGGCCGGTCAGCGGGCCGTCGACCAGTCCGGGGCGCTCGCGGTCGAGCAGGCCGCGCAGCCGGTCGAGATCGAGTCCGGGCGGGTGGTCGGGACTCATGCGTCGCTCCTACGGACAGGCGAACAGGATGCGACTCATGATGCCGACCGGTCGGTATGCCGTCCAGTGCGCGGGGCGAACGTGACCTGGGCCACGAGGGGCGGACGGCCCCCCGCGCGCCGCGCCGGGGGCCGTCGGACGGGGCCGGGTAAGGGTCAGTGGTCGTCCCAGTGCCCGGCGTGCGCGGCGTGCCGGTGGCCGTCGTGCAGGTAGTCGACGTGGTCGCCGTGCTGCACGCGCGCGTGCCCGCAGTCGGCGCCGTGCTCGTGGTCGTGGCCCTCGTGGGCGGTGTGCCCGGCGGGCTCGCACTCGTCCCAGTGCCCGGCGTGCTCGCGGTGCAGATGGCCGTCGTGCGCGTAGTCGACGTGGTCGCCGTGCGGTACCTGGGTGTGCCCGCAGCCGGGGCCGTGGCGGTGTGAGTCGTGGGCGGCGTGTTCCTGATGGAGGGCGGTCATGGTGCTCACCTTCGGGGGTGCGGGGTGCTGACGACGGACAGGCTGCCATGCATAAGGGGTATATCCGGACATTCTGGATGTGCGTGGCGTCCGCGTGCCTCGCCGTACCGGGAGTGTGTACCTCGCCCTACCGGGAGCGTGCACCACGCCCGAAGACCGCGGCCACGCCGGAGGAACCCGCACGAGGCCGCCGGAGGCTATACCGCTGATTTCAGAGGACTATCGCCACCGCGCACGCCGCGGTCGCCGCCGCGCACAGCACCGCCGCCGCGGCGTGCCGGGAGGTGAGCGCCGCGGGCCGGTCGGCCGTGGCGAGCACTTGGACGCGCCGGTGGGCGACCCACACGAACCCCAGCCAGAACCCGAAGCACAGCACGCACACGGCGATCCCGGCGGGCGACGCGCCGCCGCGCAGGGCGGTACGCGCGGCGAGCACGGTGGCCACGGTGTAGGACAGCGTCGTGCGCACCCAGGCCAGCCGGGTCCGCTCGGGCTGCAGCCCCGGATCCCGGTCCGCGGTCATCCGCCCCGCCCCAGGAACACGACGACCACCATGGCGAACGCCACCACCGCGACCACGAGGCTCAGCAGCGTCGGGAACCGGGACGCGGGCAGGTCCTCGCCCCGCCGCATGGCCCGCTCGCAGCGCACCCAGTGGTTGACCGCGCGCACCGCGCACAGCACCCCGGCCGCGAGCAGGGCGAGCGCAAGGCCCACTCGCCAGGCCCAGCGCAGGTGCGGCAGGAACTGGTCCACCGCGAAACCCCCGCCGATCAGCGCGAGCGCGGTGCGCACCCAGGCCAGGAAGGTGCGCTCGTTCGCCAGCGAGAACCGGTAGTCGGGCGTGGCGCCTTCGTCCCGGATCCGTTCCGGGGCGAACCAGAACCGGACATTACGTAGGGATTCGCTCACGCGGAGGACCCTACCGGGCGGGCCGCCCTGCTTCTCCGAACCGTGCGAACCCTCCGCACGGTCCGGACCGTGCGCTCCGTTCGGACCGTTCGGACCGTTCGGGCTGTGCGGGTCGTTCGCGGTCATCCCTCGCCCCGGTGCTCCCGCAGGCGCCGGTACGCCGCGAGGCCGTCCGGCGTCCATTCCCACTCCCGCTCCCCGAGCCGCCGCTCCACCTCGTCCTCGGTCAGGAAGTCGTACCAGGCGATCTCCTCCTGCTGGGGCCGGACCGGAAGGTCGCAGCGGACCTCGTACACCGCGGACCACCAGCTGTGACCTGCGTCGTCGTCGTAAAGGAAGGTGAACAGGTGCGACGGGCGGGGCAGTCCCGACACCCCCAGCTCCTCCTCCGCCTCACGCAGGGCCGCGTCGTCGTAGGACTCGCCCGCGCCGACCACTCCGCCGACGAACATGTCGTAGTGGGAGGGGAAGGCCAGCTTGGTCGCCGTGCGGCGGTGCACGAAGATCCGGCCGGCCGCGTCGCGGGCCAGGATGAAGGTGCAGCGGTGGCGCAGCCCGCGCGCATACGCCTCGCCCCGCGGGGACTGCCCGATGACCCGGTCGTGCTCGTCGACGATGTCGAGGATTTCGTCAGCAGCGCTCATGGCCCCATCCAAGCAGGGCACCTCTCCGGGCCGCCCACGCGGCCGAGGGGGCCGGGCCGGAGGTCCGGGCCCGGGGGCTCAGTGCGGCTGGAGGTCGTGCCGTGGCTCAGGCTGCGCCGTACCGCGCGGCATCGCGGGATGCAGCCCGAGCAGCACGATGCCCACGACCACGGCGGCCAGCCCGGCCGCCTCCCACGCCAGCGCCCCGGTGTCGGTGCGCAGCCGGTCGCCGAGGAAGCCCACCCCGCACAGGATCCCGGCCAGCGGCTGGGCGGCCGTGAGCGCGGGCAGCGACATGCGCAGCGGCGCGGTCTCGAACGCGCTCTGCACCAGGATCAGCCCGGTGACGCCCAGCACCAGCACGCCGTAGGGCTGCCAGCCGGTGAACACCTCGGTCAGGCCGCCCGCGGCGAACCGCTGCCCGCTGATCCGGGTCAGCGCGTCCTGCACCCCGTACAGGACGCCCGCGGCGAGGGCCAGCAGCACCGGGGCCTTGCTCAGCCGGGAGCGCTTGGCGTACGTCGTCAGCAGCAGGGCCAGGCCCACCATCGCGCCGATGATCAGCCAGTGGCGGACCGGATCGGTGACCGCGTGCCCGCTGTGCGGCTGGCCCGCCACGATGAACGCGGTCACCCCGCCGGCGAGCAGGGCGAGACCCGCCCAGCCCTGGCGGCCCAGCGGCTGCTTCGTCTGGTGCCGGGAGAGCGCGAGGGCGAACAGCAGGTTCGTGGCGAGCAGCGGCTCGACCAGGGAGATCTCACCGTCACCCAGAGCGACCGCGCCCAGGATCATTCCGGCCATCATCAGGGCGATGCCGCCGAGCCAGCGGGGCACCCTCATCAGGTCGAGCAGGATCCGTGGCGAGAGGAAGTCGCTGAGGGGTGCGTCCTTGGCGGCGTTCTGCTGGAGTACGAACCCGAAGCCCACGCAACAGGCCGCGCTCACGGCGAGGATCAGAACCAGAACCGACACGCTGCGTACCTCGATCATCCGGCCGGGTCACGGGCTGCGTAGTGGCCGACTGTAGCGCCCCGGAGCCGTCCGTGCCCTCGGGAGTGCCCAGAACCAGTCAGTCGAATCAGCCACGACGCCCGGTCGGCCACAAGGGCGCGACCTTACCGCCATGGTCCGCTGCCCGGAAGGGCAGCGCCACGGCGCATACCACAGGAACGGGCTTGTCGCGCGCCGGGTCCGGACCGTCGACGGGCCGCCCCGTGAAGGTCAACTCCCGGTATGCAAGGGGTAGTTGATCACCAAACCGGTAACTGTGAACTTGACGTAAACCACGGGGTGGGGATTTGCTGTGAGTGATCAGTCGATGGCGTTCGACAACCAGGAAGTTTCGCGGTGCCCTTACCCTCGTCTGTGCTCCACCCGCGCCGCGAGCGCCCCTTGGGGGTCTTCGACGACGCCTTCGACGACACCGGCCTGACAGCCGCGCGCACCGCGTTGGCCCAGGGCCGACGGCAGACCGTCCGGGCGCTGCTCCAGCGCACCGGTGACGACTGGGACCGCCGCGGCCACCGGATCTGCGTGCTCGCCCGGGAGTCCTACACCTCCGCCTGGGCCCGCGACTGGCTGGCCGCCGAGCCGGCGTCCGCCGACGCCGCCGTGCTGCTCGCGCTGTCCCTGGTGCGGCGCACGCTGCGCGGCAAGGCGGAGCCCGCCCGGGCCCGCGCCGCCTGCCGCGCGGCGGCCGTCCTCGCGCCCGCCGACCCGACCCCCTGGCTCGGCCTGCTCCAACTGGCCCGCCACCTGGGCACCGACCAGGAGACGGCGGACGCCTTCGCCGAGGTGTGCCACCGGCACCCCGAGCACCACCAGGCCCACCATCTGATGACGGCCCGCCTCGCCGAGCACCGACCCGAGCACGCCGACCCGGGCCACGAGGCGTACGCCTTCGCCTGCCGGAGCGCCGCCCGCGCTCCCGCCGATTCCCCGCTCGCCATCCTGCCCGTCGTCGCGCACGCCGAGCGCTACCGGGTGCTGGCCGCCGCGGGCCTGCTGCCCGCCGACCCCGCCGCCTCCGGGCACTGGTCGGGACCGCGGCCCGGGAAGGTGCTTCGGGCCGCCTTCGACTGGTGGCTGGAGTGGGAGCAGGACGAGCACCCGCGCCGCCACGTCGACCTGAACTTCCTCGCCCACGCCGTGTCCTGCGCCGGCCGCGTCGCGGAAGCCGCCGCGCTGTTCGGGCGGATCGGCCGGCACCTCACGCCGAGGCCGTGGTGCTACCCGGACCGCGATCCGTGCACCGCCTTCCGCGCCGCCCGCGCGTGTGCGCTCGGCGCCGCCCGGGCCGCCTCCGACGGGGCGCTCCCGGAGCCGTACGCATACGGCCGCGTCCGGCGCGTGTGAGCAGCCGCCCGGGATGCGGCGTGCGTGAGGGGCCGTTCCGGCCGCGGCGCAGGTGAGCGGTTGTTCCGGACGCGCGGCGTGCGTGCGCAGCCGTTCCCGACGCCGCGCAAGTGAGAAGTGGAAGTGAGAAGTCATTACGGAACGCTGACTTGTCGCCCGGTCCCCTGGTCCCGTCGCGTCGGCGGTGCTCGAATGAACCACGTGAACTTCGAATCACCTGAGGGGATGCCGGGCGAGGACCCGCCTGCCGGGGGCGCGTCCGGCGCAGACACGTCCGGCGGGGATGCCGGGGATGCACGGACCCGGGATCCGCGAGCCCGGGATGCACGGACCCGGGAAGCGCGGACCGAGAACGCGCCCGCGGCGGCCGGCCGCCCGGTCGGCCGCCGGATCCTGCTCGGCACCCTCGCCCTCGGCGCCCTCGGTGTGGCCGCCGCGCCCGCCCTCCAGCGCGGTACGGAGGCACTCCTCGGCGCCGCCTCCGGCAAGGACCCCACCGGGCTGACGGGCCTGCTGCCCAACGGCGGCGGCTTCCGCTACTACTCGGTCGCCGCCTCCGTACCCGACCAGGGCCCCGCCGACTACCGGCTCACGATCGGCGGACTCGTCGACCGCCCCCGCAGCTACACCCTCGCCGACCTGCGCGCCCTGCCCCAGACGCGCATGGTCAGGGACGTCCAGTGCGTCACCGGCTGGCGCGTCCTCCGCACCCCGTTCGAGGGGGTCCGGCTGTCCCGGCTGCTGGACGCGGCGGGTGTGGGCGGCACGGCCCGCGCGATCCGCTTCACCTGCTTCGACGGCACGTACACCGAGAGCCTGACCCTGGACCAGGCCCGCCGATCCGACGTACTGATCGCGCTGCGCATGCAGGACAAGGACATCGGCCACGACCACGGCGGCCCGGTCCGCCTCTACGTCGCTCCCATGTACTTCTACAAGTCGGCGAAGTGGCTCTCCGGCATCACGGTCACCGACCGGGTCCGGCCCGGCTACTGGGAACAGCTCGGATACGACGTCGACGCCTGGGTCGGCCGCTCGAACGGACGGACCGATGAGCCCACGAGCTGAGACCGCCGCCGGCACCGCCACCGCCGGCACCCGGCTACGGCGCTTCACCGCGGCCGAGCGCTGGGTGCACCGCGCGACCGCCGCACTGATGGGCCTGTGCGTACTGACCGCGGCCTGCCTCTACCTCCCCCAACTCGCCGTGCTCGTCGGCCGTCGCGCCCTCGTCGTCCGCGTCCACGAGTGCGCGGGCCTGGCGCTGCCGGTGCCCGTCCTGCTGGGTCTGGCCTCCCGGGCGTTCCGCGCCGACCTGCGCTTCCTCAACCGCTTCGGCCCGCACGACGGGATCTGGCTGCGCGCCGCGCTGCGCCGCGACCGGCGGCCCGCCGCGCGTCCGGCGGGGAAGTTCAACGCCGGCCAGAAGATCTACGCCGCCTGGATCGCCGGTGCCACGCTGGTGATGCTCGGCACGGGTCTCATGATGTGGTTCACCCACCTCGCCCCGCTGATGTGGCGCACCTCGGCGACCTTCGTGCACGACTGGCTCGCCCTCACCATGGGCGTCGTCCTCGCCGGGCACATCGGCATGGCGCTGGCCGACCCGGAGGCCCGCCGCGGTCTGCGCACGGGCACCGTGCGCCGGGACTGGGCGGAGCGGGAACATCCGTTGTGGCGGCGCTGACCCGTCCTTTTTCCCGTGTCCCGTGAGCTGTTCTCGTCTGCCACCGGCTGTTCCCGTGTCCCGCGAGCTGTTCTCGTGTCCCACCAGGTGTTCCCGTGTCCCGTCAGCCGTCGAAGTCCAGCAGCACCTTGCACGAGCGAGCGCGATCCGCCGCCAGGGCGAAGGCCCGCTCCGCCTCGGCCACCGGAACCACCGCGCTGATCAGGCCGTCGAGCGCGGGCTCGGCCGCCAGCAGGTCGAGCGCCGCATCGAACTCGGCGTCGAACCGGAACGACCCCAGCAACTCGATCTCCCGGCTCACCACCAGGTTCCCCGCGAACGGGCTCGGCCCGGGCGGCAGCATGCCCAGCTGCACCACGGTCCCGGCACGCCGCACCAGCCGCAGACAGGTGTCGAGCCCGGCGGCCGTCCCCGAAGCCTCGACGGCCACGTCGACCTCGTCCGGCCACCCGGTCCCGCCCGGATCGCCGGCCCGTACGACCGAGTCCGCGCCCGCCGCGGCGGCGTACCGCAGCGCCTCGGTCAGCAGGTCGGTCGCGGTCACCCGGGCCGCGCCCGCCGCCCGCGCCGCCGCGACCACCAGGCACCCGATCGGTCCGGCACCCGTCACCAGCACATGCCGCCCGGTCACCGCTCCGGCCCGCCGCACCGCGTGCAAGGCGACCGACAGCGGCTCGGCGAGCGCCGCCCGGCGCGGTTCCAGACCGGTGGGCAGGGCCCGCAACTGCCGGGCCGGTACGGCCACCCGGCCCGCGAAAGCACCCTGGACGTGCGGGAATCGGGCCGCGCTGCCCAGGTAACGGACGTCCCGGCACACCGTGCGCCGCCCGGCCGCGCACTCCGGGCACGCCCCGCACGGGGTCGCCGGGTGCACGGCGACGGCCGTGCCCGGGGCCGGCCCCGAGGCGCCCGCCCCGTACCCGGTCACCGTGCCCACCACCTCGTGCCCCGGCACCAGCGGCTCCCGCAGCCGGAAGTCACCGACGCCGCCGTGCTGCCAGTAGTGCAGATCGGACCCGCACACCCCGCCGTAGCGGACGGCGACCAGCGCCTGCCCGGGACCGGGCAGCGGCACCGGCAGCTCCTCGACGCGCAGGTCACCGCGCCCATGGAGCACACAACCGAACATTCCCCGGCCTCCTTCACAGCACGCTGGTCATGCCGCCGTCCACATAGAGCACCTGCCCGTTGACGAAGTCCGCGGCCGGAGAGGCGAGGAACAGCACCCCGCCCACCAGGTCCGCGGTCCGGCCCCAGCGCCCGGCCGGGGTACGGCGGCGCACCCAGGCGGTGAACTCCTCGTCCTCGACGAGCGGCCGGGTCAGCTCGGTCTCGACATAGCCGGGCCCGAGCCCGTTCACCTGGACGCCGTACGGCCCCCAGTCCGCGCACATGCCTTTGGTGAGCATCTTCACCGCGCCCTTGGCCGCCGCGTACGGCGCGATGCCGGGGCGCACCACCTCGCTCTGCAGCGAGCAGATGTTGACGATCTTGCCGTGGCCGCGTGCCGTCATCCGCCGGGCGGCCTCCCGGCCGACCAGGAACGCGCTGGTCAGATTGGTCTGCAGGATCCGGTGCCAGTCCTCGTCGGTGAACTCCAGGAGCGGAGCGCGCAGTTGCATGCCCGCGTTGTTGACCAGGATGTCGAGCGGGCCCACCCGCTCCTCGATGTCCGCGACGCCCCGGGCCACGGCCGGCCCGTCGGTCACGTCGAACACCGCCGTGTGCACCCGGTCCGCGGGCAGGGCTGCGGCGGCCTCGGCCAGCCGGGCTCCGTCGCGTCCGTTGAGCACGACCGTGCAGCCGGCCTCGGCCAGGCCGCGGGCCAGCGCGTGTCCGATGCCCCGGCTGGAGCCGGTGACCAGGGCCGTACGGCCGCTGACGTCGAAGAGGGGGTGAGCCGTCATGGCCGTACCGCTCCTAGATCACGAGGGACAGCAGGAGGACCAGGGCGCCGGCCACCACCGAGATGATGCACTCCATCACCGACCAGGTCTTGAACGTCTGGCCGACACCCAGTCCGAAGTACTCCTTCACCAGCCAGAACCCGGCGTCGTTCACATGGCTCAGGAAGAGTGAGCCGGCGCCGATGGCGAGGACCAGCAGGGCCGCGTGCGTGGTCGACATGTCGGCGGCCAGCGGGGCGACCAGACCGGCCGCGGAGACGGTCGCCACGGTCGCCGAACCGGTCGCCAGCCGGATCGCCACCGCGATCAGCCAGCCCAGCAGCAGCGCCGGGATCGACCAGTCCTTGGACACGTCCAGGATCATCTGGCCCACACCGGAGTCGACGAGCGTCTGCTTGAAGCCCCCGCCCGCGCCGACGATCAGCAGGATGCCGGCGATCGGCATCAGGCTCGTCTCGACGGCCTGCGCGATCCGGTCCTTGGAGAACCCGGCCGGACGGCCCAGCGTGAAGATGCCGACGAGCACGGCCAGCAGCAGGGCGATCAGCGGCGAGCCCACCACGTCGAAGACGCGTTGCACCATGTGCTCCGGGTCGTCGACCACGATGTCCACCAGCGCCTTGGCCAGCATCAGGACCACCGGCAGCAGGATCGTGGCGAGCGTCGCACCGAAGCCGGGCCGCTTCTCGGACTCCGTGGCGGGACGCTGCGGGATCATCCGCTCGGGAGCCGGTACGTCCACCCAGCGCGCGGCGAACTTCGAGAACAGCGGCCCGGCGATGATCACAGTGGGGATCGCGACCAGCACGCCGAGCGCCAGCGTGACGCCCAGGTCGGCCTTGACCGCGTCGATCGCGACCAGCGGGCCGGGGTGCGGCGGCACCAGCCCGTGCATCGCGGACAGGCCCGCGAGCGCCGGGATGCCGATGCGCATCAGCGAGTGGTTGCCGCGCCTGGCGACCATCAGGACCACTGGGATCAGCAGCACGATGCCGACCTCGAAGAACAGCGGCAGACCGATCACCGAGGCGATCAGCACCATCGCCCACGGCATCGTCCGGCCGCCCGCGCGGGCCAGGATGGTGTCGACGATCTGGTCGGCGCCGCCGGAGTCGGCGAGCAGCTTGCCGAGGATCGAACCGAGGGCGATCAGCACACCGACGCCGGCGACCGTGCTGCCGAGGCCGGTGGTGAAGCTGGTTATCGCCTTGTCGAGCGGTGCCCCGGCGCACGCGCCCAGCACGAGCGAGCCGATGGTCAGCGCCAGGAAGGCGTGGAGCTTGAACTGGGTGATGAGCAGGACGATGACGGCGATGCCCGCCAGGACGGCTATGCCGAGCTGGGCGTGTCCGGCCGAGGTGATGGGCTGGACGGTGTCCGCTGCCAGCATCTCGACGCTGAGTCTGGTCACGGGGGGTTCCCTTCCAGGTGGACGGGGACGGGGGACAGGAAGGACCTTGCTGAGCGGCGGTAGCGCTCCTGGGGAGCGCTACCGCGTGCTGTCGGGAAGCGTGGCCAGCGCCTCGACGGCCCGTTCGGTGATCTCCTGCGGGCTGCCGGAGACGTTCACGACGACACCCGTCTCGTCCGGCTCCAGCGGCTGGAGCGTCGCGAACTGGGAGTCGAGCAGCGCGGTCGGCATGAAGTGGCCCTGACGGCGGGACATGCGCTCCTCGACGAGCGCGCGGTCGCCCGTCAGGTGCACGAACACGATTCCGGGGGCCGCGGCCCTGAGCCGGTCGCGGTACGACCGTTTCAGCGCCGAGCTGCTCACCACCCCGCCGAGTCCGGCCCGCCCGTGGGCCCAGCGGCCGATGGCGTCGAGCCACGGCCACCGGTCGGTGTCGTCGAGCGGGACACCGGCCGACATCTTGGCGATGCTGGCGGACGGATGGAATTCGTCGCCCTCGGCATACGGAACGCCGAGCCGGGCAGCAAGCAGGGGACCGATCGTGGTCTTGCCCGTGCCGGCGACGCCCATCACCACGACGACGCGGGGGGTGCGCATCACAGCCTCGCTGTCTTCCTCGACAAGCGACGTCGACAACTGACGTCAGCCACACTGAACCCCATTAGGTAAGACGAATTCAAGGGTCAGTGCGCAATAAGTCTGACTTTTTGCTCCGTGATCCACTCTGTACGCTGAGTGCATGAGCACACCGGGCCGGGGGTTGCACGGCCATGTACTGGACACCCTCGGTCCCGCGATCACCGCGGGGCAGTACCCCCCGGGCAGCGTGCTGCGCACCGACGAACTGGCCCAGCACTTCGAGGTCTCCCGCTCGGTGATGCGCGAGGCGGTACGCGTCCTGGAATCCATGCACCTGGTGGAATCCCGCCGCCGGGTCGGCGTCACGGTGCTGCCGAGGTCCGAGTGGAACGTCTACGACCCGCAGGTCATCCGCTGGCGGCTGGAAGGCGCCGACCGCCCGCACCAGTTGCGCTCGCTGACCGTGCTGCGCTCGGCGATCGAACCGGTCGCGGCGGGGCTCGCCGCCCGGTACGCCACACCGGAGCAGTGCGCCGAACTCACCGAGTGCGCGCTCGGCATGGTGGCCAACTCACGCGGCCACCGGCTGGATACCTACCTGCTCCACGACGTCGCCTTCCACCGGGTCGTCCTGACCGCCTCCGGCAACGAGATGTTCGCCCGGCTCGGCGACGTCGTCGCCGAGGTCCTCACCGGCCGCACCCATCACGAGGTCATGTTCGAGGACCCGGACCCGGCCGCGGTCACCCTGCACGTCCAGGTGGCCGAGGCGGTACGCGGCGGCGATGCGGCCCGCGCCGAGCAGTTGACCCGCGAGATCACCATGGGCGCACTCCAGGAACTGGACATCCTCGCGCCCTGACCGGCGCCGCACCCGCTCAGCCGACGATCTCCCCGTCGACGTACACCCACGCCCCGTCCACCCGCTCGAACCGGCTGCGCTCGTGCAGCGCACCACCCCGGTAGGACGCCCGGAACGTCACGGTCCCGGCGCTGTGGAAGGCCGAACCCCCGGTCGTGTCCAGCACCTCAAGACCGGTCCACCGCATCCCGGGATCGAGGTCGAGCCGCGCGGGCCGGGTCCGCGGATGCCAGGTCCGCAGCAGATACCCCGCGTCCCCGCGCACGAAGGCCGCGTACCGCGACCGCATCAACGCCTCAGCGGTCGGCGCGGCCCCCGGCCCCCGGTGATACCGCCCACAGCACACCGCATAGGCCCCGGACAGCCCACACGGACAGGAAGAACCCGATGTCATCCCCCCATTGTGCGCGACCACCACCCCCCACTGATCACAACCCCCTGAAGGGCCCCAGAACCACGGGCAAGTTCTTCCCCCGGCCGACCGCAACCCCCTGAAGGGGCGCGGGGAACTGCGCGCCCGGCCACCATGTACCCGCACTCGTCCACCGGGCCGACACCCACTACGCACCGGCGCCCAGCCACCCCGTACCCGCACCCGCCCATCGGCCCGACATCCACCACACACCGGCGGCCAGCCACCCCACACCCACCCACCACCACGCACCCCCTCCCACTCCGCTCCCCAAGCCAAGCCAAGCGCAGCGAAACGTCAGCCGCCCGCCCGCGCCCCCGGCAAGGGAAGCGGCGGAAGCGCGGCCCCCTCCACCCACGCGGCGAACAACCCGTCCACCGGCTCCGCCGCGAACCGCCCGACGTGCTCGGTGAACGCCCGCGTCGTCACCGTCCCTCCCCGGTGCAGCCGCACCCAACTCCGCAGCATCAGGAAGAACGCCTCGTCGCCCAGCGCACAGCGCACCGCGTGCAGCACCAGCCCGCCCCGCTCGTAGAGGCGGTCGTCGAACATCGCCTTGCGCCCGGGGTCCGCCAGCCGCAGATCCTGCGGCAGCGAGGCCAGCGCCCGGTGTGCCGCGGTGGCCAGCTGCCCGGCGGAAGGCCCCCCGGACCGCTCCGACCACAACCACTCCGCGTACTTGGCGAACCCCTCGTTCAGCCAGATGTGCCGCCAGTCGGCGAGCGACACGCTGTTGCCGAACCACTGGTGCGCCAGCTCGTGCGCGACCAGCCGCTCCGAACCCCGCGCCCCGTCCACATGGTTGGAACCGAACAGCGACAGCCCCTGTGCCTCGACGGGCACGTCCAGCTCCTCCTCGGTCACCGCCACCGCGTACTCCTCGAACGGATACGGCCCGAACAACTCCTGGAACAGCTCCATCATCGCCGGCTGCCGCGCGAAGTCCCGGGAGAACTCGGGCAGCAGACGCGCCGGGATGTGACCGTGCTGCGGTACACCGCCCGGACCCGGGTCGCCCAGCAGCACCGTCTGGTACTTGCCGATCGTCAGCCCCACCAGATAGCTGGAGGTCGGCGCCGACTGCTCGTACACCCAGGTCGTCGTCGACGCCTTGTTGGTCCGGGTCAGCAGCCGCCCGCCCGCCACCACCGCGTACGCGGACGGCGTGGTCACCGAGATCAGGTACGACGCCTTGTCGGCGGGCCGGTCGTTGCACGGGTACCAGGACGGCGCTCCGACCGGCTGGCTCGCCACCAGCGCCCCGTCGGCCAGTTCCTCCCAGCCGAGCCCGCCCCACGGGCTGGCGACCGGCCGCGGGTTGCCGGACCAGTGCACCTCCACCGTGAACGCGGCCCCGGCCCGCAGCGGCTTCGCGGGCCGGACCCGCAGCCGGCCGCCGCGGTGCGTGTAGTGCGGCTGCCGCCCGTCCACCCGGATCCGGCTGATCTTGAAGTCCGCCAGGTTCAGCTGGAACTCGGGCAGCGGGGAGAGCCCCGCGATGGCGTTGATCCGGGCCGTGCCCGACAGCCGGTTCGGGCCGGGCCGGTAGTCCAGCGTCAGCTCGTAGCGGTGCACCCGGTACCGGGGATCGCCGTTGCCCGGAAAGTACGGGTCCTGCCCTGCCATCCGCTGAACTGCCACCGCCGCGTCCGCTCCCTGCGCCATGCCACTACCGAGTGCCGGGACACCGTCGACCGTCTCGGAGTGGTCCGCGCTCAGGGACGCCATGCTTCGATCGGGTTGCCGAGCCAGCGGGTGTCGTCCGGGACGGCCTCCGCGGCCATGACGAGCGACGCGGGACCCAGGGTCGTACGAGCCCCGATCGTGCTGCCGGGCAGCACGATCCCGCCAGGGCCCAGTGTGGCGCCCTCACGGAGGACCACAGTATCCGTCCGCAAGATCCGGTCATGGAAGAGGTGTGTCTGCAGGACACAGCCCCGATTGACGGTGGCCGCGTCCGCCAGCGTCACCAGATCTGTCTCGGGCAGCCAGTAACTCTCCACCCAGGTGCCCCGGCCGACCCGCGCGCCCAGCCCGCGCAGCCACACCGCCATCAGCGGCGTCCCCGGCACATAACCGGCCAGCCACGGCACGGCCAGCACCTCGACGAAGGTGTCGGCCAGCTCATTGCGCCACACGAAACCGCACCACAGCGGGTGCTCCCCGCGGCGGTGCCGCCCCACCAGCATCCATTTCGCCACGATCGCCCCGGCGCCCGCCGCGATCCCCGCCGCGAGCAGCACCAGCCCCGACAGCAGCGGCGCCCACCCGCCCAGCGCGCACAGCGCCGCCGCGGTCAGCACGGCCAGCGCCGCCGAGCACAGCACCGGCACGATCCGGCACAGCTCCACCAGACCGCGCGCCCAGCGCAGCCGGGCCGGCGGGTCGTAGGTACGGCTCTGGTCGCCGGACTCAGCGCTCCGCGGCAGCTTGACCGGCGGCAGCCCCAGGTAGGAGCTGCCCTTCTTCGCCTTCTTCGGCGTCGCCGACAGCACTCCGACGAGCCCGCCGTCCGGCACGCGCCGCCCCGGCGCGGTCATTCCCGAGTTCCCGAGGAACGCCCGCCGCCCGATCTGCGCACGCCCGATCCGCACCCAGCCACCGCCCAGCTCGTACGGCGCGGTCAGGGTGTCGTCGGCCAGGAACGCGCCGTCGCCCACCGTGGTCAGGCTCGGCAGCGCCAGCACGGTCGACACCTCGGCACCCCGGCCGATCCGCATCCCCAGCAGCCGCAGCCACATCGGCGTGACCAGCCCGGCGTACAGCGGGAACAGTGTCTGCCGGGACCGGTCCATCAGCTGGGTGACCGTCCACGCCTGCCAGCCGGTCCGGCTGTGCGTCGGATACGTGCCCGAGCGCAGCCCCAGGCTCAGCAGCCGTACGGCGACGACCGTCAGCAGCGCGTAGGCGAGCCCGAAGGCCAGCGTCGCCGGGACCAGGCCGAGCGCCGCCCCGCGCAGGGCCTCGCCGAGACCGTCACCGGGCCGCACGAACAGCGCGCCCACGAGCAGCGCCGCCGCCCCCGCCGCCACCGGCAGCGCGCTCAGCGCGACACCGGTGATGCCGTACATCACCCGCCAGGAGGTGCCGCGCTGCGGCCGCTCCTTGGGCCAGTTCCGCTTGGCCTTGCCGAGCTTGACCGCGGGCGCCCCGGCCCACCGCTGCCCGGTCGGCACCTGCCCGGTGACGGCCGAGCCGGGCGCCACCTCGGCCCGCTTGCCCACCCGGGCGCCCGGGAACAGCACGCTGCGGGTCCCGACCACGGCATGCGCGCCCACCCGTATCGCACCGACCTCCAGCCGGTCCCCGTCCACCCAGTACCCGCACAGGTCGACCTCGGACTCCACGGCCGCCCCGCGGCCCAGTCTGAGCATGCCGGTGACCGGCGGCAGCGAGTGCAGGTCCACGTCCGCGCCGACCCGGGCGCCCAGCGCCCGCGCGTACCGCTCCAGCCACGCCCCGGTCAGCCCGGTCGCCCCGCTGAACTCGGCCAGCCGCTCCGCCGCCCACAACCGCAGATGGACGCCGCCGCCGCGCGGATACCGTCCGGGCCGCAGCCCGCGCAGCAGCAGCCGCGCCCCGCCGGCGGCGAGTGCTATCCGCCCCGGCGGGGTGAACAGCAGCACGGCACCGGCCGCCAGCAGCCACCAGGGCGCCGTCGGCAGGAACCCGTACCCGGGCAGCAGGTTCCCGGCCGTGGCCAGCACCACCGTCCAGCGCAGCCCGAGCAGCGTGAACAGCGGCACGAGCAGCAGCGTCTGGAGGGCCCGGGCGCGCACCGGAACCGGCGCCACCGTCCGCCGCGGGCCCTCCTCCCGTGCGGACGCCTCCAGCCGCCGGGCCTGCTTGCGCAGCACGGGCTGCTGGTAGACGTCGAGGACGGCGGCGTCCGGGTAGCGGGTGCGCAGCCGGGTGGTGAGCTGGGCGGCGGCCAGGCTGTTGCCGCCGATCGCGAAGAAGTCGTCGCCGGCACCGGTCACGGGGATGCCCAGGACCTCGGTCCACTGCTCGGCGAGCCACGCCTCGACGCCGTGCAGCTCCGCCGCCGGGGCCGTCACCCCTTCCAGCGGCCAGGGCAGCGCGTTCCGGTCGACCTTGCCGGAGGTACGGGTCGGCAGCGCGTCGACCGGCGCGAGCAGCGGGACCAGCGCGGCGGGCAGCGCGGCCCGCAGCTGTTCGACCGCGGCCGCCTGGTCCCAGCCGTCCTGGGTGACGACATAGCCGACGAGGAGCTGATTGCCGCCCCGGGCGGTGCGCACCGCGGCGGCGGCGCCCGCGACACCGGGGAGCGCCTGCAGCGCCGCGTCCACCTCGCCCAGCTCGATCCGCCGCCCGCCGAGTTTGATCTGTTCGTCGGCCCGCCCGAGGAAGACCAGCCCCTCCGGGTCGGCCCGCACCAGGTCACCGCTGCGGTACGCCCGCTCCCAGCCCAGCGCCGCCAGCGGCGCGTACTTCTCCGCGTCCTTCTCGGGGTCGAGGTAGCGCGCGAGTCCCACCCCGCCGATCACCAGCTGCCCGCTGCCGCCCATCGGCACCGGCTCGCCGGCCTCGTCGACGACGGCCAGCTCCCAGCCGTCCAGGGGCAGCCCGATCCGCACCGGCTCCGCGCCGGTCAGCAGCGCCGCACAGGTCACCACGGTCGCCTCGGTCGGACCGTAGGTGTTCCACACCTCGCGGCCCTCCGTCACCAGCCGCTGCACCAGCTCGGGCGGACAGGCTTCGCCGCCGAAGACCAGCAGCCGTACGTCGCTCAGGGCCTCGGGCTCCCACAGCGCGGCCAGCGTCGGCACCGTGGACACCACGGTGATCTCCTGTTCCACCAGCCAGGGCCCGAGGTCCGCGCCGCTCCTGACCTGAGAGCGGGGCACGGGCACCAGACAGGCCCCGTGCCGCCAGGCCAGCCACATCTCCTCGCAGGACGCGTCGAACGCCACGGACAGGCCCGCCATCACCCGGTCACCGGGCCCGATGGGCTCCTCGGCGAGGAACAGGGCGGCCTCGGCGTCCACGAACGCGGCGGCACTGCGGTGCGTCACGGCGACGCCCTTGGGCCTGCCGGTGGAGCCGGAGGTGAAGATGATCCAGGCGTCCTGCCCGGCGCCGGGGCGCGCGGCGGCGGAACCCGAGGGGGAGCCGTGGACGGTGATCCGGTGCCCGGCCTCGACGACGGCGCCCACCTCCGCCTCGCCGAACACCAGCTCGGCCCGCTCGTCCGGGTCCTCGGCGTCGACGGGCACGTACGCGCCGCCCGCCGCGAGCACCGCGAGGACGGCCACGTACAAGTCGTTGGTGCCCGACGGAACCCGTACGCCCACACGGTCCCCGAGGCCGACCCCGGCGTCCGCGAGCCGCCGCCGCAGCCGCTCGACCCGCGCCGCCAGCGCACGGTAGGTGAGCTGCTCGGCACCGTCGTCCAGGGCGAGTTCGTCCGGATGCGCGCGCACTGACGCGTCGAACACGTCGACCAGCGTGCGCGGCGGCGCCGCGGGGCCGGCGGTGAACCGGGCCCGCTCGGCCATCCGCGCACGGATCTCCGCTGCGAACGCGTCGTCGGCCGCTTCGTCGAGCAGACCGAGAGCACTGCCCTCGTGTATGGCTGCCATCGGGTCCTCGCGTCTCGTTCCCGGAACCCTCCGGGGCGCTGGCGGGCCCGCAGGTCTGCCTGGGGTTGTCCGACTCCAGCGCGTGAACAACCGGAAAATTCTAGTACGACGCTAGGTGTCGCCCTCGTGTCCGGCCACTCGGGTGGCCTGTCCGTGCACGCCGGCCGACCGGGTGCGCCGCGATGACCTGCCGGTCCGGGCCCGAACGAGACATGACCCACACGTGTCGAGCGAGGCGGGACTTGCAACCCTATGCCCGATGCCCGGCGATGGGGTTTCCGGCCCAGGGGGCTCCGGTCTGAAGTTTCCGGTCCGGGGTTTCCGCCCGCGCACATGGTAACGACGAGTCAGACGGCCTGGCCGGCGCGTTGGTGTGCACACCCAGCCGGTGTCGGCGAAGCCCAGGTGTACGCCGACGACCTGCGTGTGCTGTGCGGCGAGCTCGATCCGCAACGAGTTCGTCAGGGACCACAGCGCCGCCTTGGAGGCGCCGTAGGCCCCGGCCCTGGCTCCCCAGGACAGCACCGAGTGCATATCGGTCAAGCGCATCGCCGGCTTCCCGCCCGAGGGCGTCAAGGCCGCCAAGCGCGCCGGCAACGGCCTCACCCTGGCGGATCCCGCGCACGTCCGCTCCGACGCTGTCACGTTCCAGGCCCTGAGCGCCCCGCCCGAAACGCGTGAGCGCCTGGCCCACCTCGCCGACCGGGGCCTGCAGACGCCCGGCGACCTCGAACGCGATCTCGGCCAGGCCGTCGCGGACTTCCGCCGCTGACTCCGACACCGGGCCGGACCTGCGGCCGAACGGCCCGTCGTACGGGCGCGGGTGGACCGGAACCCGCTGATGCCGGGGCGGGAATGCTCCCTTCCCAGGACAGCGGGCTGACATCAACTGCCTTTGAACGCACCGAAAAACGCGGTTCGAAGGCGCGGCATCGCGCCGGGAAAGCGCATAGCCCCGACCGGGCCTCCCGGGCCGCCGACATCCCTGAGGACAAGCGGGCAGCGGCGGCGGCCATCAACAGGCTGGTGGCCGAGGCGCTCGACATCGCCCCCGACGACATCTTCATTGCGCTGGTTCCGGTCCCGAACGAGAACTTCTCCTTCGACAAGGGCGAACTCCAGCTCGCCGGCGAAGCGCCACGCCGGTGAACCGCGCCCCGGTCCCGGGGCCGGGAGGTGACACGCCGCGCGCCGGGCGATCTGGCCCGGCCGGGTACGGCCGGGGTGCGGGCGCTTTCGTCGGGCGATGAAGGCCCCGCGTTTCCCCCGTGATCCCGCGGTTCACCGACCGCGAGTACCTCGACATCGTCTACCGCACCGACGCCGACGCGCCGCGTGCCGTCGTCCCCGAGCCCCTCGCGATCGACGAGCCCCTCACGATCGACGAGCCGCCGGTCCGGTTCGAGATCGCGAGGGTACGACCGACGGCATGCACGACGGGTCACGGAGCTGGGGTGGCGGGGAGTGGGGCACCCATTGACGGCGCGCAGGCAACCATGGTCACCACTCGGTCAGCGTTCGTCGCTCCGGCCAGAGCCGGCAAGACCGTTCCTGTGGGTCGCTCCGCTGGCCGCCCCGCTGGTCGCGCGGCCGTCCTGCAATGCAAAAGGCC
Source organism: Streptomyces sp. NPDC006012 (assembly GCF_042871185.1). Classification (NCBI taxonomy): domain Bacteria; kingdom Bacillati; phylum Actinomycetota; class Actinomycetes; order Kitasatosporales; family Streptomycetaceae; genus Streptomyces; species Streptomyces sp. NPDC006012. Next base: position 120,780 of record NZ_JBIAIE010000005.1, read on the forward strand.
CCTGGTCAGGGGCCTTTTGATCTTTGGTGTCCGAGGGGGGACTTGAACCCCCACGCCCGATAAAGGGCACTAGCACCTCAAGCTAGCGCGTCTGCCATTCCGCCACCCGGACAAGGTGCGCGTCGTGCGGGATTCAGCCCGCGGCGACGAGGGAAACACTACCAGGCTTTCGGGGGCGGCCGATCACGCCCTGTCCCCGTGGGCGGTCCCGGGTGAACGCCCTGTGACGGGGTGAGTTCGGGGTTGGGACCGGAGCGGGGGCGAGGCAGGATGAGGGGGAACCACCAGCAGCGACACCGCGGGAGGAATCAGCGTGAGCGAGACGGGCACGGCCAGGGGCGTCACCGGCGAGGACGAGGTCGTGGACCTCTGCCGCGAGCTGATCCAGATCGACACCAGCAACTACGGCGACCACTCGGGCCCGGGTGAACGCAAGGCCGCCGAGTACGTGGCCGAGAAGCTTGCCGAGGTGGGTCTGGAGCCGAGCATCTACGAGTCGCACCCGGGGCGTGCCTCGACCGTGGCCCGCATCGAGGGTGAGGACCCGTCCCGGCCGGCCCTGCTGATCCACGGCCACCTCGACGTCGTACCGGCCAATGCCGATGACTGGACCCACCACCCGTTCTCCGGCGAGGTCACGGACGGGTGTGTCTGGGGACGCGGCGCCGTGGACATGAAGGACATGGACGCCATGACGCTGGCCGTCGTGCGCGACCGGCTGCGCAGCGGCAGGCGGCCGCCGCGGGACATCGTGCTGGCCTTCCTCGCGGACGAGGAGGCCGGCGGCACCTACGGCGCCCGCTGGCTGGTCGACAACCACCCCGGGCTGTTCGACGGCGTCACCGAGGCGATCAGCGAGGTCGGCGGGTTCTCGTTCACGGTGAGCGAGCAGCGCCGCCTCTATCTGATCCAGACGGCCGAGAAGGGCATGCACTGGATGAAGCTGACCGTGGCCGGCACCGCCGGGCACGGTTCGATGGTCCACCGGGACAACGCGATCACCGAGCTGTCCGAGGCGGTCGCCCGGGTGGGCCGGCACCGCTTCCCGGTGCGGGTCACCAAGACCACCCGGGCCTTCCTCGACGAACTCGGCGACGCGCTCGGCACCGAACTGGACCCCGAGAACATGGAGGCGACGCTCGCCAAGCTCGGCGGCATCGCCAAACTCATCGGCGCGACCCTGAGCAACACGGCCAACCCCACCCAGCTGAACGCCGGATACAAGGTCAACGTCATTCCGGGCGAGGCCACCGCGCACGTCGACGGACGGTTCCTGCCCGGGTTCGAGGAGGAGTTCCTCGGCGACCTCGACCGGATCCTCGGGCCGAAGGTGCGCCGGGAGGACGTGCACTCCGACAAGGCGCTGGAGACCAGCTTCGACGGCCCCCTGGTCGCAGCCATGCAGTCCGCGCTGGTGGCCGAGGACCCGGCCGCCAAGGCGATCCCGTACATGCTCTCCGGCGGCACGGACGCCAAGTCCTTCGACGATCTGGGCATCCGCGGCTTCGGCTTCGCGCCCCTCAAGCTGCCCCCGGAGCTGGACTTCGCGGGCATGTTCCACGGCGTCGACGAGCGGGTGCCGGTGGACGGGCTGCAGTTCGGCGTGCGGGTGCTCGACCGGTTCATCGACGCGTCCTGAACGCCGGTCCCGAATTCAGCCACCTGTGCGGAAACCACTGAGAAGAGTGAATGCGACGATAAGCTCGTAGCTCCATTACTCCCTCCTCGTTACATGTGATGCGGTCCGCAGCTGGGATCGCTTTTGCCAACAAGGAGGAATAATGCTCAAGAAGGTCGTCGCCGCTGCGGCTGCCACTGGTGGTCTGGTTCTCGCTGGCGCGGGCCTGGCCGTCGCCGACTCCGGTGCCCAGGGCGCCGCTGTGCACTCCCCGGGTGTCGTCTCCGGCAACGTCATCCAGGTGCCCGTCCACGTCCCGGTGAATGCCTGCGGCAACACCATCTCGGTGATCGGACTGCTGAACCCCGCCTTCGGCAACACCTGCATCAACAAGTGACGTCGATTTTCTGAGGGGCGTCCATTCGTCGGCCCCGGAGCGCGCGCCATGCGCTCCGGGGCCGACCGGTTTTCTCCCCGGGAAATGCGACCCGGCACAGATTCGAAGTGGTCTGACCAGACAGACCAGAAGGACAGGGGGGTTTCAACCATGCGACAGGGCACGCGCAAGAGCCTGCTGACCGTGGCGGCCGCGACCGGCGCGCTCGCCGCCGTGAGCGGCAGCGCCCACGCCGACTCGGGGGCGCTCGGCGCCGCCGCGCACTCACCCGGTGTGCTGTCCGGCAACACCGTTCAGGTGCCCGTCCACCTGCCGGTGAACGTCTGCGGCAACACCGTGAACGTCGTCGGGGTCCTCAACCCGGCGGTGGGCAACACCTGCACTGACCACGGTGGCGGTGCGACGGGCGGCCACGGCGGCTCGGGGGGCGCGCACGCGGGCGGGCACACCGAAGGCTCACCGGGCGTGGGTTCCGGCAACACGGTCCAGGTGCCGGTCGACGTACCGGTCGACGTGTGCGGCAACAGCATCGACGTCATCGGAATCGGCAACGCCGCCGTGGGCAACCACTGCGCCAACGGCGGTGGCACGGGGGGCGGCCAGGGCACACCCCCGGGCGGAGGACACGGCACGCCTCCCGGCGGTGGTCACGGCACGCCTCCGGGCGGTGGCCACGAGACGACACCGCCCGGAAAGCCTGGGCAGCCGGGGCACCCCGGTACACCCGGCAAGCCCGGCACTCCGGGCAACCCGGGGACACCTGGCGCACCCGGCCACCCGAGTACGCCGAGCGCCCCGCCCGCCACCGGCGGCGGCACGCCGATCACCGGGAACTCGCAGATCCGCCCGCACGGCGGCTTCGGGCAACTCGCGAAGACCGGGAGCGACCTGCCGGTCGGCCTCGCGCTCCCGGCGAGCGCGGGCGCGCTGCTGGCCGGCGCGCTGCTGTACCGCAAGGCGCGGGCCTCGGCCTGAGACGCGGACACGGGAGAAACGGAGCGGGCCCCGCACCCTGGGCCCGCTCCGTTCATGTGGCTGTCTCAGCTCTCAGCTGCCCGTCTCACCACGTGGCACGCACCTGGCGGATGATCCGCCGGCGCAGCCGCACCCTGCGGCTGCCGTCGCGCAGCAGGCTCAGTCGGTCCAACTCCCAGTGTCCGTACTCGGCATGGTCCGTCAGCAGACGTGCGGCGTCCTTGCGGGACACCCCGCGCGGGACGTACACGTCGACAAATTCGTATTCCGGCATCGCATCTATTGTGCGGGCTGGGGCCGGGTACGGATAGCGTCTGCACTATGTCTGATGCTGTGCAGCCCACCGCTGCCGAGGTACGCGCCGCCGCCGAGGCGGTGAAGACCGCGCTCGACCGCCACCTGGCGGCGGTCGAACGCAGGTCGGGTGAGGACGATCCGGTCGTCTACGAGGCGTTCAATCAGCTCGCGGCGGCCGCCGAGACCTACGACGAGCTGCTCTACGACCGCTACGACGAGGTCACGCCCTTCGAGATCCCCGGCACGGAAGACTCGCTGCCGCCGTACGCGGGACCCGAGGAGCCGACCGCCCTGAGCGTGCTGATCCGTCGCGACTACTCCGTGGCGGAGCCGCAGCGGCTGCTGGCCCAGGCCCAGCGGGTCGAGGCGGTGGAGTACGAGGACGGCACGGGCGCGGACGCCGCCGGCACGGTGCACGGGGCACTCGGGGTCCTCTTCGGGGAGTTCGAACCCGACGAGATCGCCTCCCGGCACAAGGAGTTCGGCCTGGAGGAGGGTGATTCGACGCTGTGGGTGACCGCCGCCGACGAGCGCACCGAACCCGGTGACTGGCTGGAGGCGCCGTTCGAACAGATCGATCCGCAGCGGGTGGTCTGCCGCTTCGACGTCAGCGCCGTCTTCGACGATGACGACGACGATGCCGACGACGAGCGCGAGGCCGATGACGACCTTGAGGACGATCTCGACCTGGACGGCGACGAGGACGAGGACCTGGAACCCCTGGACGCGGATCGCTGATCCCGGCCGACCCCGGTGCCGCACGGGCGTGAGACCCGTGCGGCACCGTCTTGTCCGACGCCGCGCCCGGGAGGCCGGGCGCCGCACGCCGGAGCCGGGTCAGCCCTCCGCCGGCAGTTGGGCGCGCAGCAGGGCCGGCAGACGGGTCGTCCGGGGCTTGGCCGGGACCTCGGCGACCGCTGTGGGCAGTGCCTGCTCCACCCCGTGCACGACGGACAGATGACGCTCGGCCCGGCCGAACGCGGTGTACACCCACGGCCTGCTGAGCACCTGCGCGGCATCACCGGGCAGCACCACGACCACCGCGGGCCACCGGCCGCCCGCGGCCTGGTGCGCGGTCAGCGCCCACCCGTGCCGCACGGACCGCTCCACCTGCTCCCGCGCCACCACGACCGGCACCCCCGAGCAGGACAGGTGCAGTCCCTCGGCGTCGGCCCGCACCACCTGGCCGGCGAGCGTACGACCGGAGGCGGGGGAGTAGGCGACCCGGTCGCCGGGGTCGAAGCCGCCGAAGCGGCCGGGGCCCGGATTGAGCCGTTCCTTGAGCGCCGTGTTGAGCGCCCGGGTACCGGCCGCCCCGCCGTGCCCCGGCGTGATCACCACCGTCTGCTCGGCCGGGACGCCGATGGCCCGCGGCACCGAGTCCGCGACCAACTGCACCGCCCGGTGCACGGCCTCGCCCGCGTCCCGCACCGGCACGATCACGATCTCCTTGCCGGGCGCCTCCACCTGGCCGAGCTCACCGACGCCGATACCGGACACGAGTTCCCCGAGCGGCCCGGGGTCGGGCACCCGGGAGGCGACCTGCGGGCACGCCCGGGCCGTGAGCAGGTCGGCGAAGACCCGCCCGGGCCCGGCCGACCACAGCACGCCGGGATCCCCGGCCAGCACCAGCCGCGCCCCGTCCGGCATCGACTCCACCAGCAGGGCGGCGGTCTCGACATCGAGCCGGGGCGCGTCGAGCACGACCAGCAGGTCGAGGTCCAGGGCGCCGTCCGCGTCCCGCCCCGGTCCCTCGGCGTCCGCCAGCAGCCCCGCGACCGTCGCCACCCCGCAGCCGGCCGCCTCCGCCGGCCCGTCCGTCCGGCCGAGGCCCGCGACCAGCGCCGCGCACTCCGTCCGGCCGCCGTCCGTGTGCGCCGCGGCCCAGGCCCGCAGGCCCAGCGCGGACGCCTCGTGCAGCAGGCGTGCCGGGTCGGCGAGGGAGGCGTGGCCGCCGGTGTGCAGCACGAGACCGTGTGCGGCGACCGCCGCGATCAGTTCGCCCGCCGAGCCCCTGGCGGCGCCGGCCGCCCGCTCCCAGGACTCGGCGGGGCCGTCCTGCTTCGGTACGGAGTTGACCAGACGGGCCAGGCCGTCGGCGAGGCTCTCCTCGGCGAGCGCATACCGCTCAAGTCCGGCCAGGACGCGCACGGGCCGCTCCTGCACGCCGTCCTCGTCCGCGTCCTCCGTGTCCCCGGCGTCGGCTTCTTCCTGTGCCGCCGGCCGTGGCCGGGCCGTGGCTCCCGGCTCCTCCAGGGCGTCCTGGAAGACCAGGATCTCGCCCTGGTCGAGCGCGTCCTGCACGGCCGCGTCCGGATCCGGCACACCCCGCTGGGCCAGCGCGGCAGTGAGCGCGGGCAGCTCCAGCGCGGTGTGCCCGGCCAGTGCCGCCTGCTCCAGCAGCCAGACGGTCAGCGCCCGGCTCCGCCGCTCGTCCTGCGGACCGCACTCGGCCCCGAGCAGCGCCCGCGCGAACCCGTCGGCCTGCTCCGGCCGTACCCCGGTGACCCACAGCAGCAGCCACGGATCGGCCCGCAGCCGTGCGTCCGCGCCCTCGCCGAGCGCCGCCGCGACCTGGGACGCGAGGCTCTCGGGGGCGCCGCCACCGGCCAGCACCGCGCGCACCGCGTCGACCGTCGCCGTCGCCGGCGCCGCGGCGACCGGCTGCGCGGCCGGGGCGGGCTGCGGCCGCGGACCGGGCTCCGGGACGGCCGGCCGTCCCGGAGCGGGCGCCGGATCGTCGAGGACCGCGGCCCGGGGCCGCGCCCCGCCCTCCACCGCCCGTACGGCCGCGAGCAGGTCGGCCGCCGTGCCGCTGAGTCCGCCGCCGCTCTCGATCTGCCCCTGCTTCTGCGCCTTGCGCCGCTCGATCCGCTCCCGCTCGATCCGCTGGGCGGCGAGTTCCGCCTCCGCCTCGGACCGCTGGGACGCGTCCCCGGCGGTCCCCTCCTCGCTCCCGGCCGCCACCCCGGACGACCCGACACCCGTGCCGGCGTCCTGCGCCCCGTCCGAGGGCCCCGCGCTCCGCGCCCCGTCCGTGTCCGCCCCGGCGTTCCCCGTGCCGTCCGCGTCCGGTACCGCACTTCCCGTCCCGTCGGCGTCCGGTACGGCGTCCGAGGCACCCGGTCCCGGCCGGGCTTCCTCCGTGGTCTCCGGGTCCGTGCTCACAGCGTGCTCCAGTCGTGATCGGGATAGCGGTGCAGAGGCGCCGACACATCGTCGAGCGCCAGGCAGATCTCGTCAGGAAGACTAAGGGCCTCCACCGACAAAGCCGCCGTGAGCTGCTGCGCGTTGCGCGCGCCGATGACCGGGGCGGCCACGCCGGGACGGTCCCGGACCCAGGCGAGGGCGACCTGGAGCGGGGTCACCGCGAGTCCGTCCGCGGCCGTCGCCACGGCGTCCACGATCCGGCTCGCGGTGTCGTCGAGGTACGGCGCGACGAACGGCGCCAGGTGCTCGGAGGCGCCGCGCGAGTCCGGGGGAGTCGCGTTGCGGTACTTGCCGGTCAGGACGCCGCGGCCGAGCGGCGAGGACGGCAGCAGCCCGATGCCCAGGTCCAGGGCGGCGGGCAGCACCTCGCGCTCGACGCCGCGCTGGAGCAGCGAGTACTCCATCTGCGTGCTCGCCAGCCGGGTCCGGCTGCCCGGCGCCGACGACTGCCAGGTGGCGGCCTTGGCGAGCTGCCAGCCGCAGAAGTTGGAGACGCCCGCGTAGCGCACCCGGCCGCTGCTGACGGCCAGGTCAAGGGCTTGCAGGGTCTCCTCCAGCGGGGTGTCCGGGTCGAAGGCGTGGATGTGCCAGATGTCGACGTAGTCCGTGCCGAGGCGGGCGAGGGAGGCGTCGAGCGCGGCGAGCAGATGGCCGCGCGAGCCGTCGAAGCGGCGGTCCGGGTCCGGTACGCTCCCCGCCTTCGTCGAGATGACCAGATCCCGACGCGGCACGAGCCCTTCTATGAGCTGGCCGAGCAGATACTCCGCCTCACCCCCGCCGTACACGTCCGCGGTGTCGACGAGGGTCCCGCCCGCCTCCCAGAACACCTTCAGCATGTCCGCGGCGTCATGCTCGTCGGTGTCCCGGCCCCAGGTGAGGGTGCCGAGTCCGATCCGGGACACACGCAGGCCGGTACGGCCGAGATGCCTCTGCTCCATGTCCGCCGACCCTACTGGCCCGAACTCGCCCCGTGGGCGCCTGTGGACAACCGATTTCGCCCACCGCCCCACTCCCCGCGACCACCGCCCGGCCCGGTCGTCCGACCGGGTCGCGCAGCAGGTCCGGCCCGTGGCGGGCGCCGCACCGCTCCAGTGCTCCGGCCGGCTCGCCGGCGAGGACGCCCGCCCCGGCACCGACGGGTGTGGCCCACCGCCGCGGTGGGACATGGATCTCTCCGCGCGGTCTGCCCTGCCCTTGGTGCCCGGGGCACGCTAAGGTCTGCGCAACAGGGACGTTACTCACGGGTAAGGGGAATCGGCGATGCAACTCGGGATCAACCTCGGGTACTGGGGTGCCGGGATGGACGCGGACAATCTGGCCGTGGCACAGGAGGCCGACCGGCTGGGCTACGCCGTGTGCTGGGCCGCCGAGGCGTACGGATCGGACGCGGCCACCGTGCTGGCCTGGGTCGCCGCGAAGACCGACCGGATCGACGTCGGCTCGGCCATCTTCCAGATCCCGGCCCGCCAGCCGACGATGACCGCGATGACCGCCGCGACCCTCGACTCGCTCTCCGGCGGCCGTTTCCGGCTCGGGCTCGGCGTCTCCGGCCCACAGGTCTCCGAGGGCTGGTACGGGGTCAAGTTCGACAAGCCGCTGGCCCGCACCCGCGAGTACGTCGAGATCGTACGCAGGGCCATGTCGCGCGAGCGCCTGGCGTACGAGGGCGAGCACTGGACGCTGCCGCTGCCGGGCGGCCCCGGCAAGCCGCTCAAGCTGACCGTGCACCCGCAGCGTGAGCACATCCCGCTCTACGTCGCCGCCATCGGGCCGAAGAACCTGGAGCAGACCGGGGAGATCGCCGACGGGGCGCTGCTCATCCTCCCCTCGGCCGACCACCTGGAGGATACGGCCGTCGCCCACCTGCGCGCCGGGCGCGAGAAGGCGGGCAAGTCGCTCGACGGGTTCGACGTCTGCCCGACCGTGCCGATCGCCGTCGGCGACGACAAGGACGTGGCCGAGCTCGCCGACGTCTTCCGCCCCTTCACGGCCCTGTACGTCGGCGGCATGGGCAGCCGCAAGCAGAACTTCTACAACCAGCTCGCCCAGCGCATGGGCTACGAGAGCGAGGCCGCCGAGATCCAGGACAAGTACCTCTCCGGAGACAAAGAGGGCGCGGCGGCCGCCGTCCCCCAGGACCTGATCGACCGCACCACCCTGCTCGGCTCCGTCGACCGCATCGCCGATCGCATGCGGGCCTATGCCGCGGCCGGCGTCACCACCCTCACCCTCAGCCCGGCGGGCTTCACGCTCGACGAGCGGATCGCCTCCCTGCGGGCCGGCACGGAGGCCCTGGAGCGTGCCGGTCTCGGCTAGGGGCTGTCCTCAGGTGGGAATCGTCTGCGGCCGTGGTGGGGGCTCGGGGCCTCCCCGCCACGGCCGTCACGCGTAACAACGCGACCGGGCCAGCGCGGTTACGCCCCGCCCGGACCCCGCTGCTCATCCACCCGGCGGAGCCGGCCGGCACACCTGTTGCAGCACCCTCAGCCCGGCATTCGACTCGTTCTTCGCGGAGTATCACGGAAACCCGGCGGAGCCCGTCGCGGAACCCGCGCATCCTGCAGAGAGGTGCCCCGATGCTTTCGGCGAAAAGCCTGTTCCAGGAGATCCTCGACGACGACGAGGCCTTCCGGCTGTTCTGCTCCGTCGCCGCCAGCGGTGAGTCGCAGGGCGGCTGGGAGAACGCGCGGATCGCCGCGCTGGTACCGCAGAGCGAACGCGCACTCGCCCCCAAGATCACCCGGCACGGCGCCGACGAGGACAAACACGGGCGCATCTTCCACGCGTTGATGAACAAGCGCGGGCTGCGGCCCGTCCCGGTCCCGCCCGAGACCGACTACACCGTGCTCCTGGAACGGCACGGCATCGGGCTCGCCCACGAGAAACTGAAGGCGGCCGGCATCCACGCCGTGTACGGCTACGAACGGGCGGCGGGCCGGCGCCGGCTGGTCTCCCTGCGGATGCCCGAGCGCCGCGACGCCCTCGGCGGCCCGGCGGGCACCGCGCCCGGATTCGCCTGACGGCACGGACCCGGCGGACCCGTCACATCCAGCCGCGCCGCTTGAACGTCCGGTACAGCACCATTTCGAGGAACCCCATCACCGTGATCACCGCGGGGTACGACCACAGCCAGTGCAGCTCCGGCATGTGCTGGAAGTTCATACCGTAGATCCCCGCGATCATCGTGGGGATCGCGGCCATCGCCGCCCACGCGGAAATCTTCCGCATGTCGTCGTTCTGCCGGACACTCATCTGCGCCAGATGCGCCGACAGGATGTCCGACACCAGCCGGTCCAGGCCCTCCACGGACTCGTTCACCCGCATGAGGTGGTCGTTGACGTCCCGGAAGAACGGGCGCGACTGCTTCCGCACGAACGGCACCGACTCGACGAACGGACCCAGCCCCGCGAGCCGGGTCAGCGGCATCGACAGCGGGACGGTGGCCCGGCGGAACTCCATGACCTGCCGCTTGAAACCGTAGATCCGCGACGCCGTGTGTCCCGAGCCGCCGCTCGGCGAGAACACCTCCGCCTCCAGTTCCTCCAGGTCGCCGGTCAGCTCCGCGGCCACCTCCAGGTAGTGGTCGACGACCGCGTCGGTGATCGCGTACAGCACCCCCGTCGGGCCGTGCCGCAGCATGTCGTGCCGCTGCTCCAGCCGGCGCCGGACGCCGGCCAGCGGCGAGGCCGCACCGTGCCGTACGGTCACCACGAACGAGTCGCCCAGGAAGACCATCACCTCCCCGGCGGTGACGGTGTCGTGCTCCGGCTCGTACGTCACCGGCTTGAGGACCACGAACAGTGAGTCCTCGTACACGTCCAGCTTGGGCCGCTGATGCGCCTTCAAGGCGTCCTCGACGGCCAGCGGGTGCAGCCCGAACTCCTCCGTGACCAGGTCGAACTCCCGCTCCGTCGGCTCGTACAGCCCGATCCACAGGAAACTGTCGCCCCGCGCGCGTGCCTCGGCCAGGGCATCGGAGAAGTCCCGCGGACTCTCCGTGCGGTGCCCGTCGCGGTAGATGGCGCAGTCGACGATCACGCAGGAATTCTCCCGTCGTACCCGCCGCGGCGCACTTCGCGGCACCGGTGCCCCCGCACACCGCGCGGGCGCCTACCCTGGGCCGCATGCCCACGCTGATCCTCGTAAGGCACGGACGTTCCACCGCCAACACCGCGGGCGTGCTCGCCGGCTGGACGCCGGACGTCGCCCTGGACGAGCGCGGCGCCACGCAGGCCGCCGCGCTGCCCGGACGCCTCGCCGGGCTGCCCCTCGCCGAGGTGGTCACCAGCCCCCTGCAGCGCTGCCAGGAGACGCTCCAGCCGCTGCTGGACGCCCGGCCCGGCCTGAGCGCGCACACCGACGACCGGATCGGGGAATGCCACTACGGCGACTGGACCGGCCGCAAACTCGCCGAACTGAACGACGAGCCGCTGATGCGCGTCGTCCAGGCACACCCGTCGGCCGCCGCCTTCCCCGGTGGGGAGTCCATGCGGGCCATGCAGACCCGCGCCGCCGAAGCCGTACGCGAATGGAACGCGCGCGTGGAGCGCGACCACGGCGAGAACGCGGTGTACCTGATGTGCTCGCACGGCGACGTCATCAAGTCCCTCGTCGCGGACGCGCTCGGCCTGCACCTCGACCTGTTCCAGCGGATCTCCGTCGACCCCTGCTCGGTCACCGTGATCCGGTACACACCGCTCAGGCCGTTTCTCGTTCGCCTGGGTGATACCGGGGATTTCGCCTCCCTTGTACCCCGCGAGGAACCCCCGGGGGAAGACGCTCCGGTCGGTGGCGGTGCGGGCGCACCGTGATCGTCGGGCGCAGTAGGGTGAAGCGGTTGACATCATCGCGTGCGCACATGGACCTTCACGCATACTCGAATTCAATGGAGACAGGACGTGTCCCGTCAGGTGTTCCTCTACGACCCCCCGGACCGCTTCGTGGCCGGTACGGTCGGACTGCCCGGGCGCCGTACGTTCTTCCTCCAGGCTTCCGCCGGCCCCCGGGTGACCAGCGTGGCCCTGGAGAAGACCCAGGTCGCCGCGCTCGCGGAGCGCATGGACGAACTGCTCGACGAGGTCGTACGCCGTAGCGGAGGCAGCGCGCCGGTACCCGCCGTCGCCCCCACCGAGATCTCGGACACCGCGCCGCTTGACACCCCCATCGACGAGGAGTTCCGCGTCGGCACCATGGCCCTGGCCTGGGACGGCGACGAACAGCGCATGATCGTCGAGGCCCAGGCGCTGGTCGAACTGGACGCCGACTCCGACGAAGACCTCGCGGAGGCCGAGGAACGGCTCCTCCAGGACGAGGAGAATGGACCCCCGATGCTGCGGGTCAGGCTCACCGGCGTGCAGGCCAGGGCCTTCGCCAAGCGCGCCCTGGACGTCGTCAACGCCGGCAGGCCGCCGTGCCCGCTGTGCAGCCTGCCGCTCGATCCGGAAGGACATGTATGTCCGCGCCAGAACGGATACCGCCGCGGAGCGTGACGCCCCCCGCCGCCCACTCCGCGGAACTGCTCGCCGACGGTGAACTGAAGGTGCGCGGTCGCATCCGCGAGGCGTCCAACGCCGCGCTGTTCTGCACGATCACGTACGACGGCCAGGAGGCCACCTGCGTCTACAAGCCCGTCGCGGGCGAGCGCCCCCTGTGGGACTTCCCCGACGGCACCCTCGCCGCGCGCGAGGTGGCCGCCTACGAGGTCTCCGAGGCGACCGGCTGGGGCCTCGTGCCGCCCACCGTCCTGCGGGACGGGCCCTACGGCGAGGGCATGTGCCAGCTGTGGATCGAGGTGACCCCCGACGCCGAACTGCTCGCCCTGGTGGACACCGAGGAGCCGGAGGCGGGCTGGAAGGCGATCGGCTTCGCCCAGGTCGACGAGGACCGCACGGCGCTGCTCGTGCACGCCGACGACGAACGGCTGCGCCGCCTCGCCGTCCTCGACGCAGTGATCAACAACGCCGACCGCAAGGGCGGCCACCTGCTGCCCACCGCCGACGGCCGGCTCTACGGCATCGACCACGGGGTCACCTTCAACGCCGAGAACAAGCTGCGGACACTCCTGTGGGGCTGGGCGGGCGAACCGCTCACCGCCGATGCCGTCGACGTCCTGGAGGGACTGCGGGACGCCCTGGACGACGGCGGGGCACTCGGCGGCCGGCTGACCCGGCTGATCACGACGGCGGAACTGGCGGCCACGCGCGCGCGTGTCGACGCACTGCTGGTCTCCGGGAAGCACCCGGAGCCGAGCGGCGAGTGGCCGGCCATCCCCTGGCCGCCCGTGTAGCGGCCCGCCCCACCGACACCTCGCCGACGGTGAAGCACATCGGCCGACCAAACGCAAGATCGCCTTTCCGGCCATCCGGCCTGGTCCGGTTCGTATACCGAACCGGGCGCCGGTTAGTCTCATGTACATGCATGCCTGGCCTGCTTCCGAAGTCCCCGCCCTGCCCGGTCAGGGCCGCGACCTGAAGCTCTACGACACCGCGACCGGCGGCCTTGTCACCCTCGTCCCCGGTCCCGTCGCCCGTATCTACGTCTGCGGGATCACCCCGTACGACGCGACCCACATGGGGCACGCGGCGACCTACAACGCGTTCGACCTCGTCCAGCGCGTGTGGCTCGACACGAAGCGCCAGGTTCACTACGTCCAGAACGTCACCGACGTCGATGATCCGCTGCTGGAGCGCGCACAGCGGGACGGCGTCGACTGGGTCGCCCTCGCCGAGCAGGAGACGACCCTGTTCCGCGAGGACATGACAGCCCTGCGGATGCTGCCCCCGAAGCACTACATCGGCGCCGTCGAGGCCATACCCGGCATCGTGCCGCTCGTCGAACGCCTGCGGGACCTGGGCGCCGCCTACGAACTCGAAGGCGACATCTACTTCTCCGTGGAGTCCGACCCGCACTTCGGCGGCGTCTCCCGCCTCGACGCCGCCGCCATGCGGCTGCTGTCCGCCGAACGCGGCGGCGACCCGGACCGCCCCGGCAAGAAGAACCCGCTCGACCCGATGCTGTGGCTGGCCGCCCGCGACGGCGAGCCCAGCTGGGACGGCGGCTCGCTCGGCCGCGGCCGCCCCGGCTGGCACATCGAGTGCGTCGCCATCGCCCTGGACCACCTCGGCATGGGCTTCGACGTCCAGGGCGGCGGCTCCGACCTCGCCTTCCCGCACCACGAGATGGGCGCCTCGCACGCCCAGGTGCTGACCGGCGAGTTCCCCATGGCCAAGGCGTACGTCCACGCCGGCATGGTCGCCCTCGACGGCGAGAAGATGTCCAAGTCCAAGGGCAACCTCGTCTTCGTCTCCCGACTGCGCCGTGACGGTGTCGACCCCGCCGCGATCCGGCTCGCCCTCCTCGCCCACCACTACCGGTCCGACTGGGAGTGGACCGACCAGGTGCTGGCGGACGCGGTGGCCCGGCTCGGCCGCTGGCGTGCCGCCGTGTCCCGGCCCGACGGGCCGGCCGCCGAGGCGCTCGTCGAGGAGATCCGCGACGCGCTCGCGCACGACCTCGACGCACCGGCCGCACTGGCCGCCGTCGACCGCTGGGCCGCCGCCCAGCAGGAACACGGCGGTACGGACCCGGGCGCCCCCGGTGTCGTCTCACGCGCCGTGGACGCCCTCCTGGGCGTGGCGTTGTAAGGACGCCTGCGGGCGTGGTCGGGTGAGCCGGCCCGGTGCGTTGCGTGTGAGCACACCGGGCGTGGCGGGCGTGGTGGTGTGGACGAGGTGAACGGGGCAGCCGACCGTTGGACCGGTCAACTGACGGTCCCCCCACGGCAGGTGACACCGTGCCACCCCGGCACCGGCTGCTCACCGCCACCGCGGCCACGACCGCCCGGCGGCGCTTACGGCGCCTGCCGGGCCCGCCCCATGGCCCGGCACGGTCCCGCCGCCGCGACGACCGGCCACGGGCGCCGCCCTACCCGTCCGACTCCCGGTTCACCACGCCGCCGCCGCCCGCGCACGACGTGCGCCGAGGCCGCCGTCGACGCCTGACACAGCGGGGGCGGTACGCGTGCCGCGTACCGCCCCCGCTCAGTCCTCCGAGGTGTCCTCGTCGTCGCTGTCCGGGCCTGTGGAGCCGTCCGGTTTCGGCGGCCGGGACGGCCGGGACCGGCCCGGCGGATTGTCCTGCCGACGGTACGGAGGTGACTGCGGGCCCTCCCCGCCGTCCGCCGTGGCGTGCCCGCTCACGTCCCGGCGGCGCAGATAGCGCTCGAACTCCCGGGCGATGGCCTCGCCCGACGCCTCCGGCAACTCGGCGGTGTCCCGTGCCTCCTCCAGCGTCTGGACGTACTCGGCGACCTCGCTGTCCTCGGCGGCCAGCTGATCCACGCCCACCTGCCAGGCCCGCGCGTCCTCCGGCAGCTCACCCAGCGGAATGCGCAGGTCGAGCAGATCCTCCAGGCGGTTGAGCAGGGCCAGCGTCGCCTTCGGGTTGGGCGGCTGCGACACGTAGTGCGGCACGGCCGCCCACAGGCTGACCGCCGGGACACCTGCGTGCGTGCACGCCTCCTGCAGCACGCCCACGATGCCCGTCGGACCCTCGTACTTGGTCTCCTCCAGATCCATGCGGCCGGCCAGATCCGCGTCGGACGTGCCCCCGCTGACCGGGACCGGGCGCGTGTGCGGCGTGTCGCCGAGCAGGGCGCCCAGGATGACCACCATCTCCACGCCCAGCTCGTGCGCGAACCCCAGCAACTCGTTGCAGAACGAGCGCCAGCGCATCGACGGCTCGATACCGCGGATCAGCACCAGGTCACGCGGCTTCTCGCCGCCCACCCGGACCACCGACAGCCTGGTCGTCGGCCACGTGATCTTCCGCACGCCGCCGTCCATGAACACCGTGGGCCGGTTCACCTGGAAGTCGTAGTAGTCCTCGGCGTCCAGCGCGGCGAACACCTCGCCCTTCCACTCGCGCTCAAGGTGAGCGACCGCGGTGGAGGCGGCGTCCCCGGCATCGTTCCAGCCTTCGAACGCGGCCACCATGACTGGGTCGATCAGCTCGGGAACTCCCTCCAGCTCGATCACCCAGCGCCTCCTTCCGACGTGCCCTCGCGTACGTCCCAACCTTACGGCGTCCGGCAAGGACGCCCGCAGCCCCCTTGCACAGGGGAGTGAACGGATCACTGCCCGGTTCGCCGCCCGGGAACACCCCGCCGTCACCGGGTGGCGGCGGACCCGGCTGTTCCTCGCACACCGGCGGGCGGCGGGACCGAGGGGCGCGGGGAACCGCGCGAGCGGCCACGGCGGCGGCCGTCGGCCCGCACCACCACGGCATCCCGCGCACTCACAGCGTGGACCGCAGCCACTGCTCCACGCTCGCGATGTGCACGGTCGCCCAGGACCGGGCCGCCTCCGCGTCGCGGTCGCGCAGCGCGGCCAGGATCGCCCGGTGCTCGCGCAGGGTGCGGCCCACCGCGTCCTCCTGGGTGAGCCCGCGCCAGATCCGGGCCCGGGTGGTCGGCCTGGACAGGCCGTCGAGCAGGGAGCACAGCACCGAGTTCCCGGCGCTCTGCACGATCCCACGGTGGAACTCCAGGTCACCGGCGACCAGTTCCTCCACCGAGGGCGCGGTGCCCAGCGCGTTCAACTGGGCCGACAGCGCGTCCAGTTGCTGTTCGCTGATCCGCGAGGCGGCCATCGCCGTCGCGGCCGGCTCCAGGATCCGGCGCACCGCCAGGAACTCCAGGACCGTGTCGTCGCGGTGGAAGTCGACGACGAAGCTCATCGCCTCCAGCAGCAGTTGGGGGTCGAGGCTGGTCACATAGGTGCCGTCGCCCTGGCGCACGTCCAGGATCCGGATCAGCGACAGCGCGCGCACCGCCTCCCGCAGCGAGTTGCGGGACAGCCCCAGCTCGGCGGCGAGTTCGCTCTCCTTGGGCAGCCGGTCGCCGGGGCGCAGCGCACCGGAGACGATCATGTCCTTGATCTTCTCGATCGCCTCATCGGTGACTGCCATGACGGGCCTCCCTGAACGCTCAGACATCCGATGTCTCAGCCACATTATGGGGGCACTCGAACGGCGGCGGCCCCACCGGAGCGGGGCCGCCGCGGTGACGTCCGCGACCGCGCCTACGCCGGCTTCTTGCCGAGCAGGTCACCGACCTTGGCGCGCACCTCGTCCGTGGCCAGGCCGCGGATCGTCAGCGTCGTACGGCGGCGCAGCACGTCGTCCGGTGTCTCCGCCCACTCGTGGTCCCGGGCCCACACCACCTGCGCCCAGATCTCCGGCGCGTCGGGGTGGACGCGCTCGGCCAGCTCCGGGTCGTCGTTGGCCAGGCGGGCGATGTCGAAGGCCAGCGAACCGTAGTGGGTGGCCAGGTGCCGCGCGGTGTCGGCGGCCATCCGCGGGCCCGGCCCGGGACCGTCCACCAGCAGCCGGTGGGCCACCGCACGGGGATTGGCCACGCCGGGCAGCGGCAGCTTCCGCGGCAGCGCCGAGACCGGCTCGACGTCCTCGCCCAGCGGATGGCCGGGCAGCGCCTCCAGCTTCTTCATGACCGTACGGCCGATGTGCCGGAACGTGGTCCACTTGCCGCCCGCGACGGACAGCATGCCGCCCTTGCCCTCGGTCACCACCGTCTCCCGCTTGGCCTTCGCGGTGTCGCCGGGACCGCCCGGCAGCACCCGCAGACCGGCGAAGGCGTAGGTGATCAGATCCTGGTCGAGCTGCTGGTCACGGACGGAGACCGCGGCCTCCCCGAGTATCTGGGCGATGTCCTTCTCATGGACCGCGACGTCCGCCGGATCGCCCTCGTACGCCTCGTCGGTCGTACCGAGCAGCAGCATGTCCTCCCAGGGCAGGGCGAACGTGATGCGGTACTTGTCGATCGGCGTGGCGAGCGCGGCCTTCCAGGGCGCGGTGCGCCGCAGCACCAGGTGCACGCCCTTCGACAGCCGGATCGACGGCGCGGCGTGCGGGTCCTCCAGCGCCCGCAGGTGGTCGACCCACGGGCCGGTCGCGTTCAGCACCAGCCGGGCGTCCACGCCGAACTCGTCGCCGGACAGCCGGTCCGTCAGCTCGGCGCCGGTGACCCGGCCCCTGGTGAAGCGCAGCCCGGTGACCTCGGCGTGGTTGAGGACCACGGCGCCCGCCTCGACGGCCGCCCGGACGGTCATCAGCGCCATGCGCGCGTCGTTCATCTGGTCGTCGCCGTACACGGCCACGGCCCGCAGGTTCTCGGTGCGCAGCTCCGGCACGTCCTGCACGGCCTTCGCCGGGGAGAGCAGATGGCCCACGCCGTCCCCGAACGCCGACAGCGCCGAGTACGCGAAGACACCCGCCCCGAGCTTCGCGGCACCGTGCGGCCCGCCCTTGTACACGGGGAGGTAGAAGGTCAGCGGGTTCGCCAGGTGAGGGGCCACCTGGCGGGAGATCGCACGGCGTTCGAAGTGGTTCTCCGCCACCAGCTTCACCGCGCCGGTCTGCAGATAGCGCAGACCGCCGTGGAGCAGCTTGGAGGAGGCGGACGAGGTGGCGCCGGCGAAGTCACCGGCGTCGACCAGGGCCACCCGCAGGCCGGACTGCGCGGCGTGCCAGGCGGTGGAGATGCCCAGGATGCCGCCGCCGATCACGAGCAGGTCGTAGGACGCCTTGGCGAGCTGTTCCCGGGTCTCGGTGCGACTGGGACCGGCGCCCGAGGCCGGGCGCGTTCCCAGGGCAGGCACGGACTGCAGGGCGGGCTGACTGGTCATGTCGGGTGCTTACTCCTCGTGCTCGATCCAGCCCATGGTCCGCTCGACGGCCTTGAGCCAGCTCTTGTATTCACGGTCGCGGAGCTCCGCGTCCATGCGGGGGGTCCACTCGGCGGCCCGGCGCCAGTTGGCGCGCAGATCGTCGGTGTTGGTCCAGAAGCCGACGGCGAGACCGGCGGCGTAGGCGGCGCCCAGGCAGGTCGTCTCCGCGACCATCGGGCGCACCACCGGCGCGTCCAGCACATCGGCGAGGGTCTGCATGAGCAGGTTGTTCGCGGTCATGCCGCCGTCGACCTTCAGGGTGGACAGCTCGACGCCGGAGTCCTTCGTCATGGCGTCGGCGATCTCCCGGGTCTGCCAGGCGGTGGCCTCCAGGACGGCACGGGCCAGGTGCGCCTTGGTGACGTACCGGGTCAGGCCGGCGATCACCCCGCGCGCGTCGGAGCGCCAGTGCGGCGCGAACAGACCGGAGAACGCCGGTACGAAGTAGGCGCCGCCGTTGTCCTCGACCGAGAGTGCCAGCGTCTCGATCTCGGCGGCGGTGGAGATCAGGCCCATCTGGTCGCGCATCCACTGCACCAGCGAGCCGGTGACGGCGATCGAGCCCTCCAGGGCGTACACCGTCGGCTGCTCACCGATCTTGTAGCCGACCGTGGTGAGCAGACCGGCGTACGAGTTGATGATCTTGTCGCCGGTGTTCATCACCATGAAGGTGCCGGTGCCGTAAGTGGACTTGGTCTCGCCCTCGGAGAAACAGGTCTGTCCGAACAGCGCCGCCTGCTGGTCGCCGAGCGCGGAGGCGACCGGGATGCCGCCGAGCAGTTCGCCGAGCCGGCCGCCGGTGACCTCGCCGTAGATCTCGGCGGAGGAGCGGATCTCGGGGAGGATCTGCAGCGGCACGCCGATGGACTCGGCGATCTTCTCGTCCCACTGCATCGTGTGCAGGTTCATCAGCAGGGTGCGGGAGGCGTTGGTGACGTCGGTGACGTGCTTGCCGCCGTCGACACCGCCGGTCAGGTTCCAGATGACCCAGGTGTCCATGGTGCCGAAGAGGATGTCGCCCGCCGCGGCGCGCTCCTTGAGTCCCTCGACGTTGTCGAGCAGCCAACGGGCCTTGGGGCCGGCGAAGTAGGAGGCGAGCGGCAGACCGGTCTCGCGGCGGAAACGGTCCTGGCCGACGTTGCGGCCCAGTTCCTTGCACAGGGCGTCGGTGCGGGTGTCCTGCCAGACGATGGCGTTGTGGACGGGCTCACCGGTGTTCTTGTCCCACAGCACGGTGGTCTCGCGCTGGTTGGTGATGCCGATGGCCTTGATGTCGTCGCGGGTGATGCCGGCCTTCTCGATGGCTCCGGCGACGACCTCCTGGACGTTGGTCCAGATCTCGTTGGCGTTGTGCTCGACCCAGCCCGGCTTCGGGAAGATCTGCTCGTGCTCCTTCTGGTCGACGGAGACGATACGGCCGTCCCGGTCGAAGACGATGCAGCGGCTGGAGGTCGTGCCCTGGTCGATCGCGGCGATGAAGGGGCCTGCGGTGTGGGCGTCGGTCACTGTGTGCTCCTGGAGGTTCCGTGGGTGAGGGGGCTGCGGACGGCGCGTGCTGTGAGGCTCGGGGCTTCTGGGAAGCGCGGTGCTTCTAAGCAAAAGCGACGTTGTATATGCCTGCAGCGATGGCGCCGCCGATCAGCGGACCGGCCACCGGGATCCAGGCGTAGCCCCAGTCGGAACCGCCCTTGTTGGGAAGGGGCAGGAGCGCGTGCACGATGCGCGGGCCGAGGTCACGGGCCGGGTTGATGGCGTACCCGGTCGGGCCGCCGAGGGACAGACCGATGGAGACGACCACCAGCGCGGTGATCAGGGCGCCGATGGTGCCGAGGCCGTTGCCCTTGTCGTTCAGGCCCTGGGTGAGGATGGCGAGGACCAGGACCACCGTGCCGATGATCTCCGTGGCCAGGTTCTGCACCGCGTTCCGGATCTCCGGACCGGTGGAGAAGATGCCCAGGACCGGACCGGCCGCGGGCTCCTCGGCCTCGACGGACTTGGCCGGCGCGCTGGCCGTGTCCTGGGCGCCGGGACCGCCGACGATCTCCCGGTCGGTCAGGTGGGCGTAGAACTGGCCGTAGTAGGTCACCCAGACCAGTGCGGCGCCGATCATGGCGCCGAGCAGCTGACCGCCCAGGTACGTGGGGAGGTCGGCGAAGTCGTCGTTCTTGATCGCGAGAGCGAGCGACACGGCGGGGTTGAGCTGGGCGCCGGACAGCGGCGCCGAGGTGTAGACCGCCGTGAGCACCGCGAAGCCCCACCCGAAGGAGATGGCGAGCCAGCCGGCGTTACGGGCCTTGGATGCCTTCAGCGTGACGGCGGCGCATACGCCGCCGCCGAGCAGGATGAGTATGGCGGTACCGATGGTCTCGCCGATGAAGATGTCGGAGCTGGACACCCGCGACTCCTTTGTCCTTCGTCCAGGGAAGCCGAACCCCGGGTCCCACCGGGGGTTCTGGTGCCCTCGGGGTGAGGGCGTTGCCGGCCCTTGGCGTTGCCACACTCTAACGTGTATTGCCGATAGCTGTTCGACAATGCCGACCGATGGACGGGAGTCTCGCTCTGGCGTTATGCAGGCGTCAAGGGGTTCGTGGCCGAAACCACCGATCGTTATCGATCGCCGCGGGCCGGGGCGCCCGGCGGGCCCGTCTCCGCGAACTGCCCGTCTTCGGTTCCGGCCAAGGTTTTGGGGCGGGGGCGGGCGCGCGGCGGTGGTGGGGACGCGGTGGGGGAGCGGCGCCGAAAGCGGCGGGTGCTCGCGTCATCCGGTGACGGCAACCTGGTGGCCGCCGGGGTGGCCGCCGGGTGCGGCAGAGGAGCCTGACGGGTGAGGGGTGTGGGCGGGTGCGGTGGTCGAGCGTGGCGAATGAGGGTGGGTGCGGCAGTCGGGTGTGACGGGCGTCGGCGGGCGCGGCAGTCGAGCGTGGCGGGTGGATGTGGCCGGGCGCGGTGGTCGAGCTGACGGGCTACGGGTGTGGGCGGGCGTGCGTGCGAACCGTCCGGCGCCCGGATCGCGTCAGAGCCCCCGGCGCCCAGGCCGAGCCAGAACCGCCCGTCGCTCAGGCCGAGGCAGGGTCCCCGCCATTCAGGCCGCCTCAGAACCGTCCGGCGCCCAGATCGCGCGACACCGCGCGGGCGCAGTCCCGCACCGCCGCGATCAGCTCGGCACGCAACTCGCCGTCCCGGCACAGCCGCTCCACCGCGCCGGTGACGCCGACGGCGCCCACCGGCAGCCGTCGCCGGTCGTGGACGGGCGCGGCCACCGAGGCGACGCCCTCCCAGGTCTCCTCCACGTCGGCCGCATACCCACGCGCGCGCGTGAGATCGAGGATGTGCTCGAAGTCCCCCAGATCGCACACCGTGCGGTCCGTGAAGGCCTTGCGGTCGGCATCCAGCGCCTCGCTGTGCGCCACCGGGTCGTACGCCGACAGCACCTTGCCCATGGCGGTGGAGTGCAGCGGCTGCATGGCCCCGATCTCCAGCACCTGCCGGCTGTCGTCGGGACGGAAGACGTGGTGCACGATCAGCACGCCCTGCTGGTGCAGGACGCCCAGGTAGGCGCTCTCGCCGCTGGAGCGGGCCAGGTCGTCCGTCCACACCAGGGCCCGCGCCCGCAACTCGTGCACGTCGAGGTAGGTGGTGCCCAGGCGCAGCAGCTCGGCGCCGAGCTGGTACCGCCCCGACGCCTCGTCCTGCTCCACGAAGCCCTCCTGCTGGAGGGTGCGCAGGATGCCGTGGGCCGTGCCCTTGGCGAGGCCCAGCGAGGAGGCGATGTCCGACAGACCCAGCCGTCGCTCGCCGCCCGAGAGCAGCCGCAGCATCGCGGCCGCCCGTTCGAGCGACTGGATGTTCCGTGCCATCGCCGTTCTGCCTCCGTCCCTCCGACTTGCGATCACGGCGGTAAGGGAATCCACCGTTCGGCAATGTCGAACACTACCGGCCCATGCCGACCTCCCGCTAATGGTCGGTCGCGATCTGTTACATCCGTCCGCATCCGTCCGCATCCGTCCGCGTCCGTCGTGACCCACATGTGACCGGCACGTGGTCACGGCCGCCAGGTGTGGCCCGTGTGGCCGGGGCCGCCACATGCGTCCGTCCCGTGGACGTCCTGCCCATCCAGGCCCACTCCCGGTTACCCTGACGCCGTGCGCCTTCTCCGGCCCGGCCGGGGGGCAGCCGCATAGCCGACAGCCGTCGCACTCCAGGGAGCCCTTACATGGCCTCGTTGCCAACGACCCCTTCCGCCGACAGCCGGACCCGTGTGTCCGCGCTCCGAGAGGCGCTCGCCACCCGTGTGGTGGTCGCCGACGGAGCGATGGGCACCATGCTCCAGGACCAGGAACCCACGCTCGAAGACTTCCAGAACCTCGAAGGCTGCAACGAGATTCTGAACCTGACCCGGCCGGACATCGTGCGTTCGGTCCACGACGCCTACTTCGCGGTGGGCGTCGACTGCGTCGAGACCAACACGTTCGGTGCCAACCACTCGGCCCTCGGCGAGTACGACATCCCCGAGCGCGTCCACGAGCTGTCCGAGGCCGGTGCCCGGGTGGCCCGCGAGGTCGCCGACGAGTACACCGCCCGGGACGGCCGCCGGCGCTGGGTGCTGGGCTCGATGGGCCCCGGCACCAAGCTGCCCACCCTGGGACACGCCCCGTACACCACGCTCCGCGACGCCTACCAGCGCAATGCCGAGGGCCTGGTCACGGGCGGCGCGGACGCGCTGCTGGTGGAGACGACCCAGGACCTGCTGCAGACCAAGGCCGCCGTGCTCGGCGCCCGCAGCGGTATCGAGGCCCTCGGCCTGGACGTCCCGGTGATCGTCTCGGTGACGGTGGAGACCACCGGCACCATGCTGCTCGGCTCCGAGATCGGCGCCGCACTCACCGCGCTGGAGCCGCTCGGCATCGACATGATCGGCCTCAACTGCGCCACCGGTCCCACCGAGATGAGCGAGCACCTGCGCTACCTCGCCCGGCACTCCCGCATCCCGCTGTCCTGCATGCCGAACGCGGGCCTGCCGGTGCTCGGCAAGGACGGCGCCCACTACCCGCTCACCGCCCCGGAACTCGCCGACGCGCAGGAGACGTTCGTCCGCGAGTACGGCCTCTCGCTCGTGGGCGGCTGCTGCGGTACGACGCCGGAGCACCTGCGCCGGGTGGTCGAGCGGGTGCGGGACATGGCGCCGGTGGCCCGCGACCCGCGCCCCGAGCCCGGCGCCGCCTCCCTCTACCAGAGCGTCCCCTTCCGCCAGGACACCGCGTACCTGGCCATCGGCGAGCGCACCAACGCCAACGGCTCCAAGAAGTTCCGCGAGGCCATGCTGGCGGGCCGCTGGGACGACTGCGTGGAGCTGGCCCGCGAACAGATCCGCGAGGGCGCGCACATGCTCGACCTGTGCGTGGACTACGTCGGCCGGGACGGCGTCGCGGACATGGACGAACTGGCCGGCCGCTTCGCCACCGCGTCCACCCTGCCGATCGTGCTCGACTCCACCGAGGTGGACGTGATCCGGGCCGGCCTGGAGAAGCTGGGCGGCCGGGCCGTCATCAACTCCGTGAACTACGAGGACGGCGACGGACCCGAGTCCCGGTTCGCGAAGGTCACCAAGCTGGCCCGGGAGCACGGCGCCGCGCTCATCGCGCTGACCATCGACGAGGAGGGCCAGGCCCGCACCCCGGAGAAGAAGGTCGAGATCGCCGAACGGCTGATCGACGACCTGACCGGGAACTGGGGCATCCACGAGAGCGACATCCTCATCGACACCCTGACCTTCACCATCTGCACCGGTCAGGAGGAGTCCCGGGGGGACGGCATCGCCACCATCGAGGCGATCCGCGAACTCAAGCGCCGCCACCCGGACGTGCAGACCACACTGGGCCTGTCGAACATCTCCTTCGGCCTCAACCCGGCCGCCCGCATCCTGCTCAACTCGGTCTTCCTCGACGAGTGCGTGAAGGCCGGCCTGGACTCGGCCATCGTGCACGCCTCGAAGATCCTGCCGATCGCCCGCTTCGACGAGGAACAGGTCACCACGGCCCTCGACCTCGTCTACGACCGCCGTGCCGAGGGCTACGACCCGCTGCAGAAGCTGATGGCCCTGTTCGAGGGCGCCACCGCCAAGTCCCTCAAGGCCGGCAAGACGGAGGAACTGGCGGCCCTGCCGCTGGAGGAACGCCTCAAGCGCCGCATCATCGACGGTGAACGCAACGGCCTGGAGCAGGATCTCGACACTGCCCTCCAGGACCGCCCCGCCCTCGACATCGTCAACGAGACCCTTCTCGACGGCATGAAGACGGTCGGCGAGCTGTTCGGCTCCGGCCAGATGCAGCTGCCGTTCGTCCTCCAGTCCGCGGAAGTGATGAAGGCCGCGGTGGCCCACCTCGAACCGCACATGGAGAAGTCCGACGACGGCGAGGGAGCGGGCAAGGGCACCATCGTGCTGGCCACCGTCCGCGGCGACGTGCACGACATCGGCAAGAACCTCGTCGACATCATCCTGTCCAACAACGGCTACAACGTCGTCAACCTCGGCATCAAACAGCCGGTCTCCGCGATCCTGGAAGCGGCCGCGGAACACCGGGCGGACGTCATCGGCATGTCCGGGCTGCTGGTCAAATCCACGGTGATCATGAAGGAGAACCTGGAGGAGCTGAACCAGCGCGGCCTGGCCGCCAACTACCCGGTGATCCTCGGCGGCGCCGCCCTGACCAGGGCATACGTCGAACAGGACCTGCACGAGCTGTACCAGGGCGAGGTCCGCTACGCCCGCGACGCGTTCGAGGGCCTGCGCCTGATGGACGCCCTGATCGGCGTCAAACGGGGTGTGCCCGGGGCGAAGCTGCCGGAGCTGAAGCAGCGCCGGGTGCGCGCGGCGGCGGCCGTCGAGACCGAGGAGCGGCCCCAGGAGGGCCATGTCCGTTCGGACGTCGCCGTCGACAACCCGGTGCCCGCCCCACCGTTCTGGGACACCCGCGTCATCAAGGGCATCCAGCTCAAGGAGTACGCGGGCTGGCTGGACGAGGGTGCGCTGTTCAAGGGGCAGTGGGGGCTGAAGCAGGCCCGTACCGGCGCCGGGCCCACCTACGAGGAACTGGTCGAGACCGAGGGCCGGCCGCGCCTGCGCGGACTGCTGGACCGCCTCCAGACGGAGAACCTCCTCGAAGCAGCCGTCGTCCACGGCTACTTCCCCTGCGTCTCCAAGGACGACGACCTGATCATCCTGGACGAACAGGGCAACGAACGCACCCGGTTCACCTTCCCGCGCCAGCGCCGCGGCCGCCGGCTGTGCCTGGCCGACTTCTTCCGCCCGGAGGAGTCGGGGCAGACCGACGTGGTCGGCCTCCAGGTCGTCACAGTCGGCTCGCGCATCGGCGAGGAGACGGCACGCCTCTTCGCGGCCGACGCCTACCGGGACTACCTCGAACTGCACGGCCTGTCCGTGCAACTGGCGGAGGCCCTGGCCGAGTACTGGCACGCCCGGGTCCGCTCCGAACTGGGCTTCGCCGGCGAGGACCCGGCCGACATGGCGGACATGTTCGACCTGAAGTACCGGGGCGCCCGCTTCTCCCTCGGCTACGGCGCCTGCCCCGACCTGGAGGACCGGGCCAAGATCGCCGAGCTGCTGCGGCCGGAACGCATCGGTGTCCGCCTCTCGGAGGAGTTCCAGCTCCACCCCGAGCAGTCCACGGACGCGATCGTCATCCACCACCCGGAGGCCAAGTACTTCAACGCCCGGTGAGCCGCTGGGGGCCTTCGTCCCTTTCGTCCTCCCATGGTCGCGCCCGACGGGGCCGCGCGCTCGCCGACGGGCGTCGCACGGCCTCCTGAGGCCCGCGGGGCCCCTGCCGGGCCTCCGCGGGCCGCCCGGACTCCGTGGCGGACACGGGGGCGCAACCGCGGTCCGGTGGGGCCCGGGCGAGGCGCACACGCCCCCGCGAGCGCCTCAGCGGGAGCCGCGCCGTGCCGCGCAGGGGCCCCCAGGGTGTTACCCGCGGTACCCCCAGGTGCAATCGGTACATGAGGCGTTTCGCATGCCGGAGACGTACACTTATCGGTCCACCGCAGGCCGGTTCCCGCATGGGAACCGGCCTGATCGTCCCTCAAGGAGGTACGCCGGATGACCGCTACGGTCCCCGCACTCGGAACCCGTTCGGCGGAAGGCTCGGCCCTGCAGGCCGTCCTCCTGGACATGGACGGCACCCTGGTGGACACCGAAGGCTTCTGGTGGGACGTCGAGGTCGAGGTCTTCAAGGGGCTCGGCCACATCCTCGACGACTCCTGGCGCCATGTCGTGGTCGGCGGCCCGATGACCCGCAGCGCCGGGTTCCTGATCGAGGCGACCGGTGCCGACATCAGCCTCGTCGATCTGTCGGTGCTGCTCAACGAGGGGTTCGAGGATCGCATCGGACGCACCCTGCCGCTCATGCCCGGCGCCGCCCGGCTGCTCGCCGAGCTGTACGAGCAGGAGATCCCCACCGCCCTGGTCTCCGCCTCCCACCGGCGCATCATCGACCGCGTGCTGGCCTTCCTCGGCCCCCAGCACTTCGGCCTGTCCGTCGCGGGCGACGAGGTCTCCCGCACCAAACCGGACCCGGAGCCCTATCTGCTCGCCGCCTCCGGGCTGGGCGTGGATCCGGCCAGATGCGCGGTCGTCGAGGACACCGCGACCGGCGTCGCGTCGGGCGAGGCCGCCGGCTGCCGGGTGGTCGCCGTACCGTCCGTCGCACCCATCACCCCGGCCGCCCGGCGCACCGTCGTCAACTCGCTCGAAGAAGTCGACCTGGCATTTCTACGCGGGATGATGACCGAAATGCGCTGAGCGTCCACCCGGCGTACGAAGCCCGCCCGGCGCGCACCCGCCGCCGTGCACCACCGCCGCGACCCGAAGCGGGCCGCACGGCCGAATTACAGGATCACCCAACCGAGTTGAGAATGTGAGTTTCGCCACTTGCGCGGGGGTCGACATCCGGAGAGACCTGTGCGGGACACCCTCCGAGGTGCAGCAGCGGCATGACCATGTGTCCCGATTCATGAAAGGCTGCACCAATCCTTGCCACGGACGGGTTTCAGCGTGTCCACACCCGGTTCCACTCCGTGATGGCACCTCAACTCGGCCTACCGTGAAGCCCGGTGCGGGTGCGGACTAATCTCATCGCGAGAACATCACCCTTACCCCCGTGATCCGCCACAACACCCCTGTATGCCGGGTACACGGCCCCGAACAGCCTTGGAGACGTTCGAGCATGAACCGCAAGACTTTGGTGCTGCCGGCCATAGCGGGCCTGCTCGCGCCGGCGCTCGCCGCGTGCGGTGGATCCGGCAGCGGAAGCGGCGGCGACGCGATCGTCGTCGGCACCACGGACCGGTTCACCGCCACCAAGGACCTCCCCGCGCCCTTCGATCCCGCCTACGCGTACGACGTCGGGACCTGGAGCGTGCTGCGGCAGACCGTACAGACCCTGATGACGCAGCCCAAGGGCGACGGCGACCCGGTCCCCGAGGCCGCCGAGAGCTGCTCCTTCACGGACAGCGGCAACGAACGCTACGTCTGCAAGCTGCGCGACGGCCTGAAGTTCGCCAACGGCGACGACCTCACCGCCGAGGACGTCAAGTACTCCTTCGAACGGGCCCTGCGCATCAAGGCAAACAGCGGGGTGTTCTCCCTGCTCTCCACCATCGACACCATCGAGACCCAGGGCGACCGCGAGGTGATCTTCCACCTCAAGACCGCCGACGCGACCTTCCCGTTCAAGCTGTCCACCCCGGTCGCGGGCATCATCAACCCCAAGGACTACGCCAAGGACAAGCTGCGCGACGGCTTCAAGATCGACGGCTCCGGTCCCTACACGATGACCGCCGAGGTCAAGAAGAACGAGATCGTCTCGACCACCTTCACCAAGAACCCCGGCTACAAGGGGAGCCTGAAGGTCAGCAACGAGAAGGTCGAACTGCGCTCCTTCGCCGACCCCGACGCGATGGGCAAGGCCCTGGACAAGGGCGACATCGACGTCATGACCCGCACCATGACGCCGGATCAGATCCGCAAGCTGGACGCCGGCAACGACGAACACGTCAGCCTCGTCGAGATGGCCGGTCTGGGCATCCGCTACCTCGGCTTCAACACCGATGCGGCGACCGTGAAGGACAAGGCCGTCCGCCAGGCGATGGCCGAGGTCGTCAACCGCGCCGAACTCGTCGCCAAGGTCTACGGCGACCAGGCCGAACCGCTCTACTCCCTGGTCCCGGCCGGCATCACCGGGCACTCCAACTCGTTCTTCAACAAGTACGGCGAGCCCGACGTCAACAAGGCCAAGTCGCTGCTCGACAAGGCCGGCATCACCACCCCCGTGAAGCTGACCCTGCACTACACGACCGACCACTACGGCGCGGCCACCAAGCAGGAGTTCGAGATCCTGCAGAAGCAGCTCAACGGCAGCGGACTGTTCGACGTCAGCCTCAAGGGCTGGCCCTGGTCCGCCTTCCAGAGCGACGAACGCAAGGGCAAGTACGACGTCTACGGCATGGGCTGGTTCCCCGACTTCCCCGACCCCGACAGCTACCTGGCGCCCTTCCTCGACAAGAACAACTTCCTCAACTCGCCGTACGCGAACCAGGAGATCATCGGCACCCTGATCCCGGACTCCCGCCGCGAGGCAGACCGCCTCGGCGCCGCCCAGACCCTGACCCGCATCCAGGACATCGTCGCCGACGAAGTCCCCCTCCTTCCGCTGTGGCAGGGCAAGGAGTACGTCGCCGCCCGCGACGACATCACGGGCGCCGCCTACGCCATCAACTCCGCCTCCTCGCTGCAACTGTGGGAGCTGGGCCGCGGCGTCAGCGGCTGACCCCACACCGGCGGCCCGCCAGCCACGAGCACCACGGCCCCGGCACAGACAAAGAGGGCGCCCCCTCGACGACAAGGGGGCGCCCTCGGCACGTCCACGGCCGGTCGGCCCGTCCGCCGTCGCCCGGCCCGCGGCGGCGGCCGCCGGTCACTGGGCGCCGGGACGCACCAACCCGCTCTCGTACGCGTACACCGCCGCCTGCACCCGGTCCCGCAGGCCCAGCTTGGTCAGCACATGCCCGACATGCGTCTTCACGGTGGTCTCGCTGACGAACAGATCGGCGGCGATCTCGGCGTTCGACAGCCCCCGCGCCACCAGCTTCAGTACCTCGACCTCCCGCTCGGTGAGCGTGTGCAGCGTGTTCGGCACCGGCTCCTCACCCGACGGCAGATGCGTCGCGTACTTGTCCAGCAGCCGACGGGTGATGCTCGGCGCGAGCATGGCCTCACCGGCCGCCACCACTCGGATCGCCTGCACCAGTTCATTGGCGGGCGCGTCCTTCAGCAGGAAACCGCTCGCCCCGGCCCGCAACGCCTCCACCACGTACTCGTCCAGGTCGAACGTGGTCAGCACGAGCACCTTCGCCGGGCCGTCGCGCCCCGGACCGGAGATCTGCCGGGTCGCCTCCACCCCGTCCATCCGCGGCATGCGAATGTCCATCAACACCACATCGGGCTGCAGGGCACGCACCTGGTCGAGGGCCTGGAGGCCGTCTCCGGCCTCGCCCACGACCGCGATGTCCTGCTCCGCCTCCAGGATCATCCGGAATCCGGTGCGCAGCAGCGGCTGGTCGTCGACCAGTAGGACGCGGATGGCCACGTAAGTCTCCTTCGCTAGTCCGGCCCCATTCTGCCCTGCGGGACCTCCCCGGACTCGGCCGCCCTCACCGGCAGCGGATACGGCGGGGGAGTACCACCGAACTCCGGACAGTGCGCCTGGTGGTCGCACCAGCCGCACAGCCGGGTCGGACGCGGGCGCCAGTCACCGGTCTCCGTGGCCCGCCGGATCGCCTCCCACAAGGACAGCAGCTTGCGCTCGACCCGTTCGAGGTCGGCGGGCACGGGGTCGTACGTCAGCACGTCACCACTGCCCAGATAGACCAGTTGGAGCCGCCGCGGGACCACCCGCTTCAGCCGCCAGACGACCAGGGCGTAGAACTTCATCTGGAACAGCGCGCCCTCGGCGTACTCCGGTCTCGGCGCCTTGCCCGTCTTGTAGTCGACGATCCGCACCTCACCCGTCGGCGCCACGTCGACCCGGTCGATGATCCCGCGCAGCCGCAGCCCCGACTCCAGCTCGGTCTCGACGAACAGTTCCCGCTCGGCGGGTTCCAACCGGGCCGGATCCTCCAGCGTGAACCAGCGCTCCACCAGCCGCTCCGCCTCACCGAGCCACCGCGCGAGCCGTTCACCCGCAGGATCGTCCGCGAACAACTCCACGACCTCGGGCTTCGTCTCCCGCAACCGGTCCCACTGACCGGGAACCAGCGACTTGGCGCGCGGCGCCGTCCGCTCCACGGCGGGCGCGTCGAAAAGCCGCTCCAGCACTGCGTGCACCAGGGTTCCCCGGGTCGCCGCCTCGCTCGGCTTCTCCGGCAGCCGGTCGATCACCCGGAACCGGTACAGCAGCGGGCACTGCATGAAGTCGCCGGCCCGGGAGGGGGACAGGCTCTCGGGCGCACTGGCCGCGCGCCGGACCGGCGCGGCCGTACCAGCGGAAGCGGGTGCATCGGCCGTCCTGGCTCCATCCGAAGCCCCCGCCGTACCGGCTGCATCCGCCGTACCGGGTCCGCCACCTGCACCGGCTGCCCCCGCCGCACCAGCTCTGTCAGCCGCACCGGCTGCCTCACCGGCATCGGCCGCACCGGCGCCACCAGCGGTACCCGCCGTATCCATGGCACCAGTCGCACCGGCGATGTCAGTGGGACCAGCCGTACCGACCGCACCGGCCGTTTCAGGCCCACCTGCTGCCCCACTGCCCTCATCACGGCTACCGGCCGTGCCCGCCCCACCTGCCGCCGGCACGTCCGCCGCCCCGGCCCGGTCCGTCGCCTCCGCCGCCGGCGACGGGACCGGTGGATCCCCCGACGCCACGTCCCCGCAACGGGTCGGCGTGGCACCCTCGATGCTGCTGTCCATGACCACAGACCATACGTGCCGCCACTGACAGTGACCCGCCGCGCCGCCGCCCGCACTACCTCGGCGCGAACACGAGGGGTGCCGGGGCGGAACGTGTGACGACGGCCGCATACCATCGACCAGAGACCCTTCCGCCCCGGCAGGCGCGGAAACGCTTCGAACGAGGGGACACCGTGGACGTGAGCGGCGGGAGCGGGCAGCCGCGGTCCGGCACCGAAGGGCCGACCGAGCGCCCCGCAGGTCCTACGGCCCCGAGCAGCAGCAGCGGCAACGACGACGCCGGGACCACCGGGTCCGCCGCACCCACCGGATCCGCCCCGAACCCCGACAAGCCCGGCAAGCCAGGGCCGGCCGAGGAGGCGGAGACGACGTCGGCAAAGCAGCCGGACCCCACCGGGACGCCCGACCGGACGCAGGAGCCCGAGCCCGCCCCCACCCCCGAAACCGCGGACAGGGCCGGCAACAGGTCCGGCGGCACGGACAAAGCACCCCCTGCCCCCGCGCCCGCCGCGGACCGTCACGAACCCGCCGGTGACCCCGCCTCCCGCGCTCATGCCGATTCCGGCACCGGCAAAGGACCGGCACCGCAGCGGCGCAAGGATCCCGGCGGGGGACTGCTCATGGGCCGCCCCTTCGGCGTGCCCGTGTACGTGGCGCCCAGCTGGTTCCTCGTCGCCGCGTTGATCACCTGGGTGTTCGGCGGCCAGCTCGACCGTGTCCTGCCGGACCTGGGCGCCGCCCGCTACCTGGTGTCCCTCTTCTTCGCGGTCGCCTTCTACGCCTCCGTCCTCGTCCACGAACTCGCCCACACTGTCGCCGCCGTCCGCTTCAAACTCCCGGTCCGCCGCATCCAGCTCCAGTTCTTCGGCGGCGTCTCCGAGATCGAGAAGGAAGCCGAGACACCCGGACGGGAGTTCGTCCTCGCCTTCGTCGGACCGCTGCTCTCCCTCGTACTCGCCGGAGTGTTCTACCTGGCCATGCAGCCCGTCGAACCCGGCACCGTGCTCGGCGTCCTGCTGGCCGGCCTGATGGTCTCCAACCTCATCGTCGCCGCCTTCAACCTCCTGCCCGGCCTCCCCCTCGACGGCGGCCGGATGCTGCGCGCCGTCGTCTGGAAGATCACCGGCCGGCCCATGAGCGGCACCGTGGCCGCCGCCTGGGTCGGCCGCGCCCTCGCCATCTCCGTCCTGATCGGACTGCCGCTGCTCAACCAGTCCGGCGTACTCGGCTCCGGCTCCCAGGACATCAGCGGCATGGACACCGTCACCGACGCCCTGCTCGCCGCCATCCTCGCGGCGATCATCTGGACCGGCGCCGGCAACAGCCTGCGCATGGCCCGGCTGCGCGAGCACCTGCCGGCGCTGCGAGCCCGTGCCCTCACCCGGCGCGCGGTGCCGGTGGAGACCGACACCCCGCTGTCCGAGGCACTGCGCCGCGCCAACGCCGCCGGGGCCCGTGCCCTCGTCGTCGTCGACGCCAACGGCGCCCCGCTCTCCCTGGTCCGCGAAGCCGCCATTGTCGGCGTGCCCGAGCACCGCCGCCCCTGGGTCGCCGTCAGCGGCCTCGCCCAGGAACTCACCGACGGCATGCGCATCTCCGCCGAACTGGCGGGCGAGGACATGCTGGACGTCCTGCGCGCCACCCCGGCGACCGAATACCTGGTGGTGGAGGAGACGGGCGAGATCTACGGCGTGCTGTCCGCGGCGGACGTGGAACGGGCCTTCGTCAGGGCCATGGCACGACCCGCCTGAAAAGCGCCCCCAGGGGGCACCGGTAACCGGGTCCCCGCCACCGCAGCACCCGCGGGCCCGCACACCCACCGACGGCGGGGCCGTCCGCGGGCCGGAGCCCGTCCCGCGGCCCGGTAGGCTGGTCACATGTCCGAACCGACCGGTGCCGCCCGCAGACGCGGGCCCTTCAAGGTCGGGGACCAGGTACAGCTGACCGACCCCAAGGGTCGCCACTACACGTTCACGCTCGAAGCCGGGAAGAACTTCCATACCCACAAGGGTTCCTTCCCGCACGACGAACTGATCGGTGCCCCTGAGGGCAGCGTTGTCCGCACCACCGGCAACGTCGCCTACCTCGCGCTGCGCCCCCTGCTCCCCGACTATGTCCTGTCCATGCCCCGCGGGGCGGCCGTCGTCTACCCGAAGGACGCGGGACAGATCCTCGCCTTCGCCGACATCTTCCCCGGCGCCCGCGTCGTGGAGGCCGGCGTCGGCTCCGGCTCGCTCAGCAGCTTCCTGCTGCGGGCCATCGGCGACCAGGGCATGCTGCACTCCTACGAGCGACGCGAGGACTTTGCCGACATCGCCCGGCAGAACGTGGAGCGCTACTTCGGCGGCCCGCACCCGGCCTGGCAGCTCACCGTCGGCGACCTCCAGGACAACCTGTCCGACACCGAGGTCGACCGCGTCATCCTCGACATGCTCGCTCCCTGGGAGTGCCTGGAGGCCGTCTCCAAGGCGCTCGTGCCCGGCGGCATCCTGTGCTGCTACGTCGCCACCACGACCCAGCTCGCCCGGACCGTCGAGTCCATCCGCGAGATCGGCAGCTTCAACGAGCCGACCGCCTGGGAGACGATGATCCGTAACTGGCACATCGAGGGCCTCGCCGTCCGCCCCGACCACCGGATGATCGGCCACACCGGCTTCCTGCTCACCGCCCGGCGCCTCGCCGACGGCGTCGAGCCGCCCATGCGCCGCCGCCGCCCCGCCAAGGGCGCCTACGGCGACGACTACGCGGGACCCAACGCCGACGGCGGCCCCGGCCGCTGACACCCGCCCGACCGGCAACACCACCGCGCCGTGGCCGAGTTCCCCCAGCCCACCCGGAACTCGGCCACGGCGCCCGCACGTTGAGAAGAAGGCGGCCCGGAGCACGCCGGCATCCGTGCACAGCCACCCCGCGGGACGAGCGCCCACGGGAATCCCGACCCCGCCGTTCCCCCGCACTGTGACGTGTGGCACCATGCTGGCCACCCCCAGCGGCACAGCCCTCCCAGGAGACACTCCTAGTGCAATCCGCCGTACCGGAACTCGCACACACTCACACCCGCCCCATCCACTGGGTGGCCACCGCAACCGCCGTCGCCGGTGTCGTGGCCTTCTCCTCCCTGCTCCAACCCGGCTCGGCGAAGGCGGCCCCGGCCACCGCCGGCCGGCAGCCGGACCCTGCGGCCACCGCGCCCGGCACCGCGGGCGTCGCCTTCCCCGTCCGGTGCGGACCCGTGAAAGCCGTCGTGAAACAGAAGGCCGAAGGAGACCTCGACGGCGACGGCCGCCCGGAGACGGTCGCCGTGGTGCACTGCGACGCCCCCATGGGCACCCCGCCCGACGGGGTGTACGTCCTCACCCAGGGCATGCAGGACAAGCACCCCCGGGTCGTCGCCACACTCGTCGATCCCAAGGACCGGACCACCGTCACCGACTTCGCGGTGCGGTACGGCGCCGTCACCGCGACCCTGCTCGGCTACTCCACGTCCGACGTGCCGAGTTGCTGCCCGGACGTGAAGACGCCCGCCAAGTGGCAGTGGAACGGCAGCGCGTTCATACGCTCCACCCCGGCGGGGTCCCACAGCGTATGAAAACCCCCGCTACGGTGGGAATGTGAGAAAACAGACAATCATCACGCGGAGTGGCCCTCCGGTCACTCCGCGTCGGGTCCGTGTACCTCGACCCTGTCCGAAACCCGACGCACATGGATGCACTCGCCCGGACACTCCCGCGCCGAGTCCGCCACATCCACGACGAGCGGCAACGGCACCCCGGTCACAGCCCCCTTGGCCGACAACAGCTCGCCCTCGGCACTTTTCACGTAGGCCAGCCCGTCGATGTCCAGCTCGAACACCTCGGGCGCGTACTGGACGCAGATCCCGTCCCCTGTACACAGATCTTGATCGATCCAGACCTCCAGTGCCTCACCGTCGCCTCGGGCCTCTTGCAACACGGTCACGTCACCTACCCTTGACGAAAGAGCCGACGGGAATCCGGCCAGCTCTGGCGGGTGTTGAACCCCTCGACCCTACCGCCGGCCGCTTCCCAATCACGTTCGCTGGGTATTCCCCTGGCGTGAGGGAGAGCGCAAGGGTGAAGATCGGACACTCCTTGACAGTCTTTGTGATCTAGGGGTTTCAATCGACACCCACCCAGGTAGGGTCTGGAAGCGTCCAGCTCCCCTTGGAGGAGGTGAGGACCGTGGCAGCCCACGACGACGACATGAACCGCGGCATCCGCCCGGGACGAGGGTCCGACGACCCCGCCGGGCAGATCGCCTACCTTGAGCAGGAGATCGCCGTCCTGCGACGCAAGCTCGCCGACTCTCCGCGGCACACGAGGATTCTCGAAGAGCGGATCGTCGAGCTGCAGACCAACCTGGCCGGCGTGTCCGCACAGAACGAGAGACTCGCCAACACACTCCGTGAGGCCCGCGACCAGATCGTGGCCCTCAAGGAAGAAGTCGACCGGCTCGCCCAGCCGCCGGCCGGCTTCGGTGTCTTCCTGCAGGCCAACGAGGACAGCACCGCCGACATCTTCACCGGAGGCCGCAAACTCCGCGTGAACGTCAGCCCCAGTGTCGACCTCGACGTCCTGCGGCGCGGCCAGGAAGTCATGCTCAACGAAGCGCTCAACGTGGTCGAGGCCATGGAATTCGAGCGCGTCGGGGACATCGTCACCCTCAAGGAAGTACTTGAGGACGGCGAGCGCGCCCTGGTGCTCG
The DNA here is from genome assembly GCF_042871185.1 of Streptomyces sp. NPDC006012. Lineage (NCBI taxonomy): Bacteria > Bacillati > Actinomycetota > Actinomycetes > Kitasatosporales > Streptomycetaceae > Streptomyces > Streptomyces sp. NPDC006012. The sequence continues at coordinate 156,725 of NZ_JBIAIE010000005.1, forward strand.
GGCACACCGACGAGGAACGGGTGGTACGGCTCGCCGAGCCGCTGCTGGACGTCACCATCCGCCCCGGAGACGCCCTCCTGCTCGAACCCCGCTCCGGCTATGTGTACGAGGTCGTTCCGAAGAGCGAGGTCGAAGAACTCGTCCTCGAAGAGGTACCCGACATCGGCTACGAGCAGATCGGCGGCCTCGGCAATCAGATCGAAGCCATCCGCGACGCGGTCGAGCTGCCCTACCTCTACCCCGACCTCTTCAAAGAACACGAGCTGCGCCCACCCAAGGGAGTCCTGCTCTACGGACCCCCCGGATGCGGAAAGACGCTCATCGCCAAAGCCGTCGCCAATTCGCTGGCCAAAAAGGTCGCCGAGGTCACCGGCCAGGCAGCGGGCAAGAGCTTCTTCCTGAACATCAAGGGCCCCGAACTGCTCAACAAGTACGTCGGCGAAACCGAGCGGCAGATCCGCCTCGTCTTCCAGCGCGCACGGGAAAAGGCCAGCGAAGGCACCCCCGTGATCGTCTTCTTCGACGAGATGGAATCACTCTTCCGCACCCGCGGCTCCGGTGTCAGCTCGGACGTGGAGAACACCATCGTCCCCCAGCTGCTCGCCGAGATCGACGGCGTCGAGGGCCTGCAGAACGTCGTGGTGATCGGTGCCTCCAACCGCGAGGACATGATCGACCCCGCCATCCTGCGACCCGGCCGCCTCGACGTGAAGATCAAGATCGAGCGTCCGGACGCCGAAGCGGCCAAGGACATCTTCGGGAAATACCTCACCGAACGCCTGCCGCTGCACGCGGACGACGTCGGGGAACACGGCGGCGACAAGACCACCACGGTCCAGAGCATGATCCAGACCGCGGTCGAGCACATGTACGCCGAATCCGAGGAGAACCGCTTCCTGGAGGTCACCTACGCCAACGGCGACAAGGAAGTCCTCTACTTCAAGGACTTCAACTCCGGCGCCATGATCGAGAACATCGTCGGCCGCGCCAAGAAGATGGCGATCAAGGAATTCCTCGACCAGAAGCAGAAGGGCCTCCGGGTCTCCCACCTCCTCCAGGCATGCGTGGACGAGTTCAAGGAGAATGAGGACCTGCCCAACACCACCAACCCGGACGACTGGGCCCGAATCTCCGGCAAGAAGGGTGAACGGATCGTTTACATCCGCACCCTCATTACCGGAAAGCAAGGCGCAGACACGGGGCGTTCCATCGATACGGTGGCAAACACCGGACAGTACCTGTAAAACACAGGCGGCTGCGGGTGCCCCCACCGGGTACCCGCAGCCGCCCGTTTTTCCGGCCACGCCGGAACAGGCAAAGACGCAAATGATCTCCCCCCCAGCGCAAAGGCGTTCTAGGCTCTTTTTACCGCCGAATCGCGCAGTGCGGGGACCGGCACCGCGCACGCACCGCAGCGCCAGCGGGTACGTGAGCGGTGCCCACGACCGAGGGTGCCGCCGGGCAAGGAGGGCCGCATGACCGTACGGCGAGTAATGGGCATCGAGACGGAGTACGGCATCTCCGTCCCCGGCCACCCCAACGCCAATGCCATGCTCACCTCGTCCCAGATCGTCAACGCCTACGCCGCGGCGATGCACCGGGCCCGCCGGGCCCGCTGGGACTTCGAGGAAGAAAACCCGCTGCGGGACGCACGAGGATTCGACCTCGCCCGTGAAGCCGCCGACGCCAGCCAGCTCACCGACGAGGACATCGGCCTCGCCAACGTGATCCTCACCAACGGGGCACGCCTCTACGTCGACCACGCACACCCCGAATACAGCGCACCCGAGGTCACCAACCCCCGCGACGCCGTCCTCTGGGACAAAGCCGGCGAACGGATCATGGCAGAGGCCGCCGAACGCGCCGCCCAGCTCCCCGGCGCCCAGCCCATCCACCTCTACAAGAACAACACCGACAACAAAGGCGCCTCCTACGGCACGCACGAGAACTACCTGATGAAACGGGAAACCCCGTTCTCCGACATCGTGCGCCACCTCACGCCCTTCTTCGTCTCCCGTCCGGTCGTCGCCGGAGCCGGCCGCGTCGGCATCGGCCAGGACGGCCACGAACACGGCTTCCAGCTCAGCCAGCGCGCCGACTACTTCGAAGTCGAGGTCGGCCTCGAAACCACCCTCAAACGCCCCATCATCAACACCCGCGACGAACCGCACGCCGACGCCGAGAAATACCGGCGCCTGCACGTGATCATCGGCGACGCCAACCTCTCCGAAATCTCCACCTACCTCAAACTCGGCACCACCGCCCTGATCCTCTCCATGATCGAAGACGGCTTCATCGCCGTCGACCTGGCCGTCGACCAGCCCGTACGCACCCTCCACCAGGTCTCCCACGACCCCACACTCAAGCGACTCGTCACCCTCCGCAGCGGCCGGACACTCACCGCCGTCCAGCTCCAGATGGAGTACTACGAACTCGCACGCAAATACGTGGAAGAACGCCACGGAGCCGACGCCGACGAACAGACCAGGGACGTCCTCATCCGCTGGGAGGACACGCTCAACCGGCTGGAGAACGACCCCATGAGCCTCGCCGGCGAACTCGACTGGGTCGCCAAACGCGAACTCATGGAGGGCTACCGCCGCCGCGACGACCTGGACTGGGACGCCGCCCGGCTGCACCTGGTCGACCTCCAGTACGCCGACGTACGCGCCGAGAAAGGCCTCTACAACCGCCTGGTGGGCCGCGGACGCATGAAGCGGCTCCTCACCGAGACCGAGGTCGACCGGGCCCGCACGAAGCCGCCGGAGGACACCCGGGCCTACTTCCGCGGCCGGTGCCTGGAGCAGTACGCGGACGACGTCGCCGCCGCCTCCTGGGACTCCGTGATCTTCGACCTGCCCGGCCGGGACTCCCTGCAACGCGTTCCAACCCTCGAACCGCTTCGCGGAACGCGAAATCACGTCAAGGAACTGCTGGACCGCTGCCGCACGGCAGAAGACCTGGTCAGGGTCCTCTCCGGCGGCTGACCGGGCCGACAGTCCACACCGGGCGGGGGGTGGAAATCCCGGCGTCCGGGAATCATCGAGGTGGCCCCCGTACGTTGGAGAAACTGCGGGGCCGATGTCGGACCCGGCTTGTAGGGTCTGATCATCACCAATCGGCGGGAATGCCGACCCGCCGACCATGTCTGGCGAATCGAGCGGGGTGAGGGTTATGGCGACCAAGGACACCGGCGGCGGCCAGCAGAAGGCCACGCGCAACACCGAAGAGGTCGAGGAGCAGGCGCAGGACGCGCAGGCGTCCGACGACCTCAAGGAACGGCACGAGAAGCTGAGCGACGACGTGGACTCGGTTCTTGACGAAATTGACGATGTACTCGAAGAGAACGCCGAGGATTTCGTTCGATCCTTCGTGCAAAAAGGCGGAGAGTAAAGGGCTTTTGGTCACTTTGCCTTCGAAGTGAAGGTGGCGGGGGGTCAAGGTGGCTGAGGAACCGAGTGCGAAGCAATGCCGGAAGTGCAGGCGGGATCTGCCTCTTGCGGCCTTCGCACGGGACAGGAATCGGCGCGATGGTCTTCAGGTGCACTGCCGGGAGTGCGTGGCGGAATACAGCGCTGCGCACTACCGGCGGCGCCGGGAGGCGATGGGGAAGCCTGTCCGGGAGAGGCCGGAGGTCCCGGCCTGGCACAAGCTCTGCCGGGTGTGCGGCGAGGTCAAACCCCGCAGTGAATGGCATCGCAACGCAACGGCTTCCGACGGGTTGTCGACCAGTTGCAAGGCACACCGAGCGGTACGCGGGCGGCAGGGCCGTCTGAAGCGCCAGTACGGCCTCACCGAGGCGGAACGCAACGCCTCGACCGCATCCCAAGGAGGCGTCTGCTGTATATGTCTGGCGGCTCCGCCCGCACACGTGGATCACTGCCACGAGACGGGTAGGGTCCGTGGCGTACTGTGCTTCAGCTGCAACGCTGCACTGGGGCAGTTCAAGGATCAGCCCGAGGTCATGAGGCGGGCTGCTGCATACGTGGAGGGAAACGCGTGGAAGCCAACACTCGTATCACCGGGCGTCTACCTGCTGCCTTCCTGACGCCCGGGTCCTCCTCCTTCATGGACTTTCTCGGCGATCACCAGCCGGAGCTGCTGCCCGGCAAGCGGCAGCTGCCGCCGACGCAGGGGGTGATCGAGGCGCCGCACGGGACGACGATCGTCGCGGTGGCCTTCCCCGGTGGCGTGGTGCTGGCCGGTGACCGCAGGGCCACGATGGGCAATGTGATCGCCCAGCGTGACATTGAGAAGGTCTTCCCCGCCGATGAGTACTCGGCCGTCGGTATCGCCGGTACGGCCGGTCTGGCCGTCGAGATGGTCAAGCTCTTCCAGCTGGAGCTGGAGCACTTCGAGAAGGTCGAGGGCGCTCAGCTGTCGTTGGAGGGCAAGGCGAACCGGCTGTCGACCATGATCCGGTCCAATCTCGGCATGGCCATGCAGGGGTTGGCCGTGGTCCCGCTGTTCGCCGGTTATGACGTGGACCGGGAGAAGGGCCGCATCTTCTCCTACGACGTCACGGGTGGCCGATCCGAGGAGCACGGCTTTGCGTCGACGGGTTCCGGTTCGGTCTTCGCGCGGGGTGCGATGAAGAAGTTGTTCCGTGACGATCTGACGGAGGAGCAGGCCACGACTCTCGTGGTGCAGGCCCTGTACGACGCGGCAGACGACGACTCGGCGACCGGTGGTCCCGATGTCGCCCGCCGGATCTACCCGATCGTCACCGTGATCACCGAGGACGGTTTCCGTCGGCTCACCGAGGACGAGTCCTCCGAGATCGCCCGCTCGGTGCTGGAGCGGCGTCTGGAGCAGCCGGACGGTCCGCGGGCCGCGCTGCTGTAGCCGTGGTTTTTTGCAAGGTGATCCAGTGACTTCGACAGAAAGGGACGGATAACCGGTGTCGACGCCGTTCTATGTCTCACCTCAGCAGGCGATGGCCGACCGGGCGGAGTACGCCCGCAAGGGCATCGCTCGTGGCCGCAGTCTGGTTGTGCTGCAGTATGCCGACGGCATCGTGTTCGTCGGTGAGAACCCGTCCCGTGCGCTGCACAAGTTCAGCGAGATCTACGACCGGATCGGTTTCGCGGCCGCCGGCAAGTACAACGAGTACGAGAATCTCCGTATCGGTGGTGTGCGCTACGCGGATCTGCGTGGTTACACGTACGACCGGGACGATGTGACCGCTCGTGGTCTGGCCAATGTCTATGCGCAGACGTTGGGCACGATCTTCTCCAGTGCGGCTGAGAAGCCGTACGAGGTGGAGTTGGTCGTGGCGGAGGTCGGGGAGACTCCGGAGGGCGATCAGATCTATCGGTTGCCGCATGACGGTTCGATCGTGGATGAGCACGGTTCGGTCGCGGTGGGCGGTAATGCGGAGCAGATCAGTAGTTTCCTGGATCAGCGGCATCGTGACGGCATGAGCTTGGCGGAGGCGCTGAAGCTGGCCGTGCAGGCGCTGTCCCGTGACACGAACGGCAGTGAGCGGGAGATTCCGGCGGAGCGTCTGGAAGTGGCCGTGCTGGATCGTACGCGGCCGCAGCAGCGGAAGTTCAAGCGGATCGGTGGTGGGCAGTTGTCGCGTCTGCTGGAGGCGGACGGTGCCGCCACGGAGGCGGAGAGCGCCGAGGAGGCGGACGACGACGGGAAGAAGAAGTAGGTCGCGCCTGTCCTGCTGCTCGTTCTCGCGCCCTGGCCCGCCCTGCCGGCCGGGGCGCGGTGTTTTCGGCCTATCAGCCCCGGGGCGGGCTGTCAGGTGTGTGCGGGCGGGGCTGTGGAGCCGCGTACCACCAGGTGTACGGGGATGTCGCTCCGGTCGGGTCGGCGGCCGTCCAGGACGGCCAGGAGGGCCTGCATGCCGCGTTCGCCGAAGAGTTCCGCGTCGAGTCGCACGGTGGTCAGTTCGGGGTCGACGGCGCTGGCGAGGGCGAGGTCGTCGATACCGGTGACGGAGATGTCGGCGGGGACGCGCAGGCCGTGGCGGCGGAGCGCTTTGTAGGCTCCCACGGCGAGTTTGTCGTCGTCGCAGACGATTGCGGTGGGGCGGGGCCCCGGGGTGGCGAGGGCGGTCTCGGTGGCGGTGGTGGCGTCCTCGATGGAGAGGGGGGCGCGGATGGTCCGTACGTCGGTTCCGGGGACGGTGGCTGTGCGGGCCGCGAGTTCGCGTGCGCGTACGTCGAAGGTCCAGGAGGGGACGTCGGCGGCGAGGTGGAGGAAACGGCGGTGTCCGAGGCCGAGCAGGTGGTCGGCGATCTGGCGGGTGCCGTCGGCGATGTCGAGGTTGACCGTTGCGGCGCCGAGGCTGCCTTCGGGGTCGCTGTCGAGCATGACGAGGGGGAGTTGGTCGCCCCGGATGGCGGTGAGGGCGTCGGCGGCCATGGAGGAGGCGATGACGCCGTCGAGGGCGGCCTGCGCGGAGGCGAAGGGGTTGCGGGCGGGTCCGATGCCTTCGGGGGAGGGGTAGAGGACCACGCCGAAGCCGTGCTGGGCGGCGGTGCGGGCTGCTCCGGTGTAGACGCCGGCGAAGAATTCGGTGGTGAGCGCGGGGACGACGAGGAGCACGGTGCGGGTGTGGCCGAGGCGGAGGTTGCGGGCGGCGAGGTTGGGCCGGTAGCCGAGCCGGTGTGCGGCGTCGCGTACGCGCTGGGCGGTGGCTGCGGAGACCCGGCCGTGCCATTTGTCGCCGAGGACGAGGGAGACGGCGGCCTGTGAGACGCCGGCGGCCTGGGCGACGTCGCGACTGGTGGGGCGGGTGCTGCTGCGGGGCACCGTGGTGCGCTCCTCTTGGGCTGGTCGTCTGGACGGGTGAACAGCGCACATGGTACGTATGGCGGCGGACGTTATACGTAACACTTGAGTGCGTGGGTGCAGCTCGGGCGAGCCATTGGAGGGCAGGGGATGGCTGCGGGATACCTGGAGATCCTCAGGGCGAGGCACGCGGCCAGGCTGCTGGCCGGCACGCTGGTGGGCCGGCTGCCGAACGCCACGGCGGCGATCGCGCTGGTGCTGTTCGTGCGTGCGCAGGGCGGGACGTACAGCCTGGCGGGGGCGCTGGCGGCGGTCTACGGGGTGGCCAATGCCGTCGGGCAGCCGGTGCTGGGGCGGCTGGTCGATCTGCGCGGGCAGCCCCGGGTGCAGTTGCCTGCGGCCGTGCTGTCGGCGGTGTCGATGGCGGTGTTCGCCTTCTGCGGCCTGGATCCGCTGCCCCTGGCCTATGGCGCGGTGGCGGCCGCGGGGTTGTTCGCGCCGCCGCTGGAGGGCGGGCTGCGTGCCCTGTGGCCGTCGGTGCTGCGCCGTGAGGAGCAGGTGCATACGGCGTATGCGATGGACGCGGTCGCCCAGGAGGTCATGTTCACGGTCGGCCCGCTGCTGGTCACGCTCTGTGCGTCGGTGTGGTCGGAGCGGGCGGCGGTGCTGGTGGTGAATGCGCTGGGGGTGCTCGGGGCGCTGTCGGTGGTGGTGTCGCCGCCGTCGCGTGCGTGGCGTTCCGCGCCGCGTGCGGCGCACTGGCTGGGTGCGCTGCGGTCGCCGGGGCTGCTGGTGCTGCTCGGCGCGTTTCTGTTCGTGGGGATGGCGCTGGGCTCGATCACGGTGGCTTCGGTGTCGTATGCCGACGGACACGGCGGGGATGCGGTGTACGGCTGGCTGATGGCGGGCCTGGGGCTCGGTGCGCTGGCCGGGGGTGCCGCGTACGGGGCGCGGCAGTGGGGGGGTGTGCCGGAGCGGCGGCTGCGGGTGCTGGTGGCTTTTCTGGCGGTGTGTTATGTGCCGTTGACGCTGAGGCCGGGTCCGGTGGCGATGGTGTCGCTCGCGGTGGTGGCGGGGGTGTTCCTGGCACCGTCGCTGGCGTGTGCGTTCGTCATCGTCGACCGGCATGCGCCGGGCGGTACGGTCACCGAGGCGTTCTCCTGGCTTGTGACGACGTTCACGGTGGGTTCTTCGGTGGGAACGGGGGTGGCGGGTCCGGTGGCGGAGGCGGGCGGCGCGCTGTGGGGGTTCGTGGTGCCGGGGGTCGCGGGGGCCGTGTCTTTGCTGGTTCTGCTGGCGGGTGGACGGGTCCTCGCAGCTCCCGTTGGGGGAGGGGTGGTTGCGTCGGCATCGGAAAATGATCCAAATCGTGCTGTCGAACCTCGTTTCAGCTCGGGGGATCGGGCGTAATGTTCAGTCATGGACCGCCGCATTTTCGGGCTGGAGAACGAGTACGGCGTCACGTGCACGTTCAGGGGACAGCGCCGCCTGTCGCCTGACGAGGTGGCGCGGTACCTCTTCCGCCGTGTCGTGTCATGGGGCCGAAGCAGCAATGTGTTTCTGCGCAACGGCGCCCGGCTCTATCTCGACGTGGGGTCACATCCGGAATATGCGACACCCGAATGTGACAATGTGATCGAACTGGTCACCCATGACAAGGCCGGGGAGCGCATTCTCGAAGGACTTCTGGTGGATGCGGAGCGCCGCCTGCATGAGGAGGGAATCGCTGGCGACGTCTACCTGTTCAAGAACAACACGGACTCGGCGGGCAACTCGTATGGTTGCCACGAGAACTATCTGGTGGCGCGGCACGGGGAGTTCTCCCGGCTTGCGGACATCCTTATTCCGTTCCTGGTCACGCGGCAGTTGTTGTGCGGCGCGGGCAAGGTGCTGCAGACGCCGCGCGGTGCGGTCTACTGCGTGAGCCAGCGGGCGGAGCACATCTGGGAGGGTGTGTCGTCGGCGACGACCCGTTCCCGGCCGATCATCAACACGCGTGACGAGCCGCATGCGGACGCGGAGCGTTACCGCCGTCTGCATGTCATCGTGGGCGATTCGAACATGTCCGAGACGACCATGTTGCTGAAGGTCGGGGCGACCGATCTGGTGCTGCGCATGATCGAGGCGGGCACGGTGATGCGTGATCTGACGCTGGAGAACCCCATCCGGGCGATCCGCGAGGTCAGCCACGACATCACGGGCCGGCGCAAGGTGCGTCTGGCCAGCGGCCGGGAGGCGTCGGCGCTTGAGGTGCAGCGCGAGTACTACGAGAAGGCCCTGGACTTCTGCGAGCGCCGTGGTATCCGCACTGGCACGGTGGAGCAGGTGTTGGAGCTGTGGGGCCGTACGCTCGACGCGATCGAGGCGGAGGACCTGGACCGGATCGCCACCGAGATCGACTGGGTGATGAAGTACAAGCTCATCGAGCGGTACCGGGCCAAGCACAACATGACCATGTCGCATCCGCGGGTCGCGCAGATAGACCTCGCCTACCACGACATCCACCGTCGTCGTGGCCTGTACTACCTGCTGGAGAAAAAGGGCCAGGCGGCCCGGATCTGCAACGATCTGAAGATCTTCGAGGGCAAGTCGGTCCCGCCGCAGACCACTCGGGCCCGGCTGCGCGGCGACTTCATCCGGCGGGCCCAGGAGCAGCGCCGTGATTTCACGGTCGACTGGGTGCACCTGAAGCTCAATGACCAGGCGCAGCGCACGGTGTTGTGCAAGGACCCGTTCCGTTCGGTGGACGACCGGGTGGAGAAGCTCATCGCCGGTATGTGAGTGAGGTGTCCGGGTGTTTCCCCGTTCGACTTCATTCGAACGGGGGACCTCGGTGGAACGCCACACGGGCGCCGTACGTTTCCCGTACGGCGCCCGCGGTTCGCCGTAGAGTTGCGCGCGCACGCCATCCGCAAGATCGAACGATTACGAGGCCCCACCGTGCGCCGACGCTCACTCCTGCTCGCTGCCGTACCCGCTGGACTGGTCACGCTCGCCGGGTGCGGTGACGGCAAGTCCGATGCCGGCGACGCGGGGGCGTCACCGTCGCCGTCGCCGTCGGGATCGTCCGTGCCGCCGCCGAAGATCGTGGACGGGCCGCTGCCGGCGATCACTGCGGGCACGAAGTTCGGCGAGAAGCCGACGGTCGCCAAGGGATCGGGGGAGCCGTCGAAGGACCTCGCGGTGAAGACGGTGATCGCGGGCGGTGGCCGGACGGTCGCGGAGAACGACTTCGTCCAGGCGCACTACCTGGGCCAGGTCTGGTCCACGGCGAAGGTCTTCGACAACTCCTACGACCGTAAGACCCCGCTGGTGCTCCAGTTGGCCGAGGGCAGTGTCATCGACGGCTGGCGGTATGCGCTGTCGGGCCGGAAGGTCGGCAGCAGGGTGGCGATGGCCGTGCCGCCGACCTGGGGTTACGGCTCGTCGGGCAACGAGCAGGCGGGTATCAAGGGCACGGACACCCTGGTGTTCGTGGTGGATCTGCTGGACACCTTCAACGGCAAGAGTTCCGCACAGGGCAAGGCGGTGCCGCAGACCGACGCGGCCCTGCCGAAGGTCGGCACGAACACGGACGGCAACGCGCCCTCCATCGACATTCCGAAGTCGTCCCCGCCCGGGAAGCTGGTGTCGGAGTACGTCCTGGAGGGCGACGGCGCCGGGCTCAAGCCGGATCAGACGGTCCTGTGCCAGTTCAAGGGCGAGGTCTGGGACAGCGGCAAGACGTTCGAGCAGACCTATGGCTCGGGCCGGCTCAGCCAGTTCTCGCTGCAGCAGATGGAACAGGTCGTCAAGGGGCTGTCGCAGGGCCTGACCGGCAAGAAGGTCGGCAGCCGGGTGCTCGTGGTGGTGCCGCCGGAGCTGGCGTACGGTGACACGCCGCCGAGCGGTGGTGTCGTCAAGAAGGGTTCCACGCTGGTGTTCGCCGTCGACATCCTGGCGGCGATGTGACGGTCCGGTCGTCCGGCCCGCGGCGGGCGGGCGGGGGCTGGGGATGACAGACTGTCCGCGTTCCGTGTCGTACACAAGCAGGAGCTAGAGACGTGAGCATCGACAAGCCCGAGGTCGACTTCCCGGGCGGCGAGCCCCCGGCGGACCTGGAGATCAAGGACATCTGGGAGGGCGACGGTCCTCAGGCCAAGGCCGGCGACACCGTCTCCGTGCACTACGTGGGCGTGGCCTTCTCCACCGGCGAGGAGTTCGACGCGTCCTGGAACCGCGGCACTCCGCTGCAGTTCCAGCTGGGTGCCGGCCAGGTCATCGCGGGCTGGGACCGGGGCGTGCAGGGGATGAAGGTCGGCGGCCGGCGTCAGCTGACCATTCCGGCGCACCTGGCGTACGGGGACCGTGGCGCCGGCGGCGGCCGGATCGCCCCCGGCGAGACGCTGATCTTCGTCTGTGACCTGGTCGCGGTCTGACCGGATCCGATCATGGAGGGTCCGTGCCCAGGCCGGGCACGGGCCCTCGGCTTTTGCCGCGCCCCCGCGGAGCGGTACGGTCGTCGATCGTAGGCACCACAGGGAGGCGAAGGGCGTCGATGGCCATTGCCAAGGCCGAGCGGCTGATGAATCTGGCGTTGTGTCTGCTCGGGACGCGGCGGCCGCTCAGCAAGCGTGAGCTGCGGGAGTCCATCGAGGCTTACGTCGAGGCTTTCGGGCCGGGCAGAGGCGTGGCCTTCGGGCCGGGCAGAGGCGCGAGTTCCGGGCCGGGTAAGGGCAGCGCAGGTGACGATTCCTTCAGCCGGATGTTCGAGCGGGACAAGGACGACCTGCGCGAGCTGGGGCTGGTCATCGAGACCGTCGAGAATCTCGACGGCGAGGTCGGCTATCTCGCCCGCCGTGACAGCAACCGGCTGCCGCCCATCACGCTCGACGCCGAGGAGGCCGCCGCACTGGGTCTGGCCGCCAAGGTGTGGCAGCAGGCGCGGCTCGCCGGAGCGGCCAGCGGCGCGCTGCAGAAGCTGCGTGCTGCAGGGCTGCCCGAGGACGTCGACCCGTACGAGGCGCACGGTGCGCTGGAGCCGCGCATCCCGGTGCACGAGGCCGCTTTCGAACCGCTGATGCTGGCCTGCCGCGACCGCCGTCGGGTGATCTTCGACTATCGCAAGGCGACCGCCGCCCGCCCGGAGGCGCGGCATGTGGAACCGTGGGCGCTGGAGTGCTGGCGCGGCCACTGGTACCTGGCGGGCTGGGACCGTGACCGGGGCGCGGAGCGGGTGTTCCGGCTGTCCCGGATCACCGGCCGGGTGCGCTCGCGCGGGAGCGGCTTCACCGCTCCGGTCCCGGACGTCGTGACGGTGCGTGAGACCGTCGCGACCTGGGCGGGTGAGGTGGCTGACCGCTCGGCGCTGATCCGGCTGCGCTCGGGCGCCGGGTACCCCCTTCGGGCGAAGGCCATCAAGGTCCGGGAACTCGGTGACGGCTGGGACGAGTTGGAGATTCCGTACGGACACGGCCTGGACGCCTGGCTGGTGGAGTTCGGGCCCGATGTGGTGGTCCTGGAGCCGGCCGAGCTGCGGGCCGACGTGGTGGACCGGCTGCGTGCCGTGGCCAAGGGCTGAGCGGGGGAGGAGCAGGACAGTGGCAGGCAAACCTGTCAGGGCTGTGAACGCCATCGACCAGACCCGGCGGATGCTCTCCCTGGTGACGTATCTGCGGGAGCGGCCCGGTGCGCGGGTCGCGGACGTCGCGCGGGCCTTCGGCATCACCGAGGACGAGTTGGTCTCCGACCTCGATGTGCTGCCCATGTGCGGGACCAGTTTCCGCGGCGGTGATCTGCTGGACATCGACACGGACGGCGAGCGCATCTGGTGGCACAACCCTGCTGCGCTCGGTGCGGAGGCGGCGGAGCCGCTGCGGCTCGCCGCGGACGAGGCGACCGCGCTGCTGGTCGCCGCGCGCGCGGTGGCCACGCTGCCGGGGCTGCGGGAGAGCGACCGGCAGGCGCTGCTGCGGGCCACCGCCAAGGTGGAGGGCGCGGCCGGTGACGCGGCGGGCGCCAGTTCCCGGCTCTCGGTCACCTTCGAGTCCGAGGGCGGTGTCTTCGCCGACGTCGACCGGGCGATCTCGGAGCGGCGCCGCCTGTGGATCCGCTACTACTCACCGGCCCGTGACGAGGTCACCGAGCGGGAGATCGACCCCATCCGCCTGGTCAGCGTCGGCCACACCTATGTGGAGGCGTGGTGTCGCCGTTCCGAGGCACGCCGTACCTTCCGGCTGGACCGGGTGGCCGAGATCAAGATCCTCGATGAGCCGTCCGCGCCGCCGGAGGTGGAGCTGCGGGACCTGTCGGAGGGACTGGTGCAGCCGGCCGCCGAGGACCCGGAGGTCGTCGTGGAGGTCGGTCCGGGCGGCCGCTGGGTCGCCGAGTACTACCCGCACGACAGTGCGGACGAGCTTCCCGACGGGGGGCTGCGCATTGCCTTGCGCACCCCGGATCCGGCCTCGCTGAGACGGCTGGCGCTGCGGCTCGGCCGCGATGGCCGGATCGTCTCGCCGTCCGACCTCGCCGACAGTGCCCGGCAGGCCGCCCGCGCGGCGCTCGCCGCGTACGACGGGGTGGACACGGAGCGGGACGCACACCACGCGGCGCCGCGTGGTGTGACGAATCCGCGGCGGGACGGGCTGTAGGACAGTGCGGAGTGCGCCACGGGGACGGGCCCGGTGCCGCCGGGCGGTCGGCCGGGCGCGGACTTCCCGCGGTGTCGGGCGGTGACGCCCCGAAGGCGATCGACGGCGATCGACCACGAAGTGAGGAGCGAGGGCTGTGAGCGAGTCTCCGGTGTCCGGTGCGGGGGAAATGACGGTCGCGGCCGCCTTCGCGGGGATGCGAAGCGTGACTCCCGTGGTGTTCAGAGCGGGCTGCCCGGACTGCCGGGGCTGCTTCGAGCTCTCCGCGAGTGCCCTGCGGCTCGCCATCGGCGCGACCAGCCGTACGACGTTCTACTCCTTCACCTGTCCGGATTGCGGTGCCGCGGTCCGCAAGCCCGCGGGTGAGCGCATCGTCGAGCTGCTGTCCGGCGGCGGGGTCAGGACACTGCGGCTGCACCCCACGGTCTAGGCTCGGGGCCATGTTCTGGGCGATGTTCGCGGTGGCCATGGGGTTCGTGGGTCTCGCCGTTCTGGGTGTGCTCGCCGTCCGGGTCTTCCTGGAGGCGCGGAACCTGGCCCGGCAGGTCGAGGATGCCGCGCGCCGGATCAACCGGGCGGCCGAGGACCTGGAACGGGTGGCGGCCAGCGCGTCCCGTGCGGTGGACTCGCTGTGAGCCCGCCGGGAAACGGCTGTCCGCGCGCAGCGGAAGCGTTTTGCGTCACTTCGCCCTGTCATGTTGTCCGTTCCGACAGGTACGCTGCTGGTCGCGGTGCGCATAACGAGGCCCGTACCGCGGACCGGGAGTACGCACAGGGATTGCCTCGCGTTTACCCCTGAGCGTTACGATCGCTGTCAGCACGATCCTTCGGACAGATGCTCGACGGATCTGACAGCACCCACCCAGCCGCCTCGGTGAGAAGGTAAAGACTTATGTTCGGAAGGCTCGGAGCCCCCGAGATCATTCTCATCCTCGTCGTCATCGTCCTGCTGTTCGGCGCGAAGAAGCTTCCGGACATGGCCCGCTCGCTCGGGAAGTCCGCTCGCATCCTCAAGAGCGAGGCGAAGGCGATGAAGGAGGACGGCGGCAACAGCACCGCCGCCCAGACGCCCAGCTCCGACGAGCAGTCTTCGGCGCAGCGCACCATCCAGGCCGCTCCCGGCGACGTGACCAGCTCGCGACCGGTCACCGAGCCGACGGACACCACCAAGCGCTGACGCAAGGCCGGGCAGTCCCGGCCTGCCGCACGAGATGAGGACGTGGGTTGCCCAAGCCTGCCCGCAACAAGGAGAAGGATCCCGATGGGCGGATGCCCCTTACGGATCACCTTCGTGAGCTGCGCAACCGGCTTACGAAGGCGATGCTGGCCATCATCGTCGTCACGGTCGTCGCCGCCTTCTTCTACAACGACATCATCAACCTGCTCACCAAGCCGATCCTCGACTCGGTCGGCTGTGGGAAGTCCTTCGAGGAACTGGCCCGCTCCAGCGACAGCTCACAGCAGTGCGCGCGGATCACCATCAACGGCCTCCTCGCCCCGTTCACGCTGGCCCTCCAGGTCTCCCTGGTGGCGGGCATCGTGTTCGCCTCGCCGATCTGGCTCTACCAGCTGTGGGCGTTCGTCGCGCCCGGTCTGCACCGGCATGAGAAGAAGTACGCGTACGCGTTCGTGGGCACGGGTGTCCCGTTGTTCCTCGGCGGCGCCTACTTCGCCTACCGGGTGCTGCCCACCACCGCGAAGGTGCTGATCGGCTTCAGCCCGAAGGGCGTCGACAACCTGCTGCCGCTGGACGACCTGCTGCAGCTCGTCACCCGCATGGTGGTCGTCTTCGGTCTCTCTTTCGAACTGCCCCTGCTGCTGATCATGCTCAATCTGACCGGTGTGCTCAGCGGCAAGCGCATGCTCGGCTGGTGGCGAGCCATGATCATGGGCATCACGGTCTTCGCGGCCGTGGCCACGCCGAGCACCGACCCCCTCTCCATGATGTCGCTCGCCGGACCGATCTGGGTGCTGTACTTCGCCGCGGTCGCGTTCTCCCTGCTCAACGACAGGCGCAGGCAGCGGCGCGCGGCCGGGGGCCCCGACGACGACGAGGCGTCCGACCTGGACCTCACGCCCGAGGACGTCGGCGAGGTCGAGACGGTCTCCGCCAACCGGGCGCTGCCCGGGCAGGCGGGTACGGACCGGGTCAACGGCTACGACGACGTGACCTGAGCGTCGCGCACAGTGACCGGTGAGGTGCCCGCGCCCGTGGACGGCGCGGGCACCGGCGTGTGCGGCGCGCGGGCACGCCCGGCGTACATCCCGCGTTCCGGATAATGATCGTCCTGTTGTCAGTGCGGCCCGGTACGCTCGAAAGCACGATGACAGAGGATCTCTCACCGGCCGAGCGGTATGCGGCAGCCCGCAGGCGTGCTGCCGAGCAGGCCACGGCGCTCGCCTCCTTCCGCGAGATGTACGACTTTGCCCTCGACCCCTTCCAGATCGAGGCATGCCAGGCACTTGAGGCCGGCAAGGGCGTGCTGGTGGCCGCCCCCACCGGCTCGGGCAAGACGATCGTGGGCGAGTTCGCCGTCCACCTCGCCCTGCAACAGGGCCGGAAGTGCTTCTACACGACACCCATCAAGGCGCTGTCGAACCAGAAGTACGCCGATTTGTGCCGCCGCTACGGCGCGGACAAGGTCGGCCTCCTCACCGGCGACAACAGCGTCAACTCCGACGCCCCGGTGGTGGTGATGACCACCGAGGTGCTGCGGAACATGCTGTACGCGGGCTCCCGGACCCTCCTCGGCCTGGGCCATGTGGTCATGGACGAGGTGCACTACCTCTCCGACCGCTTCCGCGGCGCCGTCTGGGAGGAGGTCATCATCCACCTGCCCGAGTCCGTCACCCTCGTCTCGCTGTCGGCGACCGTGTCCAACGCGGAGGAGTTCGGCGACTGGCTGGACACCGTCCGCGGCGACACCGAGGTCATCGTCTCCGAGCACCGGCCGGTCCCGCTGTTCCAGCACGTGCTGGCCGGACGCCGGATGTATGACCTGTTCGAGGAGGGCGACGGCCACAAGAAGGCGGTCAATCCCGATCTCGTCCGGCTCGCCCGCACGGAGGCCAGCCAGCCGTCCTACCAGGACCGCAGACGCGGCCGGGCCATGCGGGAGGCGGATCGCGAGCGCGAGCGGCGGCAGCGTTCCCGGGCGTGGACACCGGGCCGCCCCGAGGTCATCGAGCGGCTGGACTCCGAGGGCCTGCTGCCCGCCATCACCTTCATCTTCAGCCGCGCCGCCTGCGAGTCCGCCGTCCAGCAGTGCCTGTACGCGGGACTGCGGCTCAACGACGACGAGGCCCGGCAGCGGGTGCGCGACCTGGTCGAGGAGCGCACCGCCTCCATCCCCCGCGAGGACCTGCACGTCCTCGGCTACTACGAATGGCTGGAGGGCCTGGAGCGCGGTATCGCCGCCCACCACGCGGGCATGCTCCCGACCTTCAAGGAAGTCGTCGAAGAACTCTTCGTGCGCGGCCTGGTGAAAGCCGTCTTCGCCACCGAGACCCTTGCGCTCGGCATCAACATGCCCGCGCGTTCAGTGGTGCTGGAGAAACTCGTCAAGTGGAACGGCGAGCAGCACGCCGACATCACCCCCGGCGAGTACACGCAGCTCACCGGTAGGGCGGGCCGCCGTGGCATCGATGTCGAGGGCCATGCGGTCGTGCTGTGGCATCGCGGCATGAGCCCCGAGCACCTCGCGGGCCTGGCGGGCACCCGTACCTATCCGCTGCGCTCCAGCTTCAAGCCGTCGTACAACATGGCGGTCAACCTGGTCGAGCAGTTCGGCAGGCACCGCTCGCGCGAACTGCTGGAGACATCCTTCGCGCAGTTCCAGGCGGACCGGTCGGTCGTCGGCATCTCCCGTCAGGTGCAGCGCAACGAGGAGGGACTCGCGGGCTACAAGGAGTCCATGGTCTGCCACCTCGGCGACTTCGACGAGTACGCGCGCCTGCGCCGCGAACTGAAGGACCGGGAGAGCGAACTGGCCCGGCAGGGCGCCACCCAGCGCCGTGCCGAGGCGGCCGTGGCCCTGGAGAAGCTCAGGCCCGGCGACGTCATCCACGTGCCGACCGGCAAGTACGCGGGCCTCGCCCTGGTCCTCGACCCGGGGCTGCCAGCCGGGCGCTCCAACGGCCACCGCGGCGTCGAGTACCACGACGGGCCGCGCCCGCTGGTCCTCACCGCCGAGCGGCAGGTCAAGCGGCTGGCGTCGATCGACTTCCCGGTGCCGGTGGAGCCGCTGGAGCGGATGCGCATCCCGAAGACGTTCAACCCGCGGTCCCCGCAGTCCCGCCGGGACCTCGCCTCCGCGCTGCGCGGCAGGGCCGGGCACATCCCGCCGGAGCGGCACCGCAAGAAGCGGTCGCAGGCCGCCGACGACCGGGAGATCGCCCGGCTGCGCACCGCGATCCGCGCCCACCCCTGCCACGGTTGCAACGACCGTGAGGACCACGCGCGTTGGGCCGAGCGCTACCACCGGCTGCTGCGGGACACCTCGCAGCTGGAGCGCCGTATCGAGGGGCGTACGAACACCATCGCGCGGACCTTCGACCGGATCGTGGCGCTGCTGACCGAACTCGACTACCTGCGCGGCGACGAGGTCACCGAGGACGGCAAGCGCCTCGCCCGGCTGTACGGCGAACTGGACCTGCTGGCCAGCGAGTGTCTGCGCGAGGGGGTCTGGGAAGGGCTCGGCCCCGCCGAACTCGCGGCCTGCGTCTCGGCGTTGGTGTACGAGGCGCGGGTCGGCGACGACGCGCTGGCGCCGCGGGTGCCCTCGGGCCGGGCGAAGGCCGCGCTCGGCGAGATGGTGCGGATCTGGGGCCGGCTCGACGGTCTGGAGGAGGAGTTCCGGATCACCCAGAGCGAGGGGGTCGGCCAGCGCGAGCCCGATCTCGGTTTCGCCTGGGCCGCCTACATGTGGGCCTCCGGTACGGGCCTCGACGAGGTGCTGCGCGAGGCGGAGATGCCGGCGGGTGACTTCGTGCGGTGGTGCAAGCAGGTCATCGATGTCCTCGGGCAGATCTCGGCGGCGTCCTCTGTGGAGGGCTCGACCGTGGCCAAGAGCGCGCGCAAGGCGGTTGAACAGCTGTTGCGAGGGGTTGTGGCGTACTCGTCGGTGGGGTGACGGGTCCCTCCGGGGGTGTGGGGGCGGTTGCGCAGTTCCCCGCGCCCCTGGGGGTGGGGTGATTGTTGTCGTGTGGGTGCGCGTGGGGTGGGGGGTAGTTGCGCAGTTCCCCGCGCCCCTAGGGGGGCGGGTGGTCGGGGCGTCGTGTGGGTGCGGGTGGGTGGGGGTTTGTCGCGTAGTTCCTCGTGCCCCTTCGGGGCGGAGCGTCGAGGCTGCCACGGCGGTCGCTGCGAACGTGGTCTCCGTGCTTCTTGGGGCGGTGGGGGATTGGCGTGCGGCCCCGTGGTCCCTTGAGGTGGTGGGTGTTCTCCTGTGCCCGTCAGGTCGACGGGGTTTCGCATGCCTGTATGCCGTCACCTGTTGTGTTCGGGTGGATGCGCAGCGTGCAAATGGCGCCGAGGGTACTCCAGTCCCGTGGGGGATTTCAGGCGGTTGCCGAATATGACACGGCGTTGATCCGGTCGGACTAAGCTCGCCCGCGGCGCACCGAGTTGAGGTAATTCGTGCGCTTGTTCCCAATTATGCGGAAGATCCCAGATAGTTCTATGACTCTTCCCCCCGAAAACTCCCCCGACACCCAGCCGATTCGTTTCAGAGGGCATACATGGTGAGTGTGCAATCGCCTCCCGGTGGCCGTGAACTTCCCCTAGCGCGGGCACTGCTGCTGCCGGCCATACTGATGGCCGCGGCGACCGGAGCCGCCGTCGCCGTGGTGACGGGGCCGGCCCGGACCGCCGTCGGCTGGTGCGGAGCCGTCGCCACCGTGCTGGTGACCGCGACGGCCGCAGAAGCGGTACGGCGCGGACGCCACCTCCGCGCCGCACGGGCCGAACACGCCCGTCACGCCGCGTACTTGGAGCGGCGCATCGCCGCACACGACGAGGAGATCGTCCGGCTCGCCAGGGACGTCGTCCCGACCGCGCTGTACCGGCTGCGCCACGGAGAATCGCCCCAAGAGGTGATCCGCTCCGTCCTCGACGCCGACCCCGACCTCCGGCACCTCCCCGAATCCCAGCGCGACCTGCTGCGCCTGGTGCTCAAGGTGGTCGACGAGGAGGAGTCCATGCGCGACGCGGCGCAGCGCTCCTTCGTCAACATCGCCCAGCGCGTGCAGGCGATCGTCCACCAGCAGGCCAAGGAACTCCGGGAGATGGAGGAGGACCACGGCCGCAACCCCGAGGTCTTCGACGACCTGCTGCGCATCGACCACGGCACCGCGCTGATCGGCCGGCTCGCCGACTCGATCTCCGTGCTCGGCGGCGGACGCCCAGGCCGCCAGTGGCCCAACCCCGTGGCCCTCTACAGCGTGCTGCGCGGCGCCATGTCCCGGATCCTGGAGTACCGGCGCATCGAACTGGCCTCCATCGCGAAGATCAACATCAAGGGCACCTGCGTCGAGCCGGTCATCCACGCCGCCGCGGAACTCCTCGACAACGCCACCCGCTACTCACCGCCGCAGACCAAGGTCCACGTGACCGCGGTCGAGGTGCAGACCGGCGTCGCCATCGAGATCGAGGACGGCGGCGTCAGCCTCAGCGAGGAGGCCCGTGCGCGGGTCGAAGGCATGCTGGAGCGCGCCAAGGCGGGCGTCGACCTGGAGGACCTCGGCGAGAGCCCGCGGCTGGGCCTGGCCGTCGTCGGCCGGCTCTGTTCGACGTACGACATGCAGGTCTCGCTGCGCGCCTCGGCGTACGGCGGGGTCCGGGCCGTGCTCATCGTGCCGAGCAACATGATGACGACCGAGCCCGCCCCCGGGCTCGCCCACGGCATCGGCGCCACCGCGGTGCCCAAGGCCGAACTCGGCGCCCTGGAGGGCCCCAAGCGTCCGCCCAAGAAGCGCCGCCCCACCAGCCCGCGCATCCCCGCCGGGATCTCGATGGAGGACGACGTTCCCGAGGTCACCGAGTGGACGGCGAACGGCCTGCCGCAGCGCCGCAGCAAGGTGAAGATCCCGCTCAGCCGGCGGCTCGCCGAGCAGGCCGCCATCGAACGGGCCGAGCGCGAGGGCAAGCCGACCATCTGGTCCCAGCCCAGGCCCGAACCGGAGGCGGACCCCGAGCGCGAGAAGTTGAAGAACCGTGAACCCGGACTGTGGGTGGAGGCCTTCTGGGAGGGGCTGAAGAAGGACAACGAGGGCGTCCACCCCACCGACTTCACGCGCAACCCGACCGCATACCTGCACCTGATCGACAAACCGGCCCACAGCGAGGCCGACGACGAGGGGGACCTCAAGTGATCCAGCAGCGAGCCAACTTCGACTGGATGCTCAAGGAACTCGCCGACGGCGTACCGGGCATCGAGATGATCGTGGTGCTCTCCGCCGACGGGCTGCGCATCGCCCGCCACGGCGGCGACCCCGACTCCGCCGACCGGCTCGCCGCGGCCTGCGCGGGCGTACAGAGCCTGGCGGGCGCCGTGGCCCAGGAACTCCCGGGCAGCAGCGGCGAGATGAAACTCGTCGTCATCGAGATCGACGGCGGCTACTTCTACCTCATGGCGGCGGGGGCCAACGCCTACCTCGCCGTCCTCGCCGACGTGGTCTGCGAACCCGGCCGGATGAGCAACCGGATGCGCGACCTCGTCGTCCGGATCGGCGCCCACCTGACGAGCCCGCCCCGGCGCAACGGGCAGCCCGTATGACTCCTCCGCGACGCAAACGGCGCCAGCCACGGCAGGAACCTCCGCCGACCCCCCAGCCGGCCGACGCCGCCGCCGGCAACGAACAGGGCCGGTCGAAGAACCCCGAGCGGCTGTACGTGATCACCGGTGCCGCCGACGGCGGACGCGCCGAACTCGATCTGGTCACCCTGATCGTGGCGCGCTCCGACCCGCCGCCGTCCGTTCCGCCGGAGCAGGCCACGCTGCTCCGGCTGTGCACCGCACCCTTGTCGGTGGCCGAACTCTCGGCCTATCTCAGTCTTCCGTTCAGCGCGATGACCGTACTGATCACCGAGCTGATCACGGGCGGACTGGTGCAGGCGCGCGCCCCGATCGTCCGTCAGGCGCTCCCTGACCGTTCACTCCTCGAAGCGGTGATGCATGGACTTCAAAAGCTCTGACACCATCCCCGGCCCGCGCACCGAGGACCATCTCCCGCAGACCGCTCAGGCCGCGGTGAAGATCGTCATTGTGGGCGGTTTCGGCGTCGGCAAGACGACCATGGTCGGGTCGGTCAGCGAGATCAGACCGCTGACCACCGAGGAGACCATGACGCAGGCCGGTGTCGGCGTCGACGACAACTACGGCTCCGACTCCAAGACGGCCACGACCGTCGCGATGGACTTCGGCCGGATCAGCATCACCGAGAAGCTGGTGCTGTACCTCTTCGGCACCCCCGGCCAGGAACGCTTCTGGTTCCTGTGGAACGGGCTGTTCGAGGGGGCCCTCGGCGCGGTCGTGCTGGTCGACACCCGGCGCCTGGAGGTCAGCTTCGACGTCATAGGGCGTCTGGAGGAGCGCGGCGTGCCCTTCGTCGTCGCCATCAACTCCTTTCCGGACGGGCCCCGTTACCCGATGGAGGAACTGCGCACGGCGCTCGACCTCCCCCCGGAGATCCCCATGATGGAGTGCGACGCGCGCCGCCGGGCCTCCAGCCGCGACGTGCTGATGACCCTGATGCGTTTCCTGCACTCGCTCGCCATGACCGGTGCGCTCACCTGAACCGCACGGCCGATCCCCTGACATCCCGTTATCTCCGACCCCGTTACCCCGGATCCACTTCAGTTTCGGAGCGACCACTGTGACGCCTGAACCCCACTTTCTGACCGGCACGGACGACCCCGCGTCCGGCCCGCCGCCCGGCTGCCCGGCGCACGAGCCCGGTCCCGGAGGGCTGCACCGGCTCTACGGCCCCGGGACGGAGGACCTGGGCGGGCTGTACGAGAAGCTGCGGGAGACCCACGGTCCCGTGGCACCCGTACTGCTCCACGACGACGTACCGATGTGGGTGGTCCTCGGCCACGCCGAGAACATGCACATGGTGCGCACCCCCTCGCAGTACACCCGGGACAGCCGCATCTGGAACCCGCTCCTGGAGGGCATGGTCAAGCCCGACCACCCGCTGATGCCGCACATCGCCTGGCAGCCGATCTGCTCCCACGCCGAGGGCGACGAGCACCAGCGGCTGCGGGCGGCGGTCACCGGCGCCATGTCGACCATCGACCACCGCGGTATCCGCCGCCACATCGGCCGCTACACCCAGCGCCTGGTGAACGAGTTCTGCGAGCAGGGCCGGGCCGATCTGGTCTCCCGGTTCGCCGAGCCGCTGCCGATGGCGGTGATGTGCGAGATCCTCGGCATGCCCCAGGAGTACAACGAGCGCATGGTGCAGTCCGCCCGCGACGCGCTCAAGGGCTCCGAGACCGCCATCGCCAGCCACCAGTACGTGATGGACGCGCTCAGCGGCCTCACCGTCCGCCGCCGGGCCCGCCCGGAGGAGGACTTCACCAGCCACCTCATCGCCCACCCGGCAGGTCTGACCGACGACGAGGTCAGGGAACACCTGCGCCTGGTGCTGTTCGCCGCCTACGAGACCACCACCAACCTGCTCGGCAACGCGCTGCGCATGGTGCTCACCGAACCGGGCTTCCGTGCCCAGCTCAACGGCGGCCAGATGACGGTGCCCGAGGCGGTCGAGCAGTCCCTGTGGGACGAGCCGCCGTTCAGCACGGTCTTCGCCTACTTCGCCAAGCAGGACACGGAGCTGGGCGGCCAGCGCATCCGGCAGGGCGACGGGCTGCTGTTCGCGCCGGCCCCGGGGAACATCGACCCCCGGGTCCGGCCCGACCTGACCGCCAGCATGCAGGGCAACCGCTCGCACCTCGCCTTCGGCGGCGGCCCGCACGAGTGCCCGGGCCAGGACATCGGCCGGGCCATCGCCGACGTCGGCGTCGACGCGCTGCTGATGCGGCTGCCCGACGTGCAACTGGACTGCGAGGAGGACGAGCTGGAGTGGGAGGAGTCGATCGCCTCACGCCAACTGGTGGCCCTGCCGGTGCGTTTCGAACCCAAGGCGCAGCAGGACGTGAAGGCCATGCCGAGCCATGCGCCCATCCCGTCGCAGCGGGCCGGCTGGCAGATCGACACCGGCCGCCCGGATCCGGTGCCCGCGCCCGTCCCGGCCGTCGAGCCGTTGGCTGCGGCCCCGCAGCCCGCAGCGGCACCCGAGCCGCGCCGCCCACGCGGCGTCTGGCAGCGGCTGCGCCGCTGGTGGCGGGGTAACTGACCTGCCTCGGTCGCCGAGCACGCGGCAGTCAGTGAGCCGGCCGTGGCACCTGCCCGCCCCCGGGCACTGATCGCTCGACCGACTCCGCTTTGGTCTCCGTGCCGTCCTTACCGTGGGCTGGGCCGAGATCTCTGCCCCACCGGTCACCGGCCCGCCCACTCCTGGTACGCGGACCAGGCCGTGAGCACCCGCGCGCTGTGGAACCGGTGCTCGGCGCCGGTGACCGGATCGGTGAACTCCAGCCGCCGCGCCAGCAGTTGCAGCGGCCGGCGGAAGTCACCGGCCGGCCCGGGGCCGAGCACCACCGGGTACAGCGGATCGCCGAGGATCGGCACGCCCAGGGCGTTCATGTGCACCCGCAGCTGATGCGTCTGCCCCGTGTGCGGGGTCAGGCGGTAACGGGCCGGTCCGTCCGGTCCCCGGTGTCCGGCCAGTTCGACCCGGGTGACCGCGTTCGGTTCGCCCGGGATCTGCCGTGCGGCCGGTGTCCCGCGCTCCTTCAGGATCCGGCTGCGCACCGTGCGGGGCAGGGCGAGCGAGGGATCGTAGGGGGCGACGGCCTCGTACTCCTTGCGCACCAGGCGGTCGCGGAACAGCGTCTGGTAGGCGCCGCGCTCCTCGGGCCGCACCGTGAACAGCACCAGACCGGCCGTCAGCCGGTCCAGCCGGTGCGCCGGGGACAGCGTGGGAATCCCCAGCTCCCGGCGCAGCCGGGCCAGCGCGGTCTCGGTGATGTGGCCGCCGCGCGGGGTGGTGGCGAGGAAGTGCGGTTTGTCGGCCACGACGAGGTGCGCGTCGCGGTACACGACCTCCAGCGGAAAGGGCACGGGGACCTCGGCGGGCAGTTCCCGGTGGAACCAGACGTACATGCCGGGCACGTACGGATCGTCCGGGGCCACCGCCCGCCCGTCCGCCCCGACCATCCGGCCCGCCGCCAGCATCCCGTCGACCGCGCCCGGCGGCGCACCGGACAGCCGTGCCACGAGGTGCGCGCGTACCGTCTCCCAGGACCCCTCGGCGGGCAGCCGCACCCGCACCGGGTCGATGCCGTCGCGCTGGGGGAGGGGAGCGGGCGGGATCCGCGTCTTGCGTCTCATCACGGCCAGCGTACGGGCGGGCGGCGGCGGTGTGGCGTGCGCCGGAGCTGCCGCCCTGCTTCCGTGCGCCCTTGCCGGAGATCTGAACGCGATACATCGTGTGTATTGACCTTCGAGATGTAGTCACGATATATTCGTGAGCGGATATTCGGAAGCGAGGTGATCGGTCGTGGCCCTGCGGCGCCGCAAGCTCAGCAACCCCCTGGCGCTCGCCGTGCTGGCGACCCTCTGGCAGAAGCCGATGCATCCGTACGAGATCGCCCAGACCCTGCGCCGGCAGGGCAAGGACACCAGTACGAAGATCAATTACGGCTCGCTCTACACGGTCGTGCAGAACCTGGAGAAGCACGGGTTCGTCGAGGTCACCGACGTGGAGCGGCAGGGCAACCGCCCCGAGCGCACCATCTACGGCCTGACCGATGCCGGACGTGGGGAGCTGACCGAGTGGATGGCCGATCTGCTGGCCGTCCCGGTCAAGGAGTTCCCGATCTTCGAGACCGTGCTGTCGCTGATCGGGGTGCTGCCGCCCGACGAGGTGGTGCGGCTCCTGGAGGAGCGGCTCGCCGCCCTGGAGGTCAAGGCGGCGAGCGGGCGCGGGGCGCTGGCCAAGCTGTGCGAGACGTTGCCCCGGCTCTTTCTGGTGGAGACCGAGTACCAGTTGCACATGCTGGAGGCGCAGGCGGAGTGGGTGCGCGGTTTCCTCGACGAGATCAAGAAGGGCTCACTGCCCGGCGTCGAGAGCTGGCGGCAGTTCCACGAGACGGGTGAGATCCCGCCCGAATTCCGGGAGCCGGACGACTGGGAGGCACCCCAGACCAAGACGTGATCCAGAACCGAGAAACCCCGGCGGTGCTGTTGCAGCAGCTCCGCCGGGGTCTCGAACCCCGAGCTGACTCCGCCGTTGCGACGGCTCCAGGCGATCGAGGTGCGGCACACCCAGGATAGCCCGGCGCTCTGCACATGGATCAGCTGTCACTTTCTCGCTCACGAGGAGAGCAGCCATCATGAACACCCGTGCGCCCGCAGTGCAGGCGTGCCAGCTGATCAAGACCTATCCCGGTGACGTCACCGCGCTGCGCGGTCTGGACGTCACCGTCGAGCCGGGTACCGTCTTCGGCCTCCTCGGCCCGAACGGGGCCGGGAAGTCCACCACCGTCAAGATCCTCACCACCCTGGCCCGCCCCGACTCGGGCACGGCCACCGTCGCCGGACACGACGTGCTGCGCCATCCGGACCGGGTGCGCCGTGCGATCGGTGTGGTCGCCCAGAACTCCGGCGCCGACCTCGTCGCCACGGGCCGCGAGAACCTCCGGCTCCAGGGCCGGCTGCACGGGCTGCGCGGGGCCGGCCTCGACCGGCGGGTCGACGAACTGCTGGAGCACTTCTCGCTCAGCGACGCCGCCCGCCGCCCGGTCAAGGGCTACTCCGGCGGCATGCGGCGCCGTCTCGACGTGGCCCTCGGCCTGGTGCACCGGCCCGAGGTGCTGTTCCTCGACGAGCCCACGACCGGCCTGGACCCCGAGGCCCGCACCGCGATGTGGGAGGAGATCGGCCGGCTGGCCGGCGACGAGGGCCTGACCATCCTGCTCACCACGCACTACCTGGAGGAGGCCGACCGGCTCGCCGAGCGCATCGCCATCGTCGACCGCGGCCGGGTCGTGGTGACCGGCACTCCCGACGGGCTCAAGGGCGAACTCCGCGGTGACGCCGTCCATCTGGAGCTGCGCCAGGCGGTCGGCGAGGCCGGCCGTACGCTGCTCGTCGGCGCGCTCACCGGGCTGCCCGGTGTGCATGAGGCATTCGTCGACGGACGCCGGGTCAGCGCCCGCACCGCCGACGGTGCCGCCGCGATGCCCGCGCTGCTGGCCGCGCTCGAACGCGCCGGGGCGGCCGTCGCCTCGGCCACCGTGGCCCGCCCCTCGCTCGACGACGTCTACCTGCGCTACGCGGGCCGACGCTACGCCGATGCCGAGTCCGCCCCCGAGTCCGCCGTCCCCGCTCTCGCCGCAGGTGCGCGATGAGCAGCGCGCTCACCCAGACCTGGTACATGACGCAGCGGCAGCTCATGGTGTTCGCGCGGCAGCCCGCCTACGCGATCATCACGCTGATCCAACCGGTGATCTGGCTGTTCCTGTTCGGGAACCTCTTCAAGAAGGTCGTCGAACTGGGCGGCTTCGGCACCACCTCGTATCTGGACTACCTGGTGCCGGGCGTCGTCGTGATGAGCGCCCTCAGCTCCAACATGTGGGCCGGCATGGGCACGCTGGAGGAGATCCAGCGCGGCACCCTCGACCGCTTCCTGACCACACCGGTCAGCCGGGCCGCCCTGATGAACGGCAACGTCGTCAACAACGGCCTGGTCACCGCGTTCCAGTCGGTGGTCATCGTGCTGCTCGGGCTGCTGGGCGGCGCCGACTACCCGGGCGGGATCGCCGGCATCGCGGTCCTGGTCCTCACCTCGGTGCTGCTCGGCACGGTGTTCGGGGCGCTCTCCAACACCTTGGGCATGCTGGTGCGCGAGCGGGAGTCGATCATCGGCATCAACACCTTCCTGCTGCTGCCGCTGACGTTCCTTTCCTCCGCTTTCATGGCCCCGTCCCAGATG
This sequence comes from Streptomyces sp. NPDC006012, assembly GCF_042871185.1. Taxonomy (NCBI): domain Bacteria; kingdom Bacillati; phylum Actinomycetota; class Actinomycetes; order Kitasatosporales; family Streptomycetaceae; genus Streptomyces; species Streptomyces sp. NPDC006012. The sequence continues at coordinate 184,159 of NZ_JBIAIE010000005.1, forward strand.
CCGTCCTGGATGCGGCACGTCGCCGACTTCAACCCGCTCGACTGGGCCATGGTGGCGGGCCGTTCGGCGATGTCCGCGCACCCCGACCGGGCGGACGTCGCCCTCCGCGGCGGCGCGCTGCTGGCGCTGGCGTCGGCGGCGGTGTGGGTGTCGATCAGAACGTTCCGCGCGTACCAGCGGTCGGTCTGAACAGCTGCCGCAACGGTCGCCGCAGGGGCGCCATCACGAGCGTGGCGACAGCGGACCGCGAACTGCGGACTTCGACCGGTCGGGAAACGAGCGCGGCCGATAGGAGAGCGCGCCGTCGTTCGCCGAAAGGGTGCCGCCGTGTCGGTGGGGACGCGGCGGCATCGCGCGGGGCCGCCGGACTCACGCGGCGGCGGCTCCCTCCTGCTCCGCCTCGACGCGCGCGTTCCACTCCCGCTTGGACGCCTGCCAGCCGTCCTCGTTGTGCCCCAGCCGCCAGTAGCCGGAGATCGAGAGATCCTCGCGGGGGATCGCGCACTCGACGCGCAGCAGCCGGCGCAGCTCCTTCACGAAGCCCGCCTCGCCGTGGACGAACGCGTGCACCCGGCCCGCCGGGAACTCCAGCGCCCGCACGGCCTCGACCAGGGCTTCGCCGACCCGCCGGTCCCCGCGGTGCACCCAGACGACCGGCACACCGGAGTCGATCTTCTGCTCCTCCTGCGGGCCGGAGATCTCGACGAAGGCATGGGCCCGGGCCCCCTCGGGCAGCGACTCCAGGGCGCGGGCGATGGCGGGCAGCGCGCTCTCGTCACCGGCCAGCAGATGCCAGTCGGCGCCCGCGTCGGGCGCGTAGGCGCCACCCGGGCCCATGAACCGCACGGTCTCGCCGGGGCGTACGCGCAGCGCCCACGGACCGGCCAGGCCCTCCTCGCCGTGCACCACGAAGTCCAGGGTCAGTTCCCGCTGCTCGGGGTCCCAGGCCCGCACCGTGTACGTCCGGGTCACCGGCCACTGCTCGCGGGGGAACTCCGCACGGATCCGCTCCATGTCGAAGGGGTCCGGATAGGTCGCGCCCGCGGCCGGGAACAGCAGCTTCACATAGTGGTCGGTGCAGGTGCCGGCCTCGAATCCGGCCAGGCCCGCACCGCCGAGCACCACGCGTTGCATATGGGGGGTCAGCCGTTCGGTGCGCACGACCTGCGCGGTGTGGGGCCTGCGCGGTTTGCGGGCCGGACGTTCTGCCATGGTGACCTCCAATGCACGACCTTAGGTTTACCTAAGTTAGCATCGCGGCCGTTGCGGCGGACAGAAACTTCGATGGCCACCGGACCGGAACTTCGATTGCCGGACCGGAACATCGATCGCCGGAGCGGAGCACCGTCCGCCGGACCGGAACACGTCCGCCGGTTGGGCGCCGGTACCCCGCACGCCGGAACCCCGCCCGCCGGACGGGCGCCGACGGGCAAAAAAGGCTCCAATCCATGGGGCAGGGGCAGGGGCTGCGCCAGGCGCGGGGAACACCGCCGGGCGGGCAGGGACATCCGTCACGCGGCGAGCGTGGTGAGCAGCCGCTGCAGCGATCCGCCCAGCCCCCAGCGCGCCGCCAGGGCGTCCAGCGCCGCCGGGTCGCGCGGGGTGCGCGGCAGCGCCGTGTCGACGTCCGGGAGCGGCACGTCGGCGGCGACCCGGACGACCTTCGGGGCGACGGCGACGTAGGGCCGGGCCTCGGCCAGGCGCCTGCGCTGCGCCGGGGTCAGCCGGGACCCCGGGTCGTCGACCGCCGCCATGATCCCGGCCAGGTCACCGAACTCGGCGAGCAGCTTGGCCGCCGTCTTCTCGCCGATGCCCGGCACCCCCGGCAGCCCGTCGCTCGGGTCGCCCCGCAGCAGCGCCAGATCCACGTACCCCCGGCCGTCCACGCCGTACTTCTCGCGCAGCACGGCCTCGTCCGTGAGCTGGAGCGTGCCCACGCCCTTGAGTGGGTACAGCACCCGCACCCCGCGGGCGTCGTCCACCAGCTGGTAGAGGTCGCGGTCGCCGGTGACGATGTCGACCGGTCCCGCGGCCCGCGCCGTGAACGTACCGATCACGTCGTCCGCCTCGTACCGGGCGACGCCCACCCGCGCGATGCCGACCGCGTCCAGGACGTCCTCGATGACCGGCACCTGCGGGGAGAGCGTGTCCGGCACCTCCTCCGCGTCCGGGCCCGCCGCATGCTCCTCGGCGACCCGGTGCGCCTTGTAGGTGGGGATCAGCTCGACCCGCCACTTCGGCCGCCAGTCGGCGTCCATGCAGGCCACCAGGCGGTCGGGCCGGTGGTCCTTGACCAGTCGGTCGATGAAGTCCAGCAGCCCGCGCACGGCGTTCACCGGCGTGCCGTCCGGGGCCCTGACGGAGTCCGGCACGCCGAAGTAGGCGCGGAAGTACAGCGAGGCGGTGTCGAGGAGCATCAGTCGTCCGGTCACGCTCCGCATCATGCCGTACGGCACTGACAACCACCCTCGGACGCCGTCCGCACCCACCCGTGACGGGCGGCGCGGCCCGCGCCGCCGGCGTGATCCGGGTCACTAAATTGTTTGTCCCCCTCGACTCGGGGCAGGCGCGGCGTCTGCCCCATCCCCCGAGACGAGAGGTGCGCGTGACATTCAGGCTTGAGGCCGACCATCTGTACAAGGTGTTCGGAAGACGACCCGATCAGGCAGTGGAACGGCTTCGGCAGGGTGCCGCGCGGGAGGAGCTGCGCGCCGACGGCACCACGGCAGCCGTGATCGACGCCTCCTTCCAGGTGGCGCCCGGTGAGATCTTCGTGGTGATGGGACTGTCCGGATCCGGGAAGTCCACCCTGCTGCGCATGCTGAACGGCCTGTCGGCGCCCACCGCGGGACACGTCAGGTTCGATGGCCAGGACCTGACCTCGCTACCGGACCGCGAGCTGCGCGAGCTGCGCTCCCAGCGGATCAGCATGGTCTTCCAGCACTTCGCGCTGTTCCCGCACCGCAGTGTCCGCGACAACGCGGCCTACGGCCTGAGCGTGCAGGGCCTGCCCCGCGCCGAGCGCGAGCGCCGCGCCGACGAGGCGCTCGCCCTGTGCGGTCTGGCCGGCTGGGAGGATTCCTGGCCCGACGAACTGTCCGGCGGCATGCAGCAGCGGGTGGGACTGGCCCGCGCCCTGGCCACGGACGCCGACCTGCTGCTGATGGACGAGTCGTTCAGCGCGCTCGACCCGCTGATCCGCAGGGACATGCAGGACCAGCTCCTGCAGCTCCAGCAGAGCCTGAAGAAGACGATCATCTTCATCACCCACGACCTCAACGAGGCCATGCGCCTGGGTGACCGGATCGCCGTGATGCGCGACGGCCGGATCGTCCAGATCGGCACCGCACAGGAGATCCTGGTCCGCCCCGCCGACGACTACGTCGCGTCGTTCACCAAGGACGTCGACCGCTCCCGCGTCCTGACCGCCGCCGCTGTCATGGACACCGAACTCCGCGGCGACGAGGCCGACTGCGACTGCGAGACCGCCACGCCGCACACGCCGTTCTCGGAGCTGTGCGCGATCAGCGCCCGGCTGACCCACCCGGTCGCCGTCGTCGACGGCGAGCGCACGCTGGTCGGGGTCGTCCCGCGCCAGCGTCTCGTCGGTTTCCTCGGCGACCAGGAGGGCGAACCGGAGCCCTGCCGAAGCACACGCCGCGGAGAGGGGGCCGCCCGTGCCTAGGATCCACTTCGGCGACTGGGTGGAGACCGCGGTCGACTGGTTGCAGTCCCATCTGACCTGGGTCTTCGACATCGTCAACGCCGTACTCGACGGCATGTACAGCGGTGTCGACACCGTCCTGGGCGGCGGGGAACCGCTGTTGCTGGCCGGCATCCTCGCCGTGATCGCCACGTGGCTGCGCGGTCTGCTGCCCGGCGTCATCGCCTTCGTGGGGCTCGCGCTCATCGACACGCTCGGGCTGTGGGACGCCGCGATGGACACCCTGTCCCTCGTGCTGGTGGCCGCGGTCATCACCGTCGTGATCGCCGTCCCGCTCGGTGTCCTGGCCGCTCGCAACCGGCGCGTCGGCGCCCAGCTGCGGCCGGTGCTCGACGTCATGCAGACCATGCCGGCGTTCATCTACCTCATCCCCGGCGTGATGTTCTTCGGCGTCGGTACGACCCCGGGGCTGCTCGCGACGATCATCTTCGCGATGCCGCCCGGCGTCCGCATGACCGAACTCGGCATCCGCCAGGTCGAGGGCGAACTCGTCGAAGCGGCCGAGGCGTTCGGCACCATGCCCCGCGACGTCCTGCTGCGGGTCCAGCTGCCGCTGGCCCTGCCGACCATCATGGCCGGCATCAACCAGGTGATCATGCTGGGCCTGTCGATGGTGGTCATCGGCGGCATGGCCGGCGCGGGCGGCCTCGGTGAGCAGGTCTACTCGGCGATCACCCAGCTCAAGGTGGGCCTCGCGGCGGAGAGCGGGGTGGCCGTGGTCATTCTCGCGATATACCTCGACCGCATGACCGGTGCCCTGAGCGAGCGGGTGTCCCCGCTGGGCCGCCGCGCCGCGGCCAAGGCCGGCTCCCTGGCCGGACGCGCCAGGTTCGCGCGCTACCGGCCGGCCGGCGCGGTCGCCGTCGTCGGAGTCGTCGTGCTCGGGCTGGTCGCGGGCGGCCTGAACCTGGCCGGTTCCGGCAAGGCCGAGGCGGGCTCCGGAGCCCGTCCCGGCAAGGACGCCGGCAAAACCGTCGACATGGGCTACTTCCCGTGGGACGAGGCCATCGCCAGCACCTTCCTCTGGGAGAACATCCTGGAGGACCGCGGCTACAAGCCGAACCTCAAGCAGCTCGACCCGGGCCCGCTCTACAGCTCCCTCGCGCAGGGCCAGATGGACATCCAGCTGGACTCGTGGCTGCCGACGACGCACAAGGCCTACCTGGACAAGTACGGGTCCAAGCTGGAGGACCTCGGGTCGTGGTACGGCCCGACCTCGTTGGAGCTGTCGGTCCCCTCGTACGTGAAGGGGATCGACTCGCTGGCTGATCTGAAGGGCCAGGGGAAGAAGTTCGGCGGGAAGATCATCGGCATCGAGGCGAGCGCCGGGGAGATGGCGACCCTGAACAACAAGGTCCTGAAGGCGTACGGGTTGCAGGGCGAGTACCAGGTGGTGTCGTCCAGCACCTCCGCGATGCTGGCCGAGCTGGACCGGTCGATCAAGAACCGTCAGCCGGTGGTGGTCACCCTGTGGTCGCCGCACTGGGCGTACGGGAAGTACGACCTGAAGAAGCTCAAGGACCCCATGGTCGCCTGGGGCCAGGGCGAGCGGATCCACATGGTGGGCAAGAAGACCTTCAGCCAGGACTTCCCGGAGTTCTCCGGCTGGCTGAAGAAGTTCAAGCTGACCGAGGGCCAGCTCACCTCCCTGGAGGTCGCGATCCAGAAGGGCGGCGCCGGGAACGAGAAGGCGGCCGCGCGCAAGTGGCTGGACGCCCAGCCGGGACTTGAGGACAAGCTGGCACCGGTGTCCTAAGCACAAGCCGGCGCCGGTGTCCCAGCGGACGGCGGGCGCGGGTGTTCCGAGAATCCGCCGGCACCGGTGTCCTAAGGACGCCGGTGCCGGCCGCGTCGGGGACGTGCGCTCACCCACGACAAGGATTCGGCCAATCACAGAGCGCTACGATCTTGCCCGAGCCCGCCCATGTCTGTTCGAGCCGGGTTCAATCCTGCCCAAGCGTGTCCAAGCCTGCCTCAGCGTGTCCAAGCCTGGTCGATGGGCCGGCCGCAGGCCACGACCGTACCCACGGCGGCCCCCGGCCCGCCCCGCCGCCCGGCCGGCAGCCGACCGGCCTCGCCCCCGACCGGATTCCGCCCGGCACACCCACTCTGACCAGCGGCTCCACCTCGCCTTCGGGACGCGGTGCGCGGCTGGGGAACACCCGCGGCCGCCGGAGCATTGAACAAGAGGGACGCGGTCCCGTGCTGAGACGGGGTCAGCGTCGCCCTCAACCCGGGAGCTGGTCGCCATGGCGCCACCGTCCCGCGGTCGGCCGGTTCGGCCGGCGGCCCGCACGGCCGCTGGCGCGAACAGTGATGGTCGTGCCTACCCGACGTGACATGGATGTGACGGCCGCATGAAACGGTTTGCCGAGCATGCGTAGGGTGCAGAGAACCCACCAGGGCGAAGGGGCCCGACGCAGGTCCCCGGCACGGCGGCACGACGAGCGAAGGAGGGAGCCGGAGCGATGGGCGACCACAAAGAACAACAGTCCGTCCGAGTGGGCGCGGCCGTCCGGCGGCGGCGTCGCGCGCTGGAGCTGACCCTCGCCGTCGTGGCGGAGCGCAGCGGCCTGTCGGTGCCCTTCCTCAGCCAGATCGAGAACGACCGGGCCCGCCCCAGCACCACTTCCCTGGAGAAGGTCGCCGACGCACTGCGCACCACGGCCGTCGAACTCCTCGCCGCGGCCGACCCGGCGTGCAGCGTCGACGTCGTGCGCTGCGAGGCCGCCGAAGCGGACTTCGCCCCCCGGACGCGCTCGCTGGTGCGGGGTCACCACCAGTTGCACGCCTCCGAGTTCACCGGCGACCACGACGCGGGCCGCGAATTCCAGCACCGCAACGACGAGTTGCTGTACGTCGCCGACGGCGCCGTGGAGATAGAGGCGGAGGGCCGCGCCTACCGGCTGGGCCGCGGTGACACCCTCTATCTCACCGGCGGGGTGCGCCACCGCTGGCGGGCCACGGTGCCGGACACCCGGGTCGTCGTCGTCGCGGTGGCCGAGCACATCGAGGCCGTCCACGACCGGCCCCGCTGATGCGGGTCGTCTCCCTCGTACCCTCCCTCAGCGAGGCGGTCGCCGAGTCCGTACCCGGCGCCCTGGTCGGCGCCACCGACTGGTGCACCCACCCGGCGCAACTGCGGGTCACCCGTGTCGGCGGCACCAAGAACCCCCAGGTGGACCGGATCATCGCCCTCGCCCCGGACCTGGTGATCGCCAACGAGGAGGAGAACCGCGCCCCCGATCTGGCGGCCCTGCGTGCCGCGGGTCTCACGGTGCTGGTCACCGAGGTGCGGAGCGTGCCGCAGGCTTTCCGCGAGCTGGCCCGGGTGCTGACCGCGTGCGGGGCGGCGGCGCGGCCGCGGTGGCTCGACGAGGCGGAGGACGCCTGGTCGGCTCCGCCGGTGCCCGGGGAGCGGGCACGGGCGGTGGTGCCGGTGTGGCGCCGGCCGTGGATGGTGCTCGGCCGGGACACCTTCGCGGGCGACGTACTGGCCCGGCTGGGCGTGGACAACGTGTACGCCGGGCACCCCGACCGCTATCCGCGCATCCCGCTGGACGAGTTGCGGGCCGCCACCCCCGATCTCGTCGTACTGCCCGACGAGCCCTACCGCTTCACGGCCGACGACGGCCCCGAGGCGTTTGGCGGCCTGCCCTGGGCCCTGGTCAGCGGACGGCATCTGACCTGGTACGGGCCGTCGCTGGCGGAGGCTGCGCGAGTGCTGTCCGAGGCGCTGCGAGCAGTTCGCCGCTGACCAGCCCGCGCACCGTGCCCACGGCGGCCGCCGCCCAGACGGCGACCAGCAGCCCGTACAGGCCGAACGTGAGCCAGTCGTACGCGGCCAGTCCGGTGTGCCGGGCCAGCGCCGCGCCGCCGGTGACGCAGGTGCCCACCGGGAAGGTGAATCCCCACCAGGTCATCGCGAACGGCATCCCGCGCCGCCGCGCCCGCACCACGTGCGCCGTCGCGAACGCCAGCCACAGCAGCGCGAACCCCATCACCGGAACCCCGTACAGGACGGCGAACTCGGCCAGGCCGCGGTCGTACGGCGCCGGGACGACTCCGGGTGCGCGGTCCCCGAAGATTCCCACGGCGGTGGTGGACTGCCCGAGCGGCCCCAGCACCAGGAACAGCGTCGGGGTGAGCGCGAGGGGGAGCGGGCCCGCGAGGACCAGCCGGGCGAAGACGAGGGACAGCATCAGCAGGGTCATGAACAGGCTGAGCCCGAACAGGGCGAAGCACCCGACGAGCAGGGTCTTTCGGGGCGGGCCCGGCGGCAGGTACGGCAGGAGCAGCGGGCCGAGCGCGGCGGACACCATGGGGGCGACGAGCGGCAGCAGCCATGCCGGGGTCACCTGCCCCAGTTCGGTGCGGTGGCGCACGGTCAGCAGGAACGGTACGGCCGTGGCCGTCACGAGCCCGACCGCCGTGCCGAGGGTGAACAGGACGGCGTCCAGGGCCACCGCTCCCGGTGTCCCGAGCCACCCCTGCCCGACGGTGACGGCACCGCCGCCGACCGCGAGCAACGCCATGGACAGACAGCCGTAGAAGGGCGCGATCGCCGGGTCGAGGAGGTGGGCCCGGGCCTGGTCGCGGTGGTACGTCCAGTGCAGGGCGCGAGCGGTGAGGACGACCACCAGCAGCACCAGCGAGAGCGCCCACACGGCGGTGCAGGCGGTGCGCAGTCCGCCGGTGAGCCCCGGCAGCACGGCGCCGGCGGTGCCGACCGCCGCCGTGCCCATGACGGCGGCGTACCAGTTGGGGCCGAGGTGGCGGACGGCCGGGACCCGGCGCAGGAGGAGGGGTTGGACTGCGGTGACCATGGGTCAACCGTCGCGCGCGCCCGGGGCGCCGGCCAGGGAGTACTCGTCTATGAGGGCATAAGCTGGTCTTATGAGTGAGGCGGAGGAGCGGCGCGGGGCGGGAACGCTGGCCCATCGGGTGCCGGATCTCGGCGCGTTGGAACTGCTGCTGGCGGTGGCCCGTACCGGCAGCCTCGGCGCGGCGGCCCGCGAGGTGGGCGTCACCCAGCCGGCGGCCAGCAGCCGGATCCGTTCCATGGAGCGCCTGCTGGGCGTGGCGCTGGTGGACCGCTCGCCGCGCGGCTCCCGGCTCACCGACGCCGGGGTGCTGGTGACGGACTGGGCGCGGCGGATCGTGGAGGCGGCGCAGGCTTTCGACGCGGGCGCGCACGCGCTGCGGGACCGGCGCGACTCGCGGCTGCGGGTGGCGGCCAGCATGACGATCGCCGAGTACCTGCTGCCGGGCTGGCTGCTCGCCCTGCGCGCGGAGCGCCCGGACACGGCGGTGTCCCTGCTGGCCGGGAACTCGGCGATGGTGGCCGAGCGGCTGCTCGCGGACGAGGCGGACCTGGGCTTCGTGGAAGGGCTCACGGTCCCCGCGGGCCTGGACTCCGCCGTCATCGCGCACGACCAGCTGATCGTCGTCACCGCCCCGGCACACCCCTGGTCCCGCCGCCGCAGCCCGCTGGCCGCGGAGGAACTGGCCGCCACCCCCCTGATCCTGCGGGAACGCGGTTCGGGCACCCGCCAGGTTCTGGACGCCGCCCTGGGGGGCCTGGCCCGCCCGCTGATCGAGCTGTCGTCCACCACGGCGGTCAAGGCCGCGGTGGTCGGCGGCGCCGGGCCCGCGGTCCTGAGCGAACTGGCGGTACGCGAGGAACTGGCCCTGCGCCGCCTGGTGCGCATCCCCGTACGGGAGACGTCCCTCGGCCGTGAGCTGCGCGCGGTATGGCGCACGGGACACCGGCCGACGGGACCGGCACGGGAGCTGCTGTCGCTGACACGGGGGTGAGCGGGGAGCGGCCGGCCGGCCACAGCGGGTATGGGCAGGCGACCAACAGCGAGCACCGGCCGGGCCACCGAGAGCGAGCACCGGCCGGCCACCGACAGCGGATGCCGGTGGGGCTGTTGCGGCGAGCGGTCAGCCGGCCGCCCCGGGTGTCCCGGCCGCCGCACCGGGATGTTCCGGCGGTCCGGCCGCCGCCTCCGCCAGGGCCCGCATCACCCGCAGGTCCTCGCCCATCTCCGGATGCCACTGCACCCCCAGCACCCATCCGGCGGGCCCCGCGGGCTCGATCGCCTCCACCGTCCCGTCGGCCGCGTGCGCCGACGCCATGAGCCCGCTGCCGAGCCGGTCCACGGCCTGGTGGTGGTAGGTGGGTACGGAGCATTCCTCCGGGACGATGCCCGCGTACCGGGTGCCGGGCACCGGCTTGACGGGGTGCCGGCCGAAGACGCCGGGCACCTCCGCGTGCCCGTCCAGGTGCTGTACGAGGGTGCCGCCGAGGGCGACGTTCAGCAACTGCATGCCGCGGCAGATCCCGAGCAGCGGCACGTCCGCCGCCAACGCGGCGTCGATCAGGGCCAGTTCCCAGGCGTCCCGGGCCCGGGCCGGCGGGCCGGTCCGCGGGCCGGGCAGGGCCCCGTAGCGCACCGGCTCGACGTCCGGGCCGCCGGCGATCACCAGCCCGTCCAGCCGCGCCACGGCGGCCGCGGCGTGCTCCGGCCCGTCCGGCGGCAGCAGCGCGGCCAGTCCGCCGGCCCGCTGCACCAGCCGCGGATACCCGGCCGGCAACAGCGCCGCCTCCAGCTCCCACACCCCCCAGCGCGCCTCGGACTCCAGGTACGTACTGACCCCGATCAGCGGCCTGCCCGCCATGGACCCTCCTTTGCTGCTCCTAATGGCATGCTCACATACCTTTGCCGCGAACCCCGCGCCGGACAAGTCCCGCCGGGAACCGACACGCGCCGGACGAGTCCCGCGAGGACTGGACTCGCACCGGACGGAACCGGGAGCCCCGCCGGCCGCGCGGTCAGGCCAGGAATCCCCGCAGCAGTGCCGCCGTACCCGCACAGTGCTCCCGCATCGTCGCGCGCGCCGCCTCCGCGTCGCCGCCCAGGACCGCCTCGACCAGCGCCGTGTGCTGACGCTGCGAGTGCTCAAGGTTGCGGACCAGGAGCGGGATGCAGTCGAGCAGGTCGTTGACCGCCGCGCGGACCGCCGCGTACTGCGCGGCCAGCGTCGGCGAACCCGACAGCTCGGCCACCGTGAGGTGGAGCAGCGTGTCCAGCCGCCGGTACGCGGCCAACGGTGCGTCGTGTGTGCGGGCCAGCGCCGTACGCAGGCGCTCGGCCTGCCCGTCGGACAGCGCGTGCGCCGCGCACAGCCCGGCCGCGCCGACCTCCAGCACCTCCCGGAACCGCAGCACGTCGTCGAGGTCGATCCCGGCGAGCCGCCGCCGCAGCTCCGCCCCGCCGCTCGCCTCGGCCCTGGGCAGCACGAACGTGCCGCCGTAGCGTCCGCGCCTGGACTCCACCAGCCCCTGGTCCTGGAGCACCTTCAGCACCTCGCGCAGCGTCACCCGGCTGATCCCGAGCCGCTCGGCAAGCTCACGCTCGGCGGGCAGCCGCTCGCCGCCCGGCACCAGACCCAGCCGTACGACCTGAAGGATCTGCTCCAGCGCCTCCTCGAAGCCGTTGCCCGCCCGCACCGGCCGCAGCACCGGCGCGAGCCGGTCGTCCGGCGTCTCCCGCCGCATGTCCCGCGCCATACGGCCGTGCCCCCTTCCCAATCAATGGTTCTCACCAATACCTTATGGCTACCGGCCCGCCGAAGAAGCCGAAGGAGGCTCTCCCGTGGCAGACCGCACACCCCCGCTCGCCGTCGAGGAACTGCACGCCCTCGTCGCGGGCGGTGAGATCGACACTGTCGTCCTGGCCTTCCCCGACATGCAAGGGCGGCTCCAGGGCAAGCGGTTCGCCGCCCGCTTCTTCCTCGACGAAGTCCTCCAGCACGGCACCGAGGGCTGCAACTACCTGCTCGCCGTGGACACCGAGATGAACACCGTCGACGGCTACGCCATGTCCTCCTGGGAGCGCGGCTACGGCGACTTCGCCATGCACCCCGACCTGAGCACCCTGCGCCGCCTCCCGTGGCACCCGGGCACCGCGCTGGTCGTCGCCGACCTCGCCTGGGCGGACGGCTCGCCGGTGGTCGCCGCGCCCCGCCAGATCCTGCGCCGTCAGCTGGAGAGGCTGGCCCGGCTCGGCTACACCGCCCAGGTCGGCACCGAGCTGGAGTTCATCGTCTTCAAGGACACCTACGAGCGCGCCTGGGACACGGGCTACCGCGGCCTGACCCCGGCCAACCAGTACAACGTCGACTACTCCATCCTCGGCACCGGCCGCATCGAGCCGCTGCTGCGCCGCCTGCGCAACGAGATGGCCGGCGCCGGCCTCACCGTCGAGTCGGCGAAGGGCGAGTGCAACCCCGGCCAGCACGAGATCGCCTTCCGCTACGACGAGGCACTGGTCACCTGCGACCAGCACGCCGTCTACAAGACCGGTGCCAAGGAGATCGCCGCCCAGGAGGGCGTCTCGATCACCTTCATGGCCAAGTACAACGAGCGCGAGGGCAACTCCTGCCACATCCACCTCTCGCTCGCGGACGCCGACGGCACCAACGCGATGGCCGGGCCCGAGGGAATGACCGAGGTCATGCGGCACTTCCTGGCCGGACAGCTGGCGGCGCTGCGCGACTTCGCGCTCCTCTACGCCCCGAACATCAACTCCTACAAGCGGTTCCAGCCCGGGTCGTTCGCCCCGACCGCCGTCGCCTGGGGCCACGACAACCGCACCTGCGCCCTGCGCGTCGTCGGCCACGGCCGCTCCCTGCGCTTCGAGAACCGGCTGCCCGGCGGCGACGTCAACCCGCACCTCGCGGTCGCCGGACTGGTGGCCGCCGGGCTGTACGGCATCGAACAGGAACTCCAGCTGCCCGAGCCCTGCCCGGGCAACGCCTACACCGCCGAGTACGAGCACGTCCCCACCACTCTGCGGGAGGCCGCCGCCCGCTGGGCGGCCAGCCCCATCGCCCGGGCCGCCTTCGGCGACGAGGTCGTCGACCACTACCACAACCTGGCCCGCGTCGAACTGGACGCCTTCGACGCCGCCGTCACCGACTGGGAGCTGCGCCGCTCCTTCGAACGCATGTGAGGCCCGCCTTGTCCGACGAGCAGTCCCCGCAGCCGCCCGGCGAGCCGTCCACCGAGGCGTTCGCCGATCCCGAGCTCCAGGTGCGCAACCCGGCCACCGAAGAGGTCGTCGCCACGGTCCCGGCCGCCACCGCCGCCGACGTCGACGCCGCCGTCGTACGCGCCGCGGCGGCCCAGACCCGCTGGGCCGCCCTCGCGCCCGCCGACCGGGCCCGGCTGCTGCGCCGCTTCGCCGACGAAGTCGACGCCCACGCCGAGGAGCTGGCGCAGCTGGAGGTCCGCGAGGCCGGGCATCTGCTCGGCGACGCCCGCTGGGAGGCGGGCAACACCCGCGACCTGCTGCTGTACGCGGCGGGCGGCGCCGAACGCCTCCTCGGCAAGCAGATCCCGGTACCCGGCGGCTGGGACGTCACCTTCCAGGAACCGCTGGGCGTGGTCGGGGTCATCGCACCCTGGAACTTCCCGATGCCCATCGCCGCCTGGGGCTCCTTCCCCGCCCTGGCCGCCGGCAACGCCGTCGTCCTCAAGCCCGCCGAGACCACTCCGCTCACCGCACTCCGCCTCGCCGAACTCGGCCTGGCGGCGGGTCTGCCCGAGCATCTCTTCCAGGTGCTGCCCGGACACGGCCACATCGCCGGCCGTGCGCTCGTCGACCACCCGGACGTGGCCAAGATCGTGTTCACCGGCTCCACCCGCACCGGCCGCGAGGTCATGGCCCGGTGCGCCCGCCTGGTCAAACCGGTCACCCTCGAACTCGGCGGCAAGAGCCCCAACATCGTCTTCGCCGACGCCGACGTCGAGGCCGCCGTGGACCCGTTCTCCTTCCTCGACAACTCCGGCCAGGACTGCTGCGCCCGCACCCGGATCCTGGTGCAGGAGCCGGTGTACGACCAGGTCCGCGAGGTGCTGGCGGACGCGCTTGCGGCTGTCGTGGTGGGTGACCCGGCGGACCCGAAGACCCGGATGGGCCCGCTGATCTCGGCCCGGCAGCGCGACCGCGTGCGGTCCTTCGTCCCCGACGGCGCCCCCGCCCTGCGCGGCACCGCGCCCGAGGGGCCCGGCTACTGGTTCGCGCCGACCGTGCTCACCGGGGAGCGGCCCGACTCACCCGCCGCCCGCGAGGAGATCTTCGGTCCGGTCGCCGTCCTGCTGCCGTTCACCGACGAGGCCGACGCCGTCCGGCTCGCCAACGACACCCCGTACGGCCTGGCCGGTTCCCTGTGGACCCGGGACCTCGGCCGTGCCCTGCGGGTCTCACGGGCGGTGCGGGCCGGGAACCTGTCCGTCAACTCCCACTCCAGCGTCCGCTACTGGACCCCGTTCGGCGGCTTCAAGCAGTCCGGGCTCGGTGGCGAGCTGGGACCGGACGCCCTGTCCGCCTTCACCGAGACCAAGAACGTCTTCATCAGCACGGAGGGCCCCGCACAGTGACCGCTGGAACGCCTGAGACCCCTGAGACCATCTGCCGCCGACTGGCCGGCCGGACCGCCGTCGTCACCGGAGCGGGCAGCGGCATCGGCCTCGCCTCAGCCCGCCGCCTTGCCTCCGAGGGCGCCCACGTTGTCTGCGGCGACATCGACGAGACCCGCGGCAAGGCCGCCGCCGACGAGGTCGGCGGGCTGTTCGTGAAGGTCGACGTCACCGACCCCGAACAGGTCGAGGCGCTGTTCGCGACCGCCTACGACACCTACGGCAGCGTCGATGTCGCCTTCAACAACGCGGGCATCTCCCCGCCCGACGACGACTCCATCCTGGAGACCGGCCTGGAGGCGTGGAAGCGCGTCCAGGAGGTCAACCTCACCTCCGTCTACCTGTGCTGCAAGGCCGCCATCCCCTACATGCGCCGTCAGGGCCGGGGCTCCATCATCAACACGGCCTCCTTCGTGGCCCGCATGGGTGCCGCGACCTCCCAGATCTCCTACACCGCCTCCAAGGGCGGGGTGCTCGCCATGTCCCGCGAACTGGGCGTGCAGTTCGCCCGGGAGGGCATCCGGGTCAACGCGCTGTGCCCGGGCCCGGTCAACACCCCGCTGCTGCGGGAGCTGTTCGCCAAGGACCCCGAACGGGCCGCCCGCCGCCTGGTGCACATCCCGGCCGGCCGGTTCGCCGAGGCCGAGGAGATCGCCGCCGCCGTCGCCTTCCTCGCCAGCGACGACTCCTCCTTCGTGAACGCCAGCGACTTCCTGGTGGACGGCGGCATCTCGGGCGCGTACGTCACGCCCCTCTAGACGCACCCCTCGACGTCCCTCGGACGCCCCTGTGGCCGGACCGTCCGCCGCCGCGCTCCCCGCACTCCCCGGCCGGAGCGCCGGCGGACGGCAGCGCATGGACCGAGCACCGGAAGGACCACGAGGACGGCGGCCCCGACCCGCCGGGCCGAGCAGGCCGCCACGCCCGGCGGACCACCACGTCCGCGGGGACCGCCACGCCTGGGGGCGTGGCCGGCCGACGGAACGTGTGGGGACCCGGCCGGTCAGAGGAACGTGTGCCCCTCGCCCCGGTAGGTGGGCACGGTCGCCGTCACCGCGTCGCCCTCGACCAGGTGCAGCGCGTCGAACCGCTCGCACAGCTCACCGGCCTTGGCGTGCCGGAACCACACCTTGTCGCCGATGAGCAGGTCGTCGGCGGGCGAACCGAGCAGCGGCGTCTGCACCTCGCCCGGCCCCTCCTGGGAGTCGTAGCGCAGTCCCTGCGGCAGATACGGCACCGGCAGCCGGTCGCGGCCGGCCACGCCGGACGCCGGATAGCCCCCGCCGAGCACCGTCACCACCCCGACACCCGGCCGCCGTACGACCGGCAGCGCGAACAGCGCGGCCGGACGGCCGGTGAACGACGTGTAGTTGTCGAAAAGGTGCGGCACGTACAGCCCCGACCCGGCCCCGATCTCGGTGACGACGTCCTCGGCGGCCGTGTGCTGCACGCTGCCCGTGCCGCCGCCGTTGACGAACTCCAGCCCCGGCGCCACCGCCCGGACGGCCCGCACCACGGCCGCCCGCCGCTCCGTCAGCTCGCGCCGGGCGGCCGTCTGCATCAGCCGGACGGCCCGGGAACGCGCCGCCCGTCCCTTGACGTCGTCGCCCACACCGGCGATGTGACCCTCGTACGCCATGATCCCCACGAGCGCGAAACCGGGCCGCCGCAGCACCGCGCGCGCCAGCCCGGCGACCTGGTCGGGGGAGCGCAGCGGGGAGCGCAGCGCCCCGAACCGCAACCGCCCGCCGAGCAGTCTCAGCGAGGTGTCCAACTCCAGGCAGACGCGCACGACTTCGGCGCCCCCGGCCCGGGATTCGTCGATGAGGTCGAGCTGCGCCGGGTTGTCGATCATCACGGTGACGGCGGCGGCGAGCTTGGGGTCGGCGGTCAGTTCGGCGAAACCGGACCGGTCGGCGGACGGGTAGGCGAGCAGTACGTCATCGAACCCGGAGCGCGCCAGCCACAGCGACTCGGCCAGGGTGAAGGCCATGATGCCCTGGAACCCGTCCTTGGCCAGCGCACGTTCGAGCAGGGCGCGGCAGCGTACGGACTTGCTGGCGACGCGAATCGGCTTCCCGCCCGCCCGGCGCACGAGGTCGTCCGCATTGGCGTCGAAGGCGTCCAGGTCCACGATCGCGAGGGGGGCGTCGAGATGGGCGGTGGCCCGGTCGTAACGGGTCCGGTCGGCGGCGAGCGCAGTCATGCACGAAGCCTGCCAGACCGGATTACCGCTGGGTAGAGGGACGTTCCGGGCAGATGCCGCGGCGTCACGGACTGGTTCCCGTTCGCCGTGGAACAACCCGTAGAGTGACGCGCACGCACGACGGGGCGGGCCGTGGGCCGCGGATCCCACGCTGGGATGCCGTCGCGTCCGCGCGGGTATGCGTGCCCGGGACGGACCATGCCGGGCCCGAGCGGGGAGCACGGCCGCCCGCGCGCCGAGGAGCCGGCCGGGCACAAGGAAACGGGGGGTGCATGAGCACGGAAGCGCGCCACGCTCCGATCCCCCCGCGCCCCGCCTCCGCGCACACCTCCGCCGCCGCTGCGGACGCCACGCATGACGCTGAAACCGGCGAGAACGGCGAGAGCGCCAAGAGCAGTAGGAGCGGTAAGAACAGCGAGAAGGCCGCACGGTCCGGAAAGACCGGGCAGGCCGGGCAGGGCAAGCAGGCCGGGCGCTCTGGCGGGCCGGAGAGTCCCGGGCCGGGCGGGGCCACGTCGAACCCCGCGCCCGCGGTCGATACCGCGAGCGCTGGTTCGCCGGTGCCCCCGGGCCCTCGGACGGACCCGGAGGCGAACGGTGCCCGTACAGGCGGAAACCCTCCCGCGTCCGCGCGTCCACCGGCCGAGACCGAGCGGCCGACGGGGACCGGTACTCCTGCACCACCGACGGGTACTTCCGTACCGCGCACCGGTACTTCCGTACCGCGCACCGGCACTCCGGCACCGCGCACCGGCGACGAGGACGGCCCCGCTCCCGCGCGGGCCGGCTCCGGAGACGCCGAGCCGCGCCTTTCTGGACCAGACCAGTCCCGTACCGTGCCCGGCCCCGGTGCCCCGCCGCTTCCGCCGCCGCCCGCCTCGGCCCGCTTCCCGGACGCCCCGCCCACCGCGGGCACCCGCTCCGGGCGTGCTGGGACCCCCCGCCGTGACGGCAGCCCCAAGCGTGACGGCGGCCCCAAGCGTGACGGCGGCCCGCCGGAGCCCGGACAGCGGCCCCCGGTTCCGCCCCGGCGGTCCGGTGCTCCCGCCGAGGCCGCCACGGAGACCACCGCGCGCCTGCGGCCGGTGCCACCCGCTCACGAGCCCGGCACACCGGCCGGCCCGGGCGGCGAACCACCGTCGTCCGCCGCGTCGTCCGCCGCATGGCCCGGGGCCACGACCCGGTCCACCGGCGCGGCGGCCTGGGCCGGTCACGGCGCTGCCGGGGACGGGTCCGAGGACGGCGCCGGGCGGACCGGGGGCTTGCCGGGGGCCGGGCCGGAGCGTGCCGGGCGCGGGGTGCCGTCGAACCCCTGCCTGTCCTGGAGCGCGTTCCCGCCGCCGGGCGGACGGCCCGTCGTGTCGTTCGGACAGCCCGAGGGATACGACGACCGTGCCCGGCCCAGACCGCTGGGCGGGCGCCCGCACCGCCGCCGCACCGCCGCGGCCGCCGTCTGCCTGGTCTTCGGCCTCGGGCTCATCGGCGGTGCCATGACCGGGAGTTGGCTGACCGGCGAGGCCGGCGGCGCGGACGCCGGGACCGGCTTCGCCAGGGCCGGCGACCTGTGGCACAGCGAGCCGGTCGACGCGCTCTTTCCGCCCACCGTCGAGGGCCGGGGCGCCGGACCCGGCGGAGCCGACCGGACCTGGACCCGGATCGCCGTCGCACCGGACAGCGGCTGCGCCGACGCCTTCGATCCGCTCCTCGGCAGGGTCCTCGCCCCTGTCGGCTGCGAACGGCTGCTGCGGGCCACCTACACGGACGCCACCGAAAGCCATGTCACCACCGTGGGGCTGCTGTTCACCAAGGCCGACTCCGCCGCCATGAACGCTCTCGCCGCCCGCTTCAAGGATGAGCGCCTGGACCGCCGTACCGATCTGATGCCCCGTCCGTACGCCGCCAAGGGCACCGTCGCCGAGGACTTCGGCGCCCGCGAGCGTGGTTCCTGGAGCGTCTCCGTCCTCACCGACGCGCCCGTCGTCGCCTACGCCGTCTCCGGCTGGGCCGACGGCCGCGCCGTCGACTCGCCCCAGCCCGCCGCGGACGCCGTGCAGTCCGGGGCCACCACCGCGCCCGCGCAGGCGGGGCTCGGCCAGGAGGCCCAGGGCCTCGCCGACCGGGTCGAACGGCGCCTGCGGCAGACCGTCAGCACGGCCACGGAGCAGCCCTCATGACGCGAACGACGGGCGGCCGCCGCAGGCCGAACCCGGCCGGCACGGCACTGAGCCTCCTCCTCGCCGGTTCGCTGGCCCTCCTGCCGGCCACCGCCGCGTACGCCGACGGCATACGGTCCCAGCAGTGGGCCCTGTCCGCCCTGCACACCGAGGACGCCTGGCGCACCACCAAGGGCAAGGGCGTCACCGTCGCCGTGCTGGACACCGGAGTCGAGACCGACCACCCGGATCTCGTCGGCAACGTCCTGCCCATCAAGGACTTCGTCGGTTTCGGTGCCGAGCCCGGCGACCGCACCTGGGCCCGGCACGGCACCGCGATGGCCGGCATCGTCGCGGGCCACGGCCATGGCCCCGGCAACGCCGACGGCGTCATGGGCATCGCCCCCGAGGCGAAGATCCTGCCCGTCCGGGTGATCCTGGAGGACGGTGACTCGGCCCGCGGCAAGGCCCGCGCCACCCGCGGCAACGCCCTTGCCGAGGGGATCCGCTGGGCCGCCGACCACGGCGCCGACGTCATCAACCTCTCGCTGGGCGACGACTCCGACTCCGCGCACCCCGAGCCCAGCGAGGACGAGGCCGTGCAGTACGCCCTGAAGAAGGGCGTGGTCGTCGTCGCCTCCGCCGGCAACGGCGGCGACCAGGGCGACCACATCTCCTACCCGGCCGCCTACCCGGGCGTGATCGCCGCCACCGCCGTCGACCGCTACGGCACCCGCGCCGCCTTCTCCACCCGGCGCTGGTACGCCACGGTCAGCGCACCCGGCGTGGACATCGTCATCGCGGACCCGGACCACAAGTACTACGAGGGCTGGGGGACGAGCGCCGCCTCCGCCTTCGTCTCGGGCGCCGCCGCCCTGGTCGAGGCGGCCCACCCGGGCCTGGCCCCGGCCCAGATCAAGAAGCTGCTGGAGGACACCGCACGCGACGCGCCGAGCGGCGGCCGGGACGACTCGCGCGGCTTCGGTTTCGTCGACCCCGCCGCCGCGATCCGCGCGGCCGGCCGGATCGAGCCGCGGAACCTGCACTCCGCGGCCTACGCCGACAAGTACTTCGGGCCCGGCCCGGACGCCGCCGAGCGGTCCGGTTCCACCGCGGACTGGGCGGGTCCGCTCGCGGGCGGCGCCGGCGGGGTGTTGCTGGTGGCGGCGGTGGTCCTGTGGCGCGGCCGCCGCGAGTCGGAGCGCTGAACTCCGCACGTACGAAGCCGGCTTCCGGCAGACCCGCACGCCCCCGGGATCACCAGGACCTACGGAACTTCCAGGACCGGCGGGGGCGTCAGGCGTACGACGCCGAGCGCCGGGGCCACGGATGGCGCATGGAGCCCGGGGACTACCCGGCCGCCGACGCCGGCGGAACCGCGGCCGTCGACGTGACCGCGGACACCGGCATGTCCGCCGACTCGGAGGAGCCCACGGAGGCCGTGGCGTCCGTGGCGTCCGTGGAGGCTGTGGAGGCTGTGACGTCCGGGTACGTCGTGGCCGAGGGAGTCCCGCCGGTGAACGCCGACACCGCGGCCCGTGCCGCCGCCTCCACCAGGTCGATGCCGCGCGCCAGGGACACCGTGCCCTTGGACAGGACGGCGACCAAGTAGGGGGTGCGGTCCACCGTCACCCGCCCGATGCTGTTCACGTCCCACAGCCCGGTCGTGCCGCGCGCCAGCCAGCCGTTCTTCAGCGCCGTCGTGGTCGAGCCGTCCGCCACCGCCGACACCCCCCACCGCTGGCCGGTCTCGACGGTCTCCATCAGCCCCCGGACGCAGTCCCGCGACGCGTCGCTCAGCCGAGAGTCGCCCCCGAACACCTGCTGGAGCAGGACGAGTTGGTCGGCCGCGGTGGTCTGCGTCAGCCCCCACAGCGGGCCGTCGCCGCCGGTGGTGTCCGTGAGTCCGAGCCGTTTGTTCGCGGCGTCGAGCCCGTCCTTGCCGCCTATGTCGCGCCACAGCGCCGACGCCGCGTCGTTGTCGCTGTTCTCGATCATCTTCGTGGCGTACGCCAGTTGCGTCGTGGTCGGCCGCCGTCCCGCGTCCTGCGCCTGCAACAGCAGCGTCGCCAGGATGTCGACCTTCACGATGCTCGCCGTGTCGAAGGCCGCGTCGCCGCAGCGGGCACGCGCACCGGAGTCCAGGTCCAGCACGGCCACCGACACCTTCGCGCCCGACGGGACGGCGACCGTCTTCATCGCCGTGCTCAGCAGCGCGTTCCGGTTCACTGTGGGTCCCACCGACTTCTCCTCGCCCGTCGGGGCCGAAGCGGCGGCCGCAGTCGACGACGCCGAGGATACTGCCGGGGCGGGCCCGCGCCTTCAGGTACGCCGTCCCGCCGGCCGTCATGCCCACCACGGCGAGCACCGCGAGCGCCCTGTGCACGAGCCGCCGCCGGCGCCCGCACGGGCGGGACCGGCGCCGCCGGCGGGCCGAGGGCGACTTCATGCCGCGATGCTCGGGGCGCGGGCTGCGGACACCGTTTGACGAACGGGAGATCCCGGTCAGCGGGATCTGAGATTCCGGTGAGGGTGTGCCGCCAGGCCGTCGCGTTCCGGGGCCCGCGGCGGCCGGGCGGCACACCTTCGATAGGGTCGTCGACCGTGGCGAACAAGAACATCCCCGACTCCGGCTTCTCCGACGACGACGGATCCGCCGACCCCCGGCTGAGCGCCGCGCTCGCCGCCTGGGCCGAGGACCGCACCGCCGTCGGGCCCGTCCTTCAGGCGCTGCGCGGCGCCCGGCTGCTCGTTCCGGTCGTGGCCGTACTCGGCGAGGTGGAGGAGGACGAGAAGGGGCTGCGCCGCGAGAAGACCAGCGACATGGCCGTGCCGACCCTGCGGGCCGGATCACGCACCGCCCTGCCCGCCTTCACCTCCACCGCGTCGCTGGCCCGCTGGGACCCGGCAGCCCGCCCCGTCGCCGTGCCCCTGCACCAGGCGCTGCAGGCCGCCGCGCACGAGAAGGCCGACACGGTCGTCCTGGACATGTCGGGCCCGGTGCCCTTCGAACTGACCGGCCCGGCGCTGCTCGCCCTCGCCGAGGGCCGGACGACGACCGACCCGCTCGCCGACCCGGCGGTGACCGGCGCGGTACGGGCCGCGGTGGCCGCCGAGCCCGCCGTGCTGAGCGCGCACCTCGGCCCGGGCCAGGCCGACGGCATCCTTGCCCTCGTCGTCGACGCGGCGGCGGAGCCGGCCGAGGTCGCCCGTGCCGTCGCCGGCCGTCTGGCCGCCGACGAGACACTGCGGGCCCGCCTGGTGCACGGCCTCGACCTGGCGCTGCTGCCGGCCGAGGCCGCACCTGGGGGCGAGCCCCTGTACGTACGCGGCTGACCCGCGGCCGGGGATTCCGGGCGAAGTCCGCCGCCGTGCCACGGGCGGGCGGCGGCGCGGTCCGCCCGTGCCTGGCGCGGCGCTCAGCCGTAGACGGGCCCGGTGTACTTCTCGCCGGGGCCCTGGCCGGGCTCGTCCGTGACGATCGAGGCTTCCCTGAAGGCCAGTTGCAGCGACTTCAGGCCGTCGCGCAGCGGCGCCGCGTGGAAGGAGCTGATCTCGGTCGCGCTCGCGTCCAGCAGACCGGCGAGGGCGGTCACCAGTTTGCGGGCCTCGTCCAGGTCCTTGTACTTGTCGCCCTCCTCCGTCAGCCCGAGCTTGACGGCCGCGGCGCTCATCAGGTTGACGGCGACCGTCACGATCACCTCGACCGCGGGGACCTCGGCGATGTCACGCGCCATCTCGTCGAAGTCGGGCTGCTCGGCAGGGCCGGAGGGGGAGGTCTCACTCATGCGGGACACGATAGGTGCTGCCGCTCCCCGCAGGGTGCCCGGCCCCGCCCGGCCTCGGTTCGCCGTTCCCGTGGCGAGCTGCTAGCCTGAGGGGACGACCGGCCGGACACGACTGTGCCCGGCCTACAAGTGGAGGCTCCGATCTCCCACCTGACCGCCCTGTGGGGCGGCGGGTCATCCGGTCAGGCGATCGACGTCGTTGCATACGAACGGAGTCGCCCGATAGCGCCCCGCGATCATCGCGACGGTGCTCCGGTAGTGCAAGGAGCCCCGCATGTGATCGTCCGGGGCATTTTTTCTGCTTCGGCGCGGTTAGGTCTCACGAAAACAGACGTTACGCGGCTGTCCGCCAGACCGTCGCGTGGTGCTACCGAGGAGGATCCATCAGCGCCGAGCCCCGCATCAACGACCGGATTCGCGTTCCCGAGGTGCGACTTGTCGGTCCCAGTGGCGAGCAGGTCGGCATCGTGCCGCTTGCGAAGGCACTGGAGCTTGCGCAGGAGTACGACCTGGACCTGGTCGAGGTCGCGGCGAACGCCCGTCCGCCCGTGTGCAAGCTCATGGACTACGGGAAGTTCAAGTACGAGTCGGCCATGAAGGCCCGTGAGGCGCGCAAGAACCAGGCGCACACGGTCATCAAGGAGATGAAGCTCCGGCCGAAGATCGACCCGCACGACTACGACACCAAGAAGGGTCACGTCGTCCGGTTCCTCAAGCAGGGCGACAAGGTCAAGATCACGATCATGTTCCGTGGCCGCGAGCAGTCCCGCCCCGAGCTGGGCTACCGACTGCTGCAGAGGCTCGCGGAGGACGTCCAGGACCTCGGCTTCGTCGAGTCCAACCCGAAGCAGGACGGCCGCAACATGATCATGGTTCTCGGTCCGCACAAGAAGAAGACCGAGGCGATGGCCGAGGCCCGCCAGGCGCAGGAGGCCCGCAAGGCCGAGCGCCAGGGCCGCACGGCCGCCTCCCCGCAGGAGGCGCCCGCCGAGGAGCCTGCCGAGGCGTGATCCCCAGGGCCGCAGGCCCGGGGGCGACACCCGGCGGTCCGGAGGTACGACCCCCATGGGGCGTACGGAACTCCGAACCCCGGAGCCTTACCCGGGACGCGAGTCCCAGGACACA
Organism: Streptomyces sp. NPDC006012; assembly: GCF_042871185.1. Classification (NCBI taxonomy): domain Bacteria; kingdom Bacillati; phylum Actinomycetota; class Actinomycetes; order Kitasatosporales; family Streptomycetaceae; genus Streptomyces; species Streptomyces sp. NPDC006012. The sequence goes on from NZ_JBIAIE010000005.1 coordinate 207,644, forward strand.
ACCGAAACAAGAGCGACGCTCCACCGTGCCCGGTTTTCGTGACCGGGCACCGGAGCGCCACCGACGAGGAGAGAACGGCGCTATGCCGAAGAACAAGACGCACAGCGGTGCCAGCAAGCGCTTCAAGATCACCGGCTCGGGCAAGGTGCTCCGTGAGCGCTCCGGCAAGCGCCACCTGCTTGAGCACAAGTCGTCCCGTGTGACGCGCCGCCTCACCGGCAACGCCGAGATGGCCCCGGGCGACGCCAAGAAGATCAAGAAGCTTCTCGGCAAGTGACGCACGGGCGCTCGCAGCCGAGCGCTCCGCGTCAGGACCGGGACCCAGCCGTTTCCGGGCCGTGTGCGTACCCCCACGGCCCCGCTACAAGGAGTTAACAAGTGGCACGCGTCAAGCGGGCAGTCAACGCCCACAAGAAGCGCCGGGCGATCCTCGAGCAGGCCTCCGGCTACCGCGGTCAGCGTTCGCGCCTGTACCGCAAGGCCAAGGAGCAGGTCACCCACTCGCTGGTCTACAACTACAACGACCGCAAGAAGCGCAAGGGCGACTTCCGGCAGCTGTGGATCCAGCGCATCAACGCCGCTGCCCGCGCCAACGGCATCACCTACAACCGCTTCATCCAGGGTCTGAAGGCTGCGAACGTCGAGGTCGACCGCAAGATCCTGGCCGAGCTGGCGGTCAACGACGCGGGCGCCTTCGCCGCCCTCGTCGAGGTCGCGCAGAAGGCGCTGCCGGCGGACGTCAACGCGCCGAAGGCCGCCTGACGCTGCGCCGGCGCCGGCCGACGTGACTTTGAGGACCCGTAGGCAGCAAGCCTGCGGGTCCTGCCGTTGCCGTACCGGACACGCCACGCGCCGCGGCACCTCCCCGCACGGCCCGAAGGCCGCCGGGGCTCCCAGTCCGCCGTGACGGCCGAACGGCCCCGGCGGGTAGCACATCGAAGGTGAACCTCCATGGCCCCCGCCGCTGACGAGCCGATCTCCCCCCGTTCCGCCCGTGTGGCGGCCGCCCGGCGGCTGGCCCGGCGGAACTTCCGGGGCAAGGAGCGACTGTTCCTCGCCGAAGGGCCACAGGCCGTACGGGAGGCGGCGGCACACCGGGCCGCCGGACGGGCGACCCTCGTCGAACTCTTCGCCACCGGCGAGGCCGCTGAGCGGCACGCCGGCATCGTGGCCGCGGCCCGGGCCGCCGGCGCCCGGGTGCACCTCGCCTCCGACGAGGTGATCGCCGACATCGCCACCACCGTCACCCCGCAGGGCCTGGTCGGTGTCTGCCGCTTCCTCGACACCCCCTTCGAGGAGATCCTCGCGACCGGACCGCGCCTCGTCGCCGTCCTCGCGCACGTGCGCGACCCCGGCAACGCCGGAACGGTGCTGCGCTGCGCGGACGCGGCCGGCGCCGACGCCGTCGTGCTCACCGACGCCTCCGTCGACGTCTACAACCCCAAGGCCGTGCGCGCCTCCGTCGGCTCCCTGTTCCATCTGCCCGTCGCCGTCGGCGTCCCCGTGGAACAGGCCGTCGCCGGGCTCAAGGGCGCCGGGGTCCGCGTTCTCGCCGCCGACGGCGCGGGCCCGGACGACCTCGACGACGAACTCGACAAGGGCAGCATGGGCGGACCCACGGCGTGGGTGTTCGGCAACGAGGCATGGGGGCTGCCGCAGGAGACCCGGGCGCTCGCGGACGCCGTCGTCCGCGTTCCCATCCACGGAATGGCCGAGAGCTTGAACCTCGCGACCGCCGCAGCCGTCTGTCTGTATGCCTCGGCCCGTGCACAGCGCGCCTCCGGAGGGTGCCGCTGCGTCACTGTGAGCTAGTAGGGTGGCCCGCCTGGGACACGCCCCGAGTTCCCGGCACCGCCGGAGCGGCGAGGTGCCCAGGCCGGCTGAGAGGTGGAGTACGGGGATGAGTGTCGGCACGAGCAGTGCTCCGGGAGGCCGGGACGTACGGCGGGTGCCCGCGCCCCGCCACGGTGGTCTCGCCGGACCCGGCATCGACCCCGACGACCTGCCCGACGGCCTCGTGGTCGCCGACGAGCACGGGCTCGTCGTCTGCTTCAACTCGGCCGCCGCCCGGATCACCGCCGTACGCCCCAAGGACGCCGTCGGCCGCCGGCTGGAGAAGGTCCTGCCATTAGAGGACCTGGAGGGACGCCGCTGGTGGCAGCTCACCGATCCGTACGGCGGGCTGGCCATCCGGGTGCGCCAGCCGGAACGGAATCTGCTGCTGCCCGGCGGCCGGGAGGTCCTGGTCTCCGCGCGGTACGTGCGCGGTGAGCCCACCGGACCCGTCCGCCGCGTCGTCGTCTGCCTGCGTGACACCGAGGCCCGGCGCCGCACCGAGCGCAGCCACGCCGAACTGATCGCCACCGTCGCGCACGAACTGCGCTCCCCGCTCACCTCCGTCAAGGGCTTCACCGCCACCCTCCTCGCCAAGTGGGAGAGGTTCACCGACGACCAGAAGCGGCTGATGCTGGAGACCGTCGACGCGGACGCCAACCGCGTCACCCGGCTCATCGCCGAACTGCTCGACATCTCCCGCATCGACTCCGGACGGCTGGAGGTGCGCCGCCAGCCCGTCGACATGGGGGCGGCCGTGGGACGGCACATCCAGGCGTACGTCGCCGCCGGCCAGCCCGCCGACCGGTTCCTGCTGCGCATCGAGCAGCCGCTGCCCGCCCTGTGGGCCGACCCCGACAAGGTCGACCAGGTGCTCAGCAACCTCGTCGAAAATGCCGTGCGGCACGGCGAGGGAACCGTCACCATTGACATCACGCCCGCCGCGTCCGCCCGCGAAGAAGAAGAGGACGCCGGCACGTCGGTCACCGTGAGCGACGAGGGCACCGGCATCCCGGAGGAGTCCATGAACCGCGTCTTCACCCGCTTCTGGCGGGGCAGCAAGCGCGGCGGCACCGGCCTCGGGCTCTACATCGTCAAGGGCATCGTCGAGGCCCACGGCGGGACCATCACGGTCGGCCGCGCCCCCGGCGGCGGCGCGGAATTCCGATTTATCCTGCCCGCGAGCATCCCGGCCTTCGCATTCGAGCTGCCACGCAGCGTCGGATAGGGCCGGCCTCCTGTGCCCGCGGGCGCATCCGCATTCCCCTCTCCCGTTAGACTCGGCCTTTGGCACCTTTGTGTCCCGGGGACCGTACCGATCCCTCCCAGGATCGCCGGACGGTTCCTCCACGAGCCGTGACGGGGACCTTCAGCCAGCCAATCGGAAGCACGGGAAGAGATGTCGGCACCGAATAAGTCGTACGACCCGGTCGAGGTCGAGGCGTTGAAACCGGAAGAGATCGAGCGCATGCGGGACGAGGCGTTCGCCGCCTTCGCCGCCGCGGACTCCCTCGACGCCCTGCACGAGGCCAAGGTCGCCCACACCGGCCCCGCCTCCCCGCTGGCCCTCGCCAACCGCGAGATCGGCGCCCTGCCGCCGCACGCCAAGGCCGACGCCGGCAAGCGCGTCGGCCAGGCCCGCGGCGCGGTGAACAAGGCGCTCGCCGCCCGCCAGAGCGCACTGGAGACGGAACGGGACGCCCGCGTCCTGGTCGAGGAGTCGGTCGACGTCACGCTGCCCTACGACCGGGTACCGGCCGGCGCGCGGCACCCGCTGACCACGTTCATGGAGCGGGTCGCGGACGTCTTCGTCTCCATGGGCTACGAGATCGCCGAGGGCCCCGAGGTCGAGGCGGAGTGGTTCAACTTCGACGCCCTGAACTTCACCCCGGACCACCCGGCCCGGCAGATGCAGGACACGTTCTTCGTCGAGGGTCCCAAGGGCGACCACGGCGAGTCCGGGGTCGTGCTGCGCACCCACACCTCGCCGGTGCAGGCCCGCTCCCTGCTCGACCGCGAGCCCCCCGTCTACATCGTCTGCCCCGGCCGGGTGTACCGCACCGACGAGCTGGACGCCACGCACACCCCGGTCTTCCACCAGATCGAGCTGCTGGCCGTCGACGAGGGCCTGACCATGGCCGACCTCAAGGGCACCCTCGACCACATGGTCCGCTCCCTGTTCGGCGGGGACATGAAGACCCGGCTCCGGCCGAACTACTTCCCCTTCACCGAGCCGTCCGCCGAGATGGACATGCTCTGCTACGTCTGCAAGGGCGAGTCCGTCGGCAACCCCGACCGGCCCTGCCGCACCTGCTCCAGCGAAGGCTGGATCGAGCTGGGCGGCTGCGGCATGGTCAACCCGCGGGTGCTCGTCGCCTGCGGCGTCGACCCCGAGAAGTACAGCGGATTCGCCTTCGGGTTCGGCATCGAACGGATGCTGATGTTCCGCCACAACGTCGAAGACATGCGAGACATGGTCGAGGGTGACGTCCGGTTCACCCGGCCGTTCGGGATGGAGATCTGATGCGGGTCCCGCTTTCGTGGCTGCGGGAGTACGTCGAGCTGCCGGCGACTCAGACCGGCCGTGACGTCCAGGAGAAGCTGATCTCGGTCGGCCTGGAGGTCGAGAGCGTCGAGCAGCTCGGCGCCGACCTCAAGGGGCCGCTCGTCGTCGGCCAGGTGCTGACCATCGAGGAACTGGAGGGCTTCAAGAAGCCGATCCGGTTCTGCACCGTCGACGTCGGCCAGGCCAACGGAACCGGCGAACCCCAGGAGATCGTCTGCGGCGCCCGCAACTTCGCCGTCGGTGACAAGGTCGTCGTGGTGCTGCCCGGCGCCGTGCTGCCCGGCGGCTTCGCGATCGCCGCGCGCAAGACGTACGGCAAGGTCTCACACGGCATGATCTGCTCCAGCGACGAGCTGGGCATGGGCAACGACAGCTCCCAGGGCATCATCGTGCTGCCGCCGGAGTGCGAGGTCGGCTCCGACGCCATCGAACTGCTGCAACTGGTCGACGAGATCCTCGACATCGCGGTGACGCCCGACCGCGGCTACTGCCTGTCCCTGCGCGGCGTCGCCCGCGAGGCGGCGATCGCCTACGGCCTGCCGCTGCTCGACCCCGCGCTGCTCGACGTACCCGCCGCGAACGCCTTCGGCTACCCGGTCCAGGTCGCCGACAGCCTCGGCTGCGACCGCTTCACCGCCCGCACCGTGACCGGCCTCGACCCGGAGGCGCGCTCCCCGATCTGGCTCAAGCGGCGCCTCCAGAAGGCCGGCATGCGCCCGATCTCGCTGGCCGTGGACATCACCAACTACGTGATGCTGGAGCTGGGCCAGCCCCTGCACGCCTACGACCGCTCCCGCGTCCAGGGCACGGTCGGCGTGCGCCGGGCCGAGCCGGGCGAGGAGCTGACCACGCTCGACGGGGTGACCCGCACCCTCGACGCGGAGGACCTGGTCATCACCGACGACCGCGGTCCGATCGGCCTGGCCGGTGTCATGGGCGGCGCCAACACGGAGATCGACGACACCGACGGCACCACCACCGAGGTCGTCGTCGAGGCCGCGCACTTCGACGCGATCTCCATCGCGCGCACGGCCCGCCGCCACAAGCTGTCCTCCGAGGCGTCGCGCCGCTTCGAACGGGGCGTCGACCCGCAGGCCGCGTCCGCCGCCGCCCAGCGCACGGTCGACCTGCTGGTGCTGCTCGCGGGCGGTACCGCGGACGCCGGTGTCACCGAGGTCGTCGCGCCGTCCGCACCGCGCACCATCACCATCCCGGTGAACCACCCGGACCGCGTCGCGGGCGTCGAGTACGGCCGGGAGACGGTCGTCCGCCGGCTCCAGGAGATCGGCTGCGACGTCTTCGGGGATTCCGCCGCGTGGAACGGGACGGGGACCGGCGGCCGGGAGACGGGCGGGCCGGACGAGCTGGTCGTCACCGTGCCGTCCTGGCGGTCCGACCTGACCGACCCGAACGACCTGGCGGAAGAGGTCATCCGCCTCGAAGGCTACGAGAACCTGCCCTCGACGCTGCCCAAGCCCCCGGCGGGCCTCGGCCTGACCGAACGGCAGCGGCTGTACCGCCGGGCCGGGCGCGCGCTGGCCGGCGCGGGCTATGTCGAGGCGCTGAGCTACCCGTTCATCGGCGAGCAGGTCTTCGACCAGTTCAACCTCGCGGCCGACGACCCGAACCGCCGGGTGGTCAAGCTGGTCAACCCGCTCTCCGACGAGGAGCCCGCGCTGCGCACGATGCTGCTGCCGGGCCTGCTCGGCGCGCTGCGCCGCAACGACGGCCGCGGCTCGCACGACCTGGCGCTGTTCGAGACCGGGCTGGTCTTCGAGCCGCGTGCGGAGCGGGCGGTCGCCGTCCGGCTGCCCGTCGACCGGCGGCCCACCGACGCGGAGATCGCCTCCCTCGACCTGGCGCTGCCCGAGCAGCCGCGGCACGCCGCCGTCGTCCTCGCCGGCGCCCGCGAGCAGGCCGGCTGGTGGGGCAAGGGCCGCCCGGCCGACTGGGCGGACGCCGTCGAGGCCGCGCGTCTGCTCGCCCGCGAGACCGGGACCGACCTGATCGTCCGCAAGGGGCAGTACGGGCCCTGGCACCCGGGGCGCTGCGCCGAACTGGCGGTCGTCGTCGACGGCGCCGAGCGGGTCATCGGCTACGCGGGAGAGCTGCACCCCGGTGTCCTGAAGACGCTGGGGCTGCCCGAGCGCAGCTGCGCGATGGAGCTGGACCTGGACGTCCTGGAGCAGGCGGGGACCCCGCTCGTGCAGGGCCCGCGCATCTCGGCCTTCCCGGTGGCCACCCAGGACGTCGCCCTGGTGGTCGACACCGGTGTGCCGAGCACCGACGTCGAGGCCGCACTGCGCGAGGGGGCGGGTGAACTCCTGGAGTCCATCCGGCTGTTCGACGTCTACGAGAACGCCGAGCAGCTCGGCGCGGGCAAGAAGTCGCTGGCGTACGCGCTGCGCTTCCGCGCGGCGGACCGCACGCTGACGGTGGACGAGGCGTCGGCCGCACGGGACGCGGCGGTCGCCCTCGCCGGCGGGCGTGTGGGGGCGGTGCTGCGGGGCTGAGTGCTACGGCGGGGGCTGCGCCGCCAGGGTGCGCGTGGTGGGCCGTTGTTCGCCTGTCACCGTGTCATGGCCACTTGTTCCACCAAGGTCTCGACGTAGCTCGAACTGGGGGGAACCGCAGCTCCCCGCGCCCCTTCGCGGCGCTGCTGCCTGCATAAATGCGGGTAGACCGGAGTGGGCTCACTCGTTCGGGTGGGAACTGCCGGTGATCTGGTCTTTCCGGGCCATGCCGTCGACAGAATCGGACCGGCCTTTCGGGGTCGGTCCGTCTGCTCTGTCGGGTATTCCATGGGGGCATCGGCATGATCCGTATCAAGGCGCGGGCACCCACACGACGAGGAGTCGCCGAAGGGGCCGGGCGGCGCGGTCTGTGCCGCGCCCGAGCCCTGACGCTGCCCACGCTCTGGGGCGGCGCGGCCATCGCCTACAAACTGGCCTGTCCGCTCGCCCAGCAGAACGGGTTCGGCGCGCGGATCGTCACCAGTGCCGTGTTCTTCGCGGTCGGCACCGGCCTGGTGGTCCATGTCCGCCGGGCCCTGGTGCGCGAACTGCGGCAGGTCCGCAAGGTCGCGGGCGCCGCCCAGAGCGCGCTGCTGCGGCCCCCGCCGGCCCGGCTCGACGGCCTCCGGGTCGCCGCCGCCCAGTTGTCCGCCGACCGCAGCGCAGCCATCGGCGGCGACCTGTACGAGGCGGTCGCCACCGAGCACGGAGTCCGGGTGGTGATGGGCGACGTACGCGGGCACGGTCTCGCCGCCCTCACCACTGCCGCGGCCGTCCTCGGCAGTTTCCGCGAGGCCGTCCACGACGAGCCGGACCTCGGCCGGGTGCTGCGCCGCCTGGACCGGGCCCTGGCCCGCCATCTGCGGGAGCGGGCCCGCGCCGAACACCCCTCGGCCGGTCAGGACCCCGAGAACCCGGTCGCCGAGGAGTTCGTCACCGTCCTGCTGCTGGAGATCTGCCCGGACGGCGAACTGCGGGCGCTGAGCTGCGGGCACCCCTGGCCGTATCTGCTCGGCGACCACGGTGTCGAGCCGCTCGCCCGCGCCGAACCCCTGCCGCCCCTCGGTCCGTTCCCGCTGCCGGGTGACGTGGGCCCCGTACTCTGCGGTCAGTTGCTCGCCGGTGAGTCCCTGGTCCTGTACACGGACGGGGCGGAGGACGCGCGGGACGCACAGGGCCGGTTCTTCTCCCTCTCCGGGGCCCTGACCGAGGCGGCCCGCGACCACCCGGTCTCCGCCCAGTCGATCCTGCGCACGGTCCTCGCGTCCCTGCACCGGCACATCTCCGGAACGCCGACGGACGACATCGCCGTGCTGGTCCTGTGCAACGACCGGAGCGAAGCCCGGCTGAGCCTGTCGCAGGGGGCCAGTCCCGGCGGCGCCGACCGGCAGCCGCCCCAGCACAGCCGGCCCACGGCATGAGCCGCCGGGCCAGGCCGCCGTACTGTACGAGGGGGAGCCGGCGGCCCGGCCGGCCTCTTGCGAGGCATTTCAGTCAACCGGCACACCACTCTCCGCGACAGCGCGCGTACCGCCCGGATTCGCGCACTCCGTTCACACCCCGTGTGAACTCGTACGCACTACGCTGTCGACACCAGGCCACCGGGGGGCATCCATGCAGCCCAACACTCTGCTCGACGCGATCCTGGACGAGGCCGGGATCTCGCACGCAGGTCTCGCCGCCCACGTCAACCAGGCGGGCCGGACACGGGGCCTCGCGCTCCGTTACGAACACACCGCCGTCGCCCGGTGGTTGAAGGGCCAGCGGCCCCGCGGTCAGGTGCCCGACCTGATCTGCGAGGTGCTCGCCGCCCGCCTCCACCGGCCCGTCACCCTCGACGACATCGGCCTCGGCGTCCCGGGCGGGCCCTCGACCCCGCACGCGACCGCGCTGTCCGGTTTCGTCGAGCGCGCCACCGCGCTGTGGCGCTCCGACGAACAGCAGCGTCCGCATGTGCTCGGCGCCCCCGCCGTCACCGGCACGCCCGCGGTGATGCCCGTCTGGGAGTGGGAGAACCCGCCCGAGGACGTGGACGTCTCACGCGGCGGCAGGCACCGGGTCACCGCCGGCGACCTCGACACGCTGCGCGCCGCCCGCGCGCACTACGAGCAGATGTACCGCAAGGCCGGCGGCGTCGCGACCCGCACCCGCATCGTCGGCTTCCTGAACGCCGAGGCGGCCCCGCTGCTGCGCGGCAGCTACGCCGACGCCACCGGCCGGCAACTGCACCGGGCCACCGGCGGACTGGTGGCGATCGCGGGCATCTGCGCCTACGACTCCGACGCGCACGGACTCGCCCAGCGCTACTTCCACCAGGCGCTCAGGCTGGCGAAGGCCAGCGGCGACCGCGGACTCGGGGCGTACATCATCGCGCTCCTGGTCAACCAGGCGCTGTTCATGCGGGAGTTCCGGCAGGCCGTGGCCTTCGCGGAGGCCGCGCTGCGCGCCGCGGGCAAGCACATCACCCCCGCCCTGGCCTCCGACCTGTACGCGATGCAGGCCAAGGCGTACGCCCACCTGGGCGACGGCACGAGCGCCCTGTCCTGCATCCGGCGGGCCGAGACGGCCGCTGAACGCATCCGGCGCGGACACGAACCCGACGAGACCGGCTATGTCCAGCCGGGCCTCGTCAACGTCCAGGTGGCCGAGGCGCTGCTCAGTCTGGGTGAGCTGGCGGCGGCCCGGGAGCACGCCGCGGCCGCCGTGGGCAATCCGGCGCACGACCGGGGCCGGGTGCACCGGCTGGCCATGCTCAGCACGATCGAACTCCGCCGGGGCAATGCCGACACCGCGGTGGCCACGGCGGTGCAGATGGCGGAGCAGGCCCGGGGCATGGAGTCCCAGCGGCTGCGGGACAGACTGCGTGCGGTGCGCGAACACCTGGCGCGCAGCGGCTGTGCCGGAACAGCCGAAGCCGCCGAACTCATCGACGGAGCGCTGCGCGTGCCCCTGTAGGCCGCCCCCTGCCGCTGCTGCGATATTGCCACTTACTCGGCGGAAGGTGGCAGAACCGTGCAGTGGATGAAACAGAACGAACAAACTGTGTACGCAAACCGCTGGTTCAGCGTCAATCTCGCAGATGTCGAGCTGCCGGACGGCCGGCACCTCGACCACTTCCTGATAAGGCTGCGGCCCGTGGCCGTGGCGACGGTGGTGAACGAGGCAGGCGAGGTACTCCTGCTGTGGCGCCACCGGTTCATCACGGACAGCTGGGGCTGGGAACTCGCCGCGGGAGTCGTGGAGGACGGCGAGGACATCGCCCACGCGGCGGCCAGGGAACTGGAGGAGGAGACCGGCTGGCGGCCGGGACCCCTGCACCATCTGATGACCGTGGAGCCGTCCAACGGTCTCACCGACGCGCGGCACCACGTCTACTGGGCCGACGAGGGTGAGTACGTCGGACACCCCGTGGACGACTTCGAGTCGGACCGCCGGGAATGGGTCCCGCTCAAGCTCGTCCCCGACATGATCGCCCGCGGCGAGGTCCCGGCCGCCAACATGGCGGCCGCGCTACTGCTGCTGCACCATCTCAGGAGTGCCGGTGACTGAGCGGCTCGGGCGAAGTCCGCGTCGGTTCGGCAGCGTCCCTCCGGCCCAGCGCCCGGGCCCCGCTCCGGGCTCGGCGGCAGTGGAATCCGTCCGGTCCGCTCAGCGGGACAGGAGTTGCCAGACCGTCACGACGACTGCGCCCAGGGACGTGAGGGCGGCGACCGAGGACAGCGGCCAGCGGGTGTGTTCCAGCGAGGTCATCCGGGTGTTCAGATCGTCCAGTTCCTTGGCGGTCTCCTCGGTGCGATGGCTGAGCAGCGCCAGGCCGCCCTCGACACGTGCATAGGCCACGTCGAGGCGGCGCCGTAACTCTGCGAGTTCTCCATGGACCACGGGATGCTTCGGTTCGGCGGTCACGGGCCCACTCCTTTCCGTAGTCGAACGGGGGGTTCCGCATCCCTTGCATGCGCATGAGGAGTCAACTCGCCTGGTGGGCACGTGGGGAGCGTGTGTGAAGGGCATACGCGGGTCCGGTACGCACACGGAGTGTGAAACGCGCGGGCCCGGCACCGAATCCACGAATCCGGTTGCCGGGCCCGTCCGACGTCGCTGCGGGTAATCAGCCGTAGGTGTAGAAACCCGAGCCGGTCTTGCGGCCCAGGCGGCCCGCCTCGACCATGCGCTGGAGCAGCGGGGGAGCGGCGTACAGCGGCTCCTTGTACTCCTCGTACATCGAGTCGGCGATGGAGACGATGGTGTCCAGGCCGATCAGGTCGGACAGCTTCAGCGGGCCCATCGGGTGGGCGCAGCCCAGCTCCATACCGTTGTCGATGTCCTCGCGGCCCGCGATGCCGGACTCGAACATGCGGACCGCGGACAGCAGGTACGGCACGAGCAGCGCGTTGACCACGAAGCCGGACCGGTCCTGGGCGCGGATGGCGTGCTTGCCGAGCACCTTCTCCGCGAACAGCTGCGCCCGGCTGAGCGTGCCCTCGGAGGTGGTGAGCGCCGGGATCAGCTCGACGAGCTGCTGCACCGGGGCCGGGTTGAAGAAGTGGATGCCGACCACCTGGTCGGGGCGTGACGTGGCGACCGCGAGCTTCACCAGCGGGATGGAGGAGGTGTTGGAGGCGAGGATCGCGTCCTGCCGGGTCACCACCTGGTCGAGCACCTGGAAGATCTCGGTCTTCACCTGCTCGTTCTCCACGACGGCCTCGATGACCAGGTCGCGGTCCGACAGCTCACCGAGGTCGGTGGTGAAGCCGAGGGACGCCTGCGCGGCGTCCCGGTCCGCCTCGCTGATCTTGCCGCGCTCGGCGGCCTTGGCCAGGGAGTTGAACAGCCGGGTGCGGCCGAACTCCAGGGCCTCTCCGGTGGTCTCCGCGACCTTGACGTCCAGTCCGGCCCGGGCACAGACTTCGGCGATCCCCGCCCCCATCTGACCGCAGCCGATCACCCCGACACGTGCGATATCTGAGCTGCCCGTCACATCGTCCCTTTCGCTGTTCCACGGCCGGCGCGCCGCCCGCTGGTCGGCGCCTGCTCCGATCGTGCACGTTTCAGTCAAGTATCGGTGATCGATTGTTCGGGCGGACATCCCGGGGCCCGTACGATCCGTGACGGCAAGGATCCACAGGGCGTGGGGGAGTGACGATGAGGCGAGTGTCACGGCGGACGTTCGCGGCGGTGGCGCTGTCGGCGCTGGTGACGGCGCCAGGCGCGGCGGCGGCCCCGGGCAGCCGACCGCAGCTGGATGGGGCCGCGGGCGCGGCGGGGGCACCGGGCGCGCGGGCCGGCGGCGGGCTGCGGGGAGTCTGGCTGGCGACGGTCGACAACCGCGACTGGCCGTCGAAGCCCGGCCTGAGCGCCGGCCAGCAGCAGAAGGAACTGATCGCCTACCTGGACCGGGCCGTCCGCGACCGCCTGAACACGGTGATCCTCCAGGTACGGCCCACGGCGGACGCGCTGTGGCCCTCGCCCCACGAACCCTGGTCCAAGTGCCTGACCGGCACCCAGGGCGGGTCCCCGGGCTGGGACCCGCTGGGCACCGCCGTCACCGAGGCCCACGCCCGCGGGCTGCAGCTGCACGCCTGGTTCAATCCGTACCGGATCGCCAACCACGCTGACCCGGCGAAGCTCACCGCCTCGCACCCGGCCCGCAAGCACCCCGACTGGGTGGTGCGCTACGACGGCAAGCTCTACTACAACCCCGGCCTGCCGCAGGTCCGCGCCTTCGTGCAGGACGCGATGCTCGACGCGGTGGCCAGGTACCCGGTGGACGCCGTCCACTTCGACGACTACTTCTACCCGTATCCGGTCGCCGGGCAGAGCTTCGACGACGACGCCGCGTACGACAGGTACGGCGGCTCCTTCGACGACCGCGCGGCCTGGCGCCGCGACAACATCGACAAGCTGGTGCGCGAGACGGCCGCGCGGATCCGGCAGATCAGGCCCGGTACCCAGTTCGGGATCAGCCCGTTCGGCGTGTGGCGCAACGCCGCCGACGACAGCAGTGGCTCCGACACCCGGGCGGGCGTGCAGTCGTACGACGACCTGTACGCGGACACCCGCACCTGGGTGCGGGAGGGCTGGATCGACTACATCGTCCCGCAGCTGTATTGGTCGGCACAACCTCTTGACCAGCAGGTTCCGGCAAATTATGCAGTGCTTGTGCCTTGGTGGGCAGAGGTGGCGAGGGGCACGAAAACGAAGCTCTACATCGGTGAAGCTCTGTACAAGGCTGGAGATCCGGAGCAGCCTGCGCCGTGGCACGACCCGGCTGAACTGTCCCGGCATCTCGCGCTCGCCGCGCAGTACCCGGAAGTGCAGGGCCACGTCTTCTTCGCTGCCAAGGATGTTGCGGCGGACAAGATCGGCGCGATGGCACGTGTGATTGCCGATCACTATCAGCGGCCAGCGAAGGCGCCGCGATGACGGACAACATGGGTACAGATCTCGATGGCCCATACGCCCTGTTGGCTAAACTCCTTGAGCAGCACAGCGAGCAGGACCAAGCACGCATACGTGGCGTGTTGTTTAGAACTGGTGTAGTTCCCCGGCCGGAGCCCACAGAACCGGGGGAGGTAACTCCGTTGCCCCGGAAAGGCCCGGGGGCTGCTCCCATCAAGGTCGTTGTCAGAAGAGAAGGGAACGGTCAAAGCTGTACGGGGCGGGGTCATGAAGCCGGGGCGCCCAGGTACCCGGAAGTCGGCCAGCGTCGTACGCTCGATCCATGAGTACTGCGGGGCAGAGGGTCAAGGAAGTCCGCAAGCGTCGCGGGCTGTCTCAGCGCGAGTTGGCGGATGCGTCGGGAGTGTCGCTCTCGGCTATCCGGAAGCTTGAACAAGGCGAACGGGAGTCGGCACGGCTGGAGACGCTGCGCAAGCTGGCGCATGCGCTGAGAGTGCCGACGATGCGACTTGCGGAGGATCGCAATCCCGAGGATCCCGACGCGGGCACCACCGACCGCTGGTCCGCAGTCAGGAACGCCCTGGAGCGTCCGCCGATCGTTCTGGCCGTGGACGATGAACTTCCCACCCTTAGGGGTGTGCAAGCCGCCCTGAGGGAGACGGAACCGCTGTTCTCGGGTGATCATTTCACCGCACTGTCCGTGATGTTGCCCCCGTTGCTGCGGGACGCCGAAGCACTTGGCCCCGAAGGACGTAGTGTCCGTGTACGGCTCTTGCAGCTTGCCGGGTGGCTCATGGTCCAAACCAGGCAGTTCAGGGCCGCTGAGGTGGCCCTGGAACGTGCCCTTGACGATGCGGCGGACCGTTTGGAGAGTGCCGCTACGGTCAACACGCTGTGCTGGCTGTTGCTGCGTCAGGGTGAGTTGGGTAAGGCATACGACCTTGCTGTCAAATGGGCCGACGAGACTGAGCCTCGCATGTCCCGTGCAACCCCCGGAGAGCTGTCTACGTGGGGGTGGATGCTGCTACGTGTGTCTGCTGCTGCCGTCCGCAACTCACAGCCCGGAGATGCAGAAGACGCCCTGAGACTCGCAACAGCGGCAGCCATCGCGCTGGGACGGGAATACGCCCCGGAGAACGACTTTCTGCGGACGTTCGGACCGACCACGGTCAAACTCAAGGCTGCCGAGAACGCTGGCGTGATCGACCGGCCCGATATGGTGCTTCGCATCGCTGAGCGCGTACCCGTCTTCGGTCTCAGGCCCACGTCGAACAACCGTAACCGTCACTTGCTCGATGTCGCTGACGCTTATGCCAAGACGGGTAACTACGGAGACGCATTCGGCAAGTTGGAACAGATCAAGGCTGGTAGCCCGGAGTGGTTGCCAAACCAGCGATACGCCCGTGACGTCCTCGGGCGGGTGATCAAGGGGCGGCGGACGTTGACAGCCGAGATGCGCGCCATGGCCGACGTGGTGGGGCTCCCTCTGTAGTACGTGTGGCACATTCCGCTGACGGCCAGTCAAAGTGCCACAGACACAGGAGACTGTGACGGCTCATGGTTGTGCCATCGATTCATTCGAGGAGATGGCGACCATGGGCAACACGATGCAGGGGCCCGAGACCGACGCGCGCCGGTGGGAGTACACGACTTACGCCCCGTCTGGCGAAACCTGCCCGGCGTGCGGTAAGCCGATCAAGAGTCTTGAGAGTTGTCGTCGGGGGATGTTGTCCCGCCTTGACGCTGCTCCGATCGCGGCCTATTGGCACGTGGCTTGTGCTCCGAAGGGGGTGGAGGGGCGGTGATCCCCATGGTCGAGTACAAGAGTGCGCGTGCTGAGGCCGAGCACACGGCGGCGCTTTTGCGGACGGCTCTGCAACGCGCCGGAATCCCCGAGCACGAGACCACATGGGTGCGCGCCCTGGTCACTGGTAAGGGAAGGGCTTACGTGGAGATCGGGGCCCTTCCGGTCGGCTCGGCGGTGAAGCTCTTGAACGTACTTCCCTTGGCCCGGGGGGCGGGGGAATGAGCCGCGCCGTTCTACGGTACGTTCGCCACACAATCCGGCACGAGGCGGCATCCGGATGCATCTTTCAAGCGTTCTGCGTCGCGTCTGGCTGTGGCGAGAATTCCGGGTCGCAGGAAGACCAGGAATCGGCGCAGGACTGGTGCCTACGACACACTGGCCGCACGGGTCATGACCTCTTTCGAAGAGTTGTAACCGACCACGCTCGCGTTACTTGCGAGGAATAGACCCCGGCCCGCTGAGCGACGGCGAATCAAGGTCCAGCGTGTCGGCTGCCCCGCCCACTCCCTCTTCTCAGGGGAACGGGCGGGGCTCTTTGATGTCTGTGCGTGCAGTGTCGAAATGGCGCACTCTGGGCACGCCGCCGGCCGTAGAGGCTTTTGGGCGGGAGCTGCCATGGGGCGAGTGAACAGGGGGCCTTACGCTGCTCGGCGGATCGGGCAGTCTTGGGGACCTGCCCGCAATAGCCCGATCGGCCTCCTGTTCTTCGAGGCTCGCCGCATGGTGGCTGCCTAAAAACCTCGTAGGCCGTCGGCCCCAGCCCGAGAGGGTTGATCCCGGCCTCGGCATCCTGGGGGCGGTCGCGCTGACCGAAAGCGCGTGAGGCGGCTCCTGGGCTGGCTGGTGCGGGATGCCGTGGCCGGGATCGGTTGCTGAGCTGTTGGACGTCGTGAGCCGTGGGTCACGGTCCAAGAGAGAGGAGGGATGAGGTGGGCGCACTGGACCTGTCGCACCTCTGGGCCCGTCCGGTGTGCGCCGGGGCGGTGGCGCCCCGGACCGGACCGGCCGGAGGCCGCACGCCGGGCCGGTGCGGCAAGCCGCTCCGGCGGCGCGCCGAAGGCGCGCCCTGGAAGAAGTAAAGACAGGTTCCGCCACGTCCCGAACTGCTTCCCGCTCCTGTCTCCCGCTGGACGTACGGCGCCTGGCGTAACCGGCTGGACAGACATGCCAGGCTCGCCATCACTGGACCCGCGCATCCCCAGTCCTGACGGGGTATCAGGTACCGGTCTCCGAGGGAAATTGAGTTGACAACCCGCTCCGAGTGAGCGGTATGCCTCCGTCATGGAATTTTCGCGGGCCTTTGTCGGTGGCAACAGATATAATTCAAAGGCAAGTTGGATGCGCCTGGCCAGGGCGTATGCAGGATCAGCGCCCTGTAAGCGCAAAGGAGAGAAGTCATGAACACCCGATACCTACTTCCTGATTTGAGGCTCTGGAGGCCCCGTCATGCCTGCCGATTCCGGCAACAGCAACAGCGTCACACGCAAAACCCGCCCGTCCGCCGTTTCGTCCGCTCCGGGCGGGGTTTTCGGCACACTGGCGCGCGAACAACGTCTGCGAGCTCTCTCAGAGGCGGACCGTGACCTTATACGGCTCGTCAACGATCCGCTCTTTTCACGCTGGCAGGAGCAGATCAAAGCGATTGGCGGCTGTGCCAATCCGATACCTGTCCGGCTCCACGGTCACCCGGGATGCCGTAACCGGAGAGGTGATCTCGTCCTATTCGACTGGCGGGGAACCTGGTGAGCGGCTGGCCGTGCGCTGCCGCAACCGGCGTGCCTCGGTGTGCGGGCCGTGCTCTCGCCTGTATGCCGGGGACACCTTCCAACTCGTCCGTGCGGGCCTGTCCGGCGGCAAGGGTGTGCCTGATGGGGTGAAGGACCGGCCTCGGCTGTTCGTGACCCTGACGGCTCCGTCGTTCGGGCCGGTGCATCGGGTGCTGGACGGGGGCCCGTGCCGCCCGCGCCGGGATGAACCGCGCTGCGAGCACGGGCGGCGGCTCGGCTGCGGCCTGGCCCACGCCGAGGATGACCCGCTGGCCGGTATGCCACTGTGCCCGGACTGCTACGACTACACCGGCCATGTCCTGTGGCACGCGCACGCCGGGCGGCTGTGGGACCGGTTCACCACCGCCGTACGGCGCCACCTCGCCTCGGCCGGTGGAGTTCCCCGCTCGAAGCTCGGTGCCCACCTGGTGGTGTCGTTCGCCAAGGTTGCTGAGTTCCAGCGGCGGGCGGCGGTCCACTTCCATGCCGTCGTGCGGCTGGACGGCCCGGACGGCCCCGGCTCCTCCGCCCCGGCCTGGGCAACGGAGGAGCTGCTGTTAGACGGTGTTGAGCAGGCTGCGGCAGCCGCCTTCGTCACCGTGCCGGACTCCGGCGCATACGGCACGGAACGGGTCGGCTGGGGTGCACAGTTCGACGCCCACCCCATCGGGACTTCTGCCGATGGTGACGGGCAGTCAGATGCGGCCGTCGCCGGGTACGTCGCCAAGTACGTCACCAAGGGCGCGGCGGAGACGGCTGCCGGGCTGGACTACCGCGTCACCAACCTGGAAGACATCCGTACGGCGGTCACCAACAGCCACGTACGCGCCCTCATAGGCACCTGCTGGCGCTTGGGCGGCCTGACGGAACTGGAACACCTCCGACTGCGGTCCTGGGCCCACAGCCTCGGCTATCGGGGCCACATCCTCACCAAATCCCGCCGCTACTCCACCACGTACGGCGCACTGCGCGAGGAACGAACCGATCACCGCCGGGGCAACGGCAAGCCTGAGGCAAGCCCGGACACGGTCTCCGAATCCGCCTGGCGCTACGCCGGATCCGGCTATACCCCCGGCGAGGCTGGCCTTGCTATCGGCATTGCCGAGGACAACGCGCAGAATCTCCGACTGTCCAGGGAGGCACGGGAGGACGCGCAGCAGTGGGGGAATGTGGGGGAGCGGCTGTGAGTAATGAGAAGAAAAGGAGGCAACCACGGCCCGACGAAGTGATTTCTCCTTGGAGAGCCGCTGAGTTAGGCGAACGCGTGACGGTTCGTGTGTATCGAGTAAATGAGAGCGGAGAGAGGACTCTCATACGGGTAAAGAGGTCCTGCTGCGAAGAAATCCCGGCCCTCATGCGGGCCGGGATTTCTTCCGTATTTAGAAGCCTGTCTTGAAGGCGTCCTCTCGGATTACCAGTCGCTCTTTCACGTCCTCGGGAATCAGTAGGTCCGCCTCAAGTTCATTGGAATCGTTGTGTGCCACTTCAAACTTGATTCCGGCGCGCAAAAGATCACGAGACATTGCTTCCATGCCTCCAGTCTCCCACTGTTCTTGATAGGTGCGACCGTCATGGGTGAGTACCCACCTGTCCTTGGTGCTTTCTGGGTCGATTTCGTCCATCTGATCAAGCAGGGACTGAAGGGTTTCCTCTGCGGTTTCCTTGACGAACCCGCCTCGGTCGAATCGGCCCCCTGGGGCGAGACCTTCCATGTAGTACTTGATGGATGCTTCCACCTGGCGTAGTTGTTCGCGCTTTTCTGCGCCACGGGCGTACTCCCGGTACTCAACCGGGTGATCCCCAAGTTCCTCAAGTACGGCTTCTACGAGAGCCGAGTAAAGCTCTTGAGGGTTTGCTCCCTTACCGCCACATACTCGACAGCGAAGGTACTTGTACCGAACTCCTCGGCTGGTGGATGTGCGTACGGTGTAGTTGGTCTTGCAGTTGCGGCAGATGATCACCCCAAGGAACTTGGTCGCCCCTGACGTCCACGGATTCTCATTGGTTCGGCTAGCTCGGTCCAAAGTGGCTTGGAGTTCGTCGAACTCGTCCGGGGTCAGAATGGCGTCAGCCACCTTGATCGGATTTCCTTTGGTGTCGAGGACTTCCCTGGAACGCTTCCGCCCGGACCTCCTGCCCACCTCAACCCGTAGTCCCTTAATGGCGGGATTGCGGAGCTGAAGCAGAAGCGTTGTTGAGGTCCACTTTCCCCCGTTGGCGCCCGGGACCCCTGCACGGTTGAGGATCTTGGCCGTCTTCGAGGCGGAGACACCGCGTAATGCCGCCCCATAAGCCCAACGCAAGACCTTAGATCCGAGAGGGTCAATCACCAGGCGGACTTTTTCTCCCTTGTTTTTCTCCGTCGCGTATCCAAACGGGGGGCGACCGATAACCCAGGTGTCTTGGGTCTTGGCGTACTGCCATACGGATGCGACCCGGATGCCCGTGTTCGCTGCTTCGATCTCAGCCATACCAGCGATGAGAGAGATGATTGTCTTACCCATCGTGCTGGATAGGTCGATGGGGTCGTGAAGGGATTTAAGGTTCTTTCCGTACTCCTGGCACCAGTTGATGATCACTTGTAGGTCAAGGATGCGGCGAACGAAGCGATCCAACTTCCAGAACATAAGGACGTCGAATTCCGGGGACCGGTCGTTGAGCCAGTTCCCCAATTCCTTACGTTTCCACGGCGGAACCTTCGTAGCCGATACGTTCAGGTCCCGCGCGACACCCACAACCCTGACCCTGTCGTCATTTGCTTTGCGCCAGAGGTCCAATTCCTGGCGGACCGGAGACGTTGTGTCATCGGTCAGGATGGACAGGCGGACTGAGAGCAGAGCACGCGGAGAGTCGTCCGGCAGTTGCTCGTTCACGGTCTTGAGGTGCGCAAGCTCGGTCAGCTCGGCTTCGGTCCATGGGTGCTCAAGGCTCACTGCGGCGGTGGTCATGCAGCAAGCCTAGCGGTGTTGTCACACTGGATACACGTGCAGCAGCTCTACTGGAACATCGGCTTCGACGCCGCCGACTACGCCGAGCTCGTCTCCTGGTGGGCTGGGGTGGCCGAGGGGTCGAGGACCCGGCTGTACATCGGCGAGGCCCTCTACAAAGCGGGTGCCGCCGGGCAGCCCGCCGAGTGGCAGGACCCGGCCGAGCTGTCCCGGCACCTCACCCTCGCCGCGCGCCACGCGCAGGTGCGCGGGCACGTCTTCTTCGCCGGTCGGGAGGTGGCGAAGGACCCGATCGGGGCGATGGCGCGGGTCGTCGCCGACCACTACCAGCGGCCGGTGGATCCCCCGCGCTGACTTACCGGACCTGGGGTTCCTGGCCCTGATGGCGGATTTCGCAGTCGGGGCCGGGAGCCATCACGGCCTCGTGTCCGTCCGGGAAGCGCACGCGGTAGGGCGGGTTGCCCTCCGTGCCCATCACTTCGACGACTTCCGAGACCTGGTCGTGCTGGCCGACCACCCTGCCGTGCTGAACAAGCTGGTCGCCCACGGTTGCACGCATCTGCGGGCCTCCTCACGATCGTGATCGCTGGGTGACGGCGATGCACACGAGCACCGCGACGGCGGTCACCAGGGCAGCCACCGTCAGGTGGTCGCCCAGCAGCAGTACCGACGACACCAGTGTGAGCAGCGGTTGGGCCAACTGCAACTGGCTGGCCTTCGGGACGCCGATCGCGGCCATGCCCCGGTACCACACGACCATGCCGAGGAACTGCGAGCCCACCGTGACCCACAGCAGTCCGGCCACGCTGTGCGCGGTCAGCCGCACGGGCTCGTACGCCAGGGCCAGCGCGGCGGCCGGCACGGACAGCGGCAGGCACAGCACCAGCGCCCAGCCGATCACCTGCCAGCCCGGCATGGTCCGGGCCAGCCGGCCGCCCTCGGCGTAGCCGGCCGCGCACACCAGCAGCGCCGCGAACAGATAGCCGTCGGCGGCCGTGAGCGCGCCGCCGCTCTGCTGCACGGTGAAGGCGACCACCGCCGCGGCGCCCGTCAGCGCCGCCGCCCAGAAGGTGCGGGAGGGGCGGACGCCGGTGCGCAAAGCGGCCACCAGTGCCGTGACCAGCGGCAGCAGGCCGACCACGACGGCGGCGTGCGAGGTGGTGGAGGTCGTCAGGGCGAGCGTGGACAGCAGCGGGAAACCGATCACCACTCCGCCGGCCACCACGGCGAGGCCGGGCAGCCGGCCGCGGTCGGGCAGCGCGATGCGCCGGACCAGGCCCCGTCGCCCGCGCGGGCTCGCCGCCCACAGACAGCAGCCCGCGATCAGCGCGGCCAGGACGCTGCGGACGGCCACCAGCGACCAGGCGCCGAAGCCCTCCAGGCCCCAGGCGGTGGCCGGGAAGGTGAGCGAGAAGACGACGACGCCCAGGGCGGCCTGGACCGTGCCGAGGCGGACGTGCTCGCGGGGAGCGGTGACCGCTATCCCGGTTGGCGTAGTAGCGCTACTCTGTGCTCTCATGCATGAGCGTAGCAGCGTCGATGAACTGGCGAAACAGCTGAGAAGTGAGCTGGACCGCTACTCTGCAGGTGGAAAGCTTCCGTCGAGCCGGTCCCTTGTCGAACGGTTCCGGGTCAGTCCGGTGACGGTGGCGCGCGCCCTGGCGCAGCTGGCCGCCGAGGGGCTGGTGGTGACCCGGCCCGGCGCCGGAGCCTTCCGGGCGCAGCCCCGCACCCCGGCCGCGCCCGCCGGGGACACCTCCTGGCAGGAGGTGGCGCTGAGCGCCGACGGCTCCGCCGACCTCGTACCGCGCACCGTCGACGCCTCCGGCGTCACGATCTGTCTCGCCGCGCCGCCGCCCGGTGTGCTGGAGTTCAGCGGCGGCTATCCGCACCCCTCGCTGCAGCCCGAGCGGGCCCTGGCCGCGGCGCTCGCCCGCGCCGGACGGCGCCCAGGCGCCTGGGAGCGCCCGCCCCTGGAGGGGCTGCCGGAGCTGCGGGAGTGGTTCGCGCGCGGCATCGGCGGCGGCGTCACGGCGGCCGAGGTGCTGATCGCGGCGGGCGGGCAGACCGCGCTGGCCACCGCACTGCGGGCGCTCGCACCGCCCGGGGCGCCGGTGCTCGTCGAGTCCCCCACCTACCCGGGGATGCTGGCGCTCGCCCGCGCGGCCGGGCTGCGGCCCGTCCCCGTGCCGGTGGACCCCGACGGGGTGCGGCCCGCGCTGCTCGCCGACGCGTTCCGGTGCAGCGGCGCCCGCGTCTTCGTCTGCCAGCCCCTGTTCCAGAACCCGACCGGCGCCGTGCTCGCCCCCGGCCGGCGGGCCGAGGTGCTGCGGATCGCGCGGGAGGCCGGCGCGTTCGTCGTCGAGGACGACTTCATCCGCAGGCTGGTGCACACGGACTCGGGGCCGCTGCCGCCGCCGCTGGCCGCGGACGACCCGGACGGCGTGGTCGTGCACGTCGCCTCGCTGACCAAGGCGACCTCGCCGAGCTTCCGGGTGAGCGCGCTGGCCGCCCGCGGGCCGGTGCTGGAACGGCTGCGCGCGATCCAGGTGGTCGACACGTTCTTCGTGCCCCGCCCGCTCCAGGAGGCCGCGCTCGAACTCGTCGGCTCACCGGCCTGGCCGCGTCATCTGCGGTCCCTGTCCGCCGAGTTGACCACCCGCCGTACCGCCATGACGGCCGCGCTGCGCCTGCGGCTGCCCGAACTCGCCCTGCCCCACGTGCCGTCCGGCGGCTACCATCTCTGGCTCCGGCTGCCCGACGGCGCCGACGAGTCCGCCCTGACCGCCGCGGCGCTGCGCGCGGGCGTCGCCGTCATCCCGGGCCGCCCCTACTTCAGCGCCGAACCCCCCGCGGCACACATCCGGGTGAGCTTCGCGGCGGTCTCCACGACCGCGGACATCACGGAGGGCGTACGGCGCCTGCGCACTGCCTGCGACGAGATCCTCTGAACGCCGGGCGGCCTCGCCCGCCGCCCGGTTCACAGCGCCTTGCCCGGACTGCCGTCCGGTGCGGGGAGGGCGCGGGCCCGTCCGGAGCGCTGGGATCATCGACGCATGAGCGATGCATTCGGGATGCCCGAGGGATACGAGTTCTCCGCCGACCGCGCGCGCATCGACGTCGACCGCGTGCACAGGTGGCTGTCGACCGACGCGTACTGGGCGAAGGGGCGTTCCCGGGAGAAGCACGACACCGCGGTCGCGTCCTCGCTCAACTTCGGGGTGTACGACACGTCCTCGGGCGAACAGGTGGCGTACGCGCGCGTGGTGACCGACCTCGCCCTGTTCGGCTGGCTCGCCGACGTCTACGTCGAGCCGTCGGTGCGCGGCAAGGGCATCGGCACGGCGCTGGCCGCGGCCGTGGTCGAGCACCTGCGCCCGTACGGCCTGCGCCGTCTGCTGCTGGCCACCCACGACGCGCACGGGGTCTACGCCAAACTCGGCTTCACCCCGCTCGACCGGCCGGACCAGTGGATGGCGCAGGGCTTCGAGTGAGGACCCGGGCACCCTCGGTATCTCACAGGCGACCCCCCTTGACCCGGGTGCGCGAACGGCACACCATCACGGCATGCCGCTTCGGGTCACGTTCGTCGCCGCCGCGCGCAGCTCACCTCTGCTGGCGGAGCGCTTCCAGGACGACCGGCCGCTGGACCGGGCGGGCTGGGACGAGGTGCTGCGGGTCGCGGAGGAGTTGTCCCCGCTGGCGATGGCAGAGCTGCGCTACTGCTCGCCGACTCCGCGCAGCCGGGCCACCGGCGACGCCCTGGGATACGCGCCGCTCGTGCAACTCGCCCTGCGCGACTGCGACATGGGCCGCTGGCGCGGGTTCACCCTGGGCGAGGCGATGGCCCGGGAGCCCGGCGCGGTGGACTCGTGGCTCGCCGACCCGCGCTCCACCCCGCACGGCGGCGAATCGCTGCTGGCCTTCATCTCCCGGGTCGGTGGCTGGCTGGACACCCGCCCCGCCGACCACGGCGGCCGGATCGTGGCCGTGGCCGAGCCCTCTGTGATCCGGGCGGCCCTCGTCTATGTGCTCAAGGCGCCGCCCGCGACCTACTGGAACATCGACGTCCGCCCGCTGTCCGCGACCACGGTCACGGGCCGGGCGGGCCGCTGGAACCTCCGTGTCGACGGCCCGCCGGCTCAGCCGTCGCGCCTGTAGTCGGTGACGAGGAGGAGTTCCTTCGCGGGCCCGCCGACCCGCCACACCGTGCGCCAGCGGTCCTGGTCCCGCACGGTGAACTCGCCGCGGTAGAGGTCCGCCGCGCACGGGTGGTCGGCGACATGGCGGCCGACGGCCAGGTCCAGGTCGTGGAAGGGCCGGCCGTCGGCGAAGCGGACGTCCGCGGTGCCCGCGGCGGCGCCCGGCAGAAAACGCAGGGTCCGCCCGGCGGGCCGCGACACCCCGCGCCAGGTGAACGTGCCCGACTCCTCGTGCAGCAGCCCGCCGCCGGGAAGCGCGCTGAAGTCGGTGTTCCCCGTGAAGCGCCCCTCGTCGCCGCCGGCCAGATCCCGCACGGTGCGCTCCACGTGCCAGCGCCCGGCCAGATACGCCAGCACGTCCGGCACCGGCCAGAACCCGTCGCCCGTCGTCATGCCGTCCTCGTGTCCTCGTGTCGTCAGATCTGCGTCATGTCTTCGTCGGGCCCGGTACCTTCGCCCGGGCCGGCACCGTCGCTCCGCCCCACACCGCCGCATGCCGTCGACCCTACGTCCGCGGCGCCGATCCCATCGAGGGGCTCCGCCCCCGCGGACCCGTCCTTATTCACCTCCCCTACACCATTCCGAAAACCATAGTTTTATCGAAATTCGCTGGTGATTTCCCTGGGTACTGGCTTTCGGAATTCTGTGCATAACTTTTCGGAAGTGACACAACCATCCAGAATCCGAGGCCGTCTAAGTCGGCGAATCAGCGAAATACGGGGGACTCCTGCCCCCGGCCGAGACGCTGTGCGTCCCGTCTTTGCCTGGGGGCTTCCCGAGAATGCACCGCCCGACCCCGCCCGGTGACAGCCGCGTCACCGGGCGTACCGCAGCCCTGCTGGCCGCGGCCGTCACCGTCACCGCGCTCTGCGCGGCCGACATCATCGCCCGCAGCTATCCGTTCGGCCCCCGTACGCGCAACGTCAACGACCTGGGCAACCAGTACGTGCCCTTCCACGCCTACCTCTGGGACCTGCTGCACGGCCGGGCCCACGGCGGGCTCCTCGTCAACTGGCAGTCCGGCTACGGCGCGAGTTTCCTGCCCGACCTCGGCACCTACCTCGGCAGCCCGTTCGCCCTGCTCGTCGGCCTGTTCCCGCGGGACGAGATCGATCTGGCGGTGTACGTCGTCACCGTGCTGAAGACGGCCGCCGCGGGCGCCGCCATGGCCTGCCTGCTGCTCGCGCTGCGCCGCGGCCGCTGGTGGATGGCGGGCCTGCTGGGTGCCTCCTACGCCCTGTGCGGCTGGGCCGTCGCCGTCGCCAACTACAACACGATGTGGCTCGACGGCCTGATCGCGCTGCCCCTGCTGTGCCTGGTCGGCGAGTGGGCGCTGCAGCGCAGGCGCCCGCTGCTCGGCGTGGTGATCGTCGCGCTCGCCTGGATCGCCAACTTCTACACCGCCTACATGGCCACCCTCGCCGCCGGACTGGTGCTGCTGCTCCGGCTGCTGCTCGCCGGACTCGACCGCCGTCAGGCCCTGGCCGCGGCCGGCCGGGCGGGCCGCACGGTCGCGTTCGGGGTGGGCCTGGCCGCGCCCCTGGTGGCGGTCGTCTACTTCGGCACCAAGCACGCCTACCCCGGCCAGGAGGGAGAGTTCGTCCCGGTGGCGCTGCGCGACCTGCTGGCCCGGCTGCTGCCGACGACGTACAGCTTCGGCAGCCCCGCCCTGTACGTGAGCGCCGTCGCGCTGCTGCTCGCCCTCGCCCTGCCGTTCCACCGCGCGGTGCCCCGCCGGGTGCGCGCCGGGTGGACGGTGCTGGTGGTCACGGTGACCCTGTCGCTGCAATGGGCCCCCACGCAACTGGTCTGGCACGCCTTCGCCACCCCCCAGGGCAGCGCGTACCGGGAGGCGTTCGTCGTATGCGCCCTGCTGGTGATGGCCGGCTGGCAGGCGCTCGCCCACGGGCTGCCTGACTGGCGCGCGCTGGCCGCGGCGAGCGCGCTGCTCGCGCTGATCTGCGCCCTCGCCGGCGGCAGCGCGCTGGTGCACTCGTACACCTGGGCGGTGCTGCTGCTCGCCGTGGTGGGCGCGCTGGGCGGGCTGGCCCTGCTCCTCCTGGCGGACCGGGGCGCGGCCGTCGGCCGTCGCCGTACCGTGCTGGCCGGCTGTGCCGTCGTGCTGCTCGTCGGCGGGCTGCTCGGCGAGACCGCCGCCACCTCCGCCGTGGCCACCCGGCTGCGCCTGAACCACCTGGACGACTACTCACCCTGGGGCCGGCGGCAGCAGCAGGAGGCCGACGCCATCGCGAGCGCCGACGCCTGGCCCCGCTACCGCACCGAGCCCGGCCGGTACCAGACCGTCGGCAACGACCCGCTGATGGTGGGCGGTGAGGGCGCCCAGTACTACAGCAGCCTCACCGCCGACGTCCTCAGCCGCATGCTCACCGCCGTCGGCGACGGCTGGACCTCGCACGCCCGGAGCGTGCAGAGCCTGGACAACCCGGTCACGGACGCCGTGTTCTCCGTCGGCGCGCGAGTGCACAACCCGCCGGACCCGCACCAGCACTGGCTGCCGAAGGGCGGCGGCCCGGTGACCGTCTCCCGCCAGGAGGTGCCGCCCCTGGTGACGGTGCGCCCGCACGGCACCTCCGCGCGCGACGGCGTCCTCGCCTTCGGGCCGTCGCCGTACCGCAACCAGGAACTCCTGCTCGGCAGCCGTGTCTACACCCTGCCCCGGCAGGCGGTGCGCACCGGCACCGGCAAGCCGCCGCAGCACGGCGGCGCGCAGCCGGGACTGCTCGTCGCCGCCCCCGCCCGCGGTTCCGACGTGCCGCCGCCCGCGATCACCGCCCGCTGCGCGCCCGGCGACCAGGTGTTCCTGTGGGCGCCGCACTACTCCGGCACGGCGCGGCTGACCGGCGGCCCGGACTCCCTGTACCGGTCGGACGCGAAGGGCGCCAAGATCGCCGCCATGCAGCCGCTCGGCCGGGTCCCGGCCTCCGGGCGGGTGCAGATCGAGCTGTCCCCGGACCGGCCCAGCCGGATACCGGACGGCGCGGCCGGCTGCCTGGACACCACCGCCCTGCGCACCGCGGTCGACAGGCTCCGGGCCACCGCCGCCACCGAGGTGACCGTGGACGACGGCACCATCCGGGCCGAACTCCCCGCGGGCAGCAAGGGCACGGCCGTCGTCGCGGCGCCCCGGATCGCCGGCTGGCGCTGCGCGGCGGGCGACGCCGAGCAGCGGCCCGCGGCCGAGTACTACGGGCTGATCGCGGTGCCTCTGGACGGCTCCGCGACCAGCCTCACCTGCACGTTCTACCCGCCGGGACTGCGGCTTGGCTCGGTGGTCGGCGGTGCCGCACTGCTGGGCCTGATCGTCCTCGGCGTCTTCGGCGCTGTCCGCCGGCGCCGCGCCACGGCACCCGAGCCGGCCACCGTCCGACCGTCCGAGCCCCTCACCCACGCTCGGTGACCCGCATCAGGGGGAAAGAACCCATGCTCATCTCGATCGTCGCGCCCTGTTACAACGAGGAGGACGTCCTCGTCCGCTTCCACGAGGCGGTGCAGAAGATCGCGGAGGAACTGCTGCCGCTCGGCCACGACATGGAGTTCGTGTACGTCGACGACGGCAGCCGCGACCGGACCCTCACCCTCCTGAAGGAACTGGCCGACCTGGACGCGCGGGTGCGCTACGTCTCCTTCAGCCGCAACTTCGGCAAGGAATCGGCGCTGCTGGCCGGTCTGCGGCACGCCACCGGGGACTGCGCGATCGTCATGGACGCCGACCTCCAGCACCCGCCGGAGCTGATCAAGCGCATGGTGGAACTGCGCGGCCAGGGCTACGACCAGGTCATAGCCAAGCGGACCAGGGCCGGTGACCGGTTCACCCGCACCTTCACCGCCCGCCTGTACTACCGGCTGATCAACCGGCTCGTCGACGTGGAACTCGTGGACGGCGTCGGCGACTTCCGGCTGATGTCCCGGCGTGTGGTGGACGCGGTGCTGGACCTCACCGAGTACAACCGCTTCTCCAAGGGCCTGTTCGCCTGGGTGGGCTTCCCCAGCACCACCTTCGAGTACGAGAACGCGGTGCGCGAACACGGCCGCAGCTCCTGGACGCTGCGCAGCCTGCTCAACTACGGACTCGACGGCCTGCTGTCCTTCAACAACCGCCCGCTGCGCGCCGCCGTCTACCTCGGGCTTGGCCTGGTGCTGCTCGCGGGTGTATACACGGCCTGGATCGTGGGCTCCGCGCTCGTCAACGGCGTGACCGCACCCGGTTACGTCACCACGATCACCGCCGTCACCGCGCTCGCCGGAGTACAGATGACCATGCTCGGGGTCATAGGCGAGTACATAGGCCGGATCTACTACGAGGTCAAGCGGCGCCCGCACTTCCTGGTGAAGGCGACCAACGTGGAACTGACGAAAGACCTCATCCCCTGATGCGTACCGCCACGACCCGCCGCACGCCCCGTCCGGCGCCCGAGCCGGGGACCGGCCGCGGCGCCCGGCCGCTGCCGCGGCAGATCCTCACCTTCGCCGTCGTCGGCGTCGTGAACACGGGCACGTACTACGGCCTGTATCTGCTGTTCCTCATGCGGCTGCCCTATCTTTTCGCCCATGTCCTGGCGTTCCTGCTCAGCATGGTCGGGTCCTTTTTCCTGAATGCCCGCTTCACCTATCGGACGCGGCCGACCTGGCGGAAATTCCTGCTGTTCCCGCTGACCAATGCCACTAATTTCGTGATCACCACGGTAGGTGTGTACGTGATCGTCGACGTGCTGCACGCGGGCAGCCGGTTCGCGCCCCTGCTCGCCTCCATGGCGGCGATCCCGGTGACGTTCGTGGTCTCCCGCTGGGTCATGCTGCCGCGGGCGGCTGAGACTGAGCCCCCGCCTGACAGTGCTTGAGCCGGCGCCGAGCGTGCGAGGTGACAGGCGGTGCGCCGGCCGCCCCGTCTGACGCGCCGCACTCCGCATGTCTTCGACGGGCACGCTCGCGCCGCCTGCACCACCGGCGCCATCCGGCAATCGGCCGAAATCACCCTGGTCAGGTCCGGTTGATTCCCTCATGCTCGGAAAATCACCGTGCGTGAGGGAGGTTCACATGGGCCAGGACTGGAAGGCGAATCCGGCCGCGGGCTTCGTGCAACGGCTCGGGAAGTCACCCAAGGAGCTCGACGTCTCCTCTGCGCCGGACCACTGTCCGGACCTGTGGCTGTTGGACAACGATGACGTGGCGGTCATCGGGCAGGATTTGACCGAGGCGTACCGTCGGCGTCTGCCCGAGGGCATCGGGCTCGCCCCCGGGGAGCGTCTCGTCGTCATCCCCGGCGTCACGCTCAGGTCGGCGAAGCGGGACATTCCCGATGAATGACGCGTGAACGCCGGCGCACCGACGCGGCGCAAGGGCTGAGGAGCACGTGCGGAGGTGAACCCTCGACCAGGACAGGGTCCGGACCAGGGCGGCGACCCGGCGCACGACACAGCCGACCGCTCGGGCAGTACGACCTCTGGGGTGTCCGGACGCGCTGGTGATGTGGTCCAGGCCCGGGATGTGAGCGGTGGCGTGCATTTCCATCACGCCGACTCCCGGTCCTCGAACCCCGGCGTCCTGGTGCCCCGTCAGCTCCCCGCGGCCCTCAGCGACTTCGTCGGTCGGGCCGAACAACTGGATTTCCTGGACGTCCTTCTGAGCGGCGAGAAGGGGATCCGGCTCGAACACCCCTTGATCGTCGTTACCGGAACCGCTGGTGTGGGCAAGACTTCTCTCGCCCTGCGCTGGGCCCACCAGATCGCGGATCGCTTCCCCGACGGGCAGCTCTATGTCAATCTGCGCGGCTATGATCCCGGCCGGCCGTTGCTGCCGGGCGAAGCGCTGCACCGGGTGCTCACCGCTCTCGGCGTCCCGGCCCTGGCGATCCCCGCCGACCCGGATGCCGCGGGGGCGCTTTACCGCTCCCACCTGGCCGACCGCCGGGTCCTGGTCGTTCTGGACAACGCGGCCTCCGCCGCGCAGGTCCGACCTCTTGTGTCCGCCGGCCGTGGCTGCCTGACCCTCGTCACCAGCCGGAGACGTCTCGCCGGCCTGGCCGTGCGCGACGGTGCTCACCACCTCACGCTGCACCCGCTTCCTGAACCTGATGCGATCGCGCTGCTCCGCGTCGCCACGGCCGGACGCCGTGCCGAGGACGACCCGCCGCAACTGACAGAACTCGCACAGCTCTGCGCACGCCTCCCGCTCGCGCTCCGGGTCGCGGCGGAGCGGGCCGTCAGCCGTCCGCACCTGAGCTTGGGCGCCCTGCTCCGCGACTTGCGTGACAGGTCGTCACTGTGGCAAGCCCTGAGTATGGGAGACGATGAGGATGTGGATGGCGTTCGCACGGTCTTCGCCTGGTCCTATCGGGCACTGCCGGAGCCGGAAGCGCGGCTGTTCAGGCTCCTTGGACTGCACCCGGGACCGGACTTCAGCCTCGAAGTGGTTTCCGTGCTGGCCGCCGATTCCGTGAGCCGGACCCGGCAGCTGCTCGACACGCTTGTCGGAGTGCATCTTCTGGAGCAGACCGCCCCCGACCGGTTCGAGTTCCACGACTTGCTGCGTGCGTACTCCACCGACCTGGCCCATGCCGAGGTGGCCGGTCAGGAGCGGGACGCCGCGCTCAGGCGCGTACTGGACTGGTACCTGCTGACGGCCGAGACGGCACGGAAGTGGATCCGCCCCGACGGGATCGAACTGCCTCTCGGGACGCCGGCCGACAACGCCGCTCCCCTCGCCTTCACGGACTACGACGCGGCCGTGGACTGGACCGAACGGGAGCGCGGCAACATCTACGCCGCCACACGGGTCGCCGCCCAGGCCGGGCTCGACCACCTCGCCTGGCAGCTCCCGGTCGTGCAGTGGCGAGGCTCGACGCACTCCACACCCACCGCGGAATGGTCTCGGACGGCTCGCCTCGGACTGTCGGCAAGTCGTGTCCTTCGCGATCGGATCGCCGAAGCGTGGGTTCTGCGGTGCCTGGGCGAGGCACACGTCCGGGACAATCGCCTTGTGGAAGGGGAGGAATGCCATCGGCAGGTTCTTGCCCTCCGTCGCGACCTGGGTGACCGGCTCGGCGAGGCGACCACACTGAACGCGCTCGGTCTCGTCTTCCTCGCAAGGCGGAGACTGGACGCCGCCGTCACCCACTTCGAGCAGGCGCTGGCCGCCTTCCGTGAGCTGGACGTGCCCCGGTGGGTGGCCGTTGAGTTGTCCAACCTCGCCACCACGCACTACGAGGCAGGTTCCCTCGTGCGCGCGGACGAGTTCGCCCAGCAGGCCCTCGCGGCCTACCGGGACCTGGGGGACGAACTCGGTGAAGGTGGTGTACTGCGAAGCCTCAGCAACATTCAGCGTGAGCGCGGTCAGCTCGGTGCGGCCCTCCAGTCGGCACACCGTGCCGTGGACATCGCCGTCCAGCGCCGTCAGTCCGTGTCGGAGGGGCTGCGCCTCCTGGTCCTGGGAGCCGCTCAGCATGCCAGCGGGCTGTTCGGCGAGGCCCTGGCCTCTTACCACCGGTCGGTGGTCCTGCAACGCCGCATCGGTGACCGTAGCCGCGAAGCACTCGGCTGGCACCGCACCGGTGAGACGTATCAGGCACTCGACCGTGACGACGAGGCGGCGGCTTTCCACCGGCAGGCCGCCTCCCGTTTTCACGAGATCGGCGATTCCTGGCACGAGGCCCTTGCCCTCGGTGGCCTCGCCACGGCGGTCCGCGAGCGCGATCCGGACCGGGCGCGTCGCCACTGGGAAGCGTCCCTCGTCCTGCTCGCCGACTACGACGATCAGCGGGCTGTCGCGCTGCGCGACAGCTTTCGGTCGCGGCTCGGGGAAGCGGACTGAGCACGGCGGGCCTGTCGCGGCGGCGGGTGTCAGTCCCTTTCCGCGTTTCTTTCCCTGGTGTGCAACGCGGCGAACTCGTCTTCGAGCATGCTCATCACCAGGAGATCGTGGTACCGGCCGGCGATGAACGCGAAATCCCGCAGCCGGCCCTCCTCGACGAACCCCAGGCTACGCATGAGTGCAAGCGACGCCTGGTTGTACGCGAAGATCCTTGCCTCGCATCTGTGACAGCGCCGTTCGGTGAACATGAAGCGCAGCAGGATCACCGCGGCTTCCGTCGCGTAGCCCTGGCGCCGGTGGCCCGCGCCGAGCGCGACGCCGAATCCGAACCGGCCGGCACGGGAGTCCGTGCCGTGGGCGGTGACGGTGCCGACCATCTCTCCGGTGCCGAGTGCTTCGATCGCCAGCCGGAACGAGCCGCCGTCCTCCTCGATGCCGGTCGGACGGGTCACGAGAGCGCGGAATTCCTCAGCAGACCGGGGCGGTTTCAGCATGTTCATCGAGCGCTCGTAGTCAAGCTCTTCGTAGAAGCGCTTGATCGTTCCCCAGTCGTCGGGTTCCATGGCGCGCAGGCGTATCCGACGTCCGACCCAGAAGGATGCCACCCGGTGATGTGCCGCGGAGGGCGCGACGCCCCTACATGATTGCATAAACGTGCAGAGAAACGTATAGTCATGCCATCCAGAGGAGGGTGACATGACGGTACGTGCGGCGGTGGCCGGAGCGAGCGGTTACGCAGGGGGAGAGGTCCTGCGGCTGCTCCTCGCACACCCCGAGGTCGAGATCGGTGCCCTGACCGGCAACACCAACGCGGGCCGGCGGCTCGGCGAGCTCCAGCCGCACCTGCTGCCGTTGGCCGACCGGGTGCTGACGGCGACCACCACGGCGGCCCTCGCCGGCCACGACGTGGTGTTCCTCGCCCTGCCCCACGGGCAGTCCGCCGCCGTCGCCGAGCAACTGGGACCCGATGTCCTCGTCATCGACATGGGCGCCGACTTCCGGCTGCACGACCCCGCCGACTGGGAGCGGTTCTACGGCTCCGAACACGCCGGCACCTGGCCCTACGGCCTGCCCGAACTGCCGGGTGCCCGCGCCGCGCTCACCGGGTCCAGGCGGATCGCGGTGCCCGGCTGCTACCCGACGGCCGTCTCCCTCGCCCTCTTCCCCGCGTACACGGCGGGCCTCGCCGAGCCCGAGGCGGTGATCGTCGCCGCCTCCGGCACCTCCGGCGCGGGCAGGACACTCAAGCCGCACCTGCTGGGCAGCGAGGTCATGGGCTCCATGTCGCCGTACGGCGTCGGCGGCGGCCACCGGCACACGCCCGAGATGATCCAGAACCTCAGCGCCGCGGCGGGCGAGCGGGTCGCCGTCTCCTTCACACCCACCCTCGCGCCGATGCCCCGCGGCATCCTCGCCACGTGCAGCGCGAAGGCACACGAGGGGGTCACCGCCGAGTCGGTGCGCGCCGTCTACGAGAAGGCCTTCGCCGACGAGCCCTTCGTCCACCTGCTGCCCGCGGGACAGTGGCCGGCCACGTCGTCCGTCCACGGTTCCAACGCCGTTCAGGTGCAGGTCGCGTACGACGCCGCCGTGGGACGCATCATCGCGATCAGCGCCATCGACAATCTGACCAAGGGCACCGCGGGCGGTGCCGTCCAGAGCATGAACATCGCCCTGGGGCTCGACGAGACCACGGGGCTTTCCACGATCGGAGTCGCACCGTGAGTGTCACGGCAGCCAAAGGATTCACGGCGGCGGGTGTCGCCGCCGGGATCAAGGAGAACGGCAACCCGGACCTGGCCCTCGTGGTCAACGACGGGCCCCGCCGCTCTGCCGCGGGCGTCTTCACCTCCAACCGCGTGAAGGCCGCACCGGTGCTCTGGTCCGAGCAGGTCCTCAGAAGCGGCCAGGTGTCGGCCGTCGTCCTCAATTCCGGCGGCGCCAACGCCTGCACCGGCCCCCAGGGCTTCCAGGACACCCACGCCACCGCCGAGAAGACGGCCGAGGTGCTCGGCCGGGGCGCCGTCGAGGTGGCGGTCTGCTCCACCGGCCTGATCGGCGAACTCCTGCCCATGGACAAGGTCCTGCCGGGCGTCGAGGCCGCCGCCGCGGAGCTGTCCGAGCACGGCGGTGAGAAGGCCGCCATCGCCATCAAGACCACCGACACCGTGCACAAGACGGCCGTCGTCACCTGGGAGCCCACCGGGACTCAGGCCGGGGGAGGGTGGACCGTCGGCGGCATGGCCAAGGGCGCCGGCATGCTCGCCCCCGGCCTCGCCACCATGCTGGTCGTCCTCACCACCGACGCCGTCGCCGACGCCGAGACCCTGGACCGGGCGCTGCGCGCCGCCACCCGGGTCACCTTCGACCGGGTCGACTCCGACGGCTGCATGTCCACCAACGACACCGTGCTGCTGCTCGCCTCCGGCGCTTCCGGCGTCACCCCCCGGTACACGGAGTTCGCCGAGGCCGTACGGCAGGTCTGCGACGACCTCGGCCGGCAGCTCATCCGGGACGCCGAGGGCGCGAGCAAGGACATCAAGGTCGAGGTGGTGGGTGCCGCGACCGAGGACGACGCCGTCGAGGTGGGCCGTTCCATCGCCCGCAACAACCTGCTGAAGTGCGCCCTGCACGGCGAGGACCCCAACTGGGGCCGCGTCCTGTCCGCCATCGGCACGACGGCCGCCGCCTTCGAGCCCGACCGGCTGAACGTCGCCATCAACGGCGTATGGGTGTGCAAGAACGGCGGCGTCGGCGAGGACCGCGATCTGGTCGACATGCGCTACCGCGAGGTGCACATCGTCGCCGACCTGTCGGCCGGCACCGAGACCGCCACCATCTGGACCAACGACCTGACCGCCGACTACGTCCACGAGAACAGCGCTTACAGCTCATGAGCACAGGAAGCAACCGCAAACACAGCGCGCTGCCCAAGGCACAGATCCTCGTCGAGGCACTGCCCTGGCTGACCCGGCACCACGGAAAGACCATCGTCGTCAAGTTCGGCGGGCACGCCATGGTGAACGACGAGCTGAAGGCCGCCTTCGCCCAGGACGTGGTCTTCCTGCGGCACGCCGGCCTCAGGCCGGTCGTGGTGCACGGCGGCGGCCCGCAGATCAGCGCGGAACTCGACCGGCACGGCATCGCCAGCGAGTTCAAGGCGGGCCTGCGGGTCACCACCGAGGAGGCCATGGACGTCGTGCGCATGGTGCTCGCCGGGCAGGTGCAGCGCGAGCTGGTGGGGCTGCTCAACCAGCACGGGCCGCTCGCCGTGGGGCTCACCGGCGAGGACGCGCACACCATCACCGCCACCAAGCACTGGCCGGAGATCGACGGCGAACGCGTCGACATCGGACGGGTGGGCGAGATCACCGCGATCGACACCGGGGCGATCGAGGCCCTGCTCGCCGACGGCCGGATCCCGGTGGTCTCCTCCATCGCCCGCAGCCAGGACGACGGGCACGTCTACAACGTCAACGCCGACACGGTGGCCGCGGCGCTCGCCGCGGCACTGGGCGCCGAAACCCTCATGGTCCTCACGGACGTCGAGGGGCTGTACGAGGACTGGCCCAACTCGGACGAGGTGATCAGCCGCCTCACCGCTTCCCAACTGGAGAAGCTGCTGCCGGAACTGTCCGCCGGCATGGTGCCGAAGATGGAGGGCTGTCTGCACGCCGTGCGAGGCGGCGTGCGCACCGCCCGCGTCATCGACGGCCGGGTCCAGCACGCGATCCTGCTGGAGATCTTCACCGACGAGGGCATCGGCACCATGGTCGTGTCCGACGAGCAGGAGGGGGACGCCTCATGACGGGCAACCAGGAACTGACCACGCGATGGCAGGGCGTGCTCATGAACAACTACGGCACCCCGCGGCTGCCGCTGGTGCGCGGCGCCGGCGCCAAGCTGTGGGACGCCGACGGCAAGGAGTACCTGGACTTCGTCGGCGGCATCGCGGTCAACGCGCTCGGCCACGCCCACCCGGCCGTCGTCGAAGCGGTGAGTCGGCAGATCGCCTCCCTCGGCCATGTCTCCAACCTGTTCATCGCCGAGCCGCCCGTCGCCCTCGCCGAACGGCTCCTGCACCTTTTCGGCCGCGACGGCAAGGTGTACTTCTGCAACTCCGGCGCCGAGGCCAACGAAGGCGCGTTCAAGATCGGCCGGCGCACCGGGCGGACCCACATGGTCGCCACCCACGGCGGCTTCCACGGCCGGACGATGGGCGCCCTCGCCCTCACCGGCCAGCCCGACAAGCAGGACCCGTTCCGGCCGCTGCCCGGCGACGTCACCCATGTGCCCTTCGGCGACGCGCAGGCGCTGGCCGCCGCGGTCACCGAGGAGACCGCCCTCGTCGTCATCGAGCCGATCCAGGGCGAGAACGGTGTGGTGGTGCCGCCCGCCGGCTATCTGAAGGCGGCCCGCGCGATCACTGCGAGCACCGGTTCGCTGCTGGTCCTGGACGAGGTGCAGACCGGCGTCGGCCGTACCGGGAACTGGTTCGAGTACCAGGCCCACGAGGGCGTTCTGCCGGACATCGTCACCCTCGCCAAGGGCCTCGGCGGCGGGCTGCCGCTGGGCGCCACCGTCGCCTTCGGCCGCGCCGCCGACCTGCTCGGGCCCGGCCAGCACGGGACGACGTTCGGCGGCAACCCGGTGGCCTGCGCCGCCGGACTCGCCGTCCTCGACACCATCGCGAACGACGGGTTGCTGGAGAACGTCAAGCGGCAGAGCGAGCGGTTGCGGGACGGGATCGAGGCGCTCGGCCACCCGTTGATCGCCCGCGTCCGGGGTGCCGGCCTGCTCCTGGGTATCGTGCTCACCGAGCCGCTCGCACCGCAGGTCCAGCGGGCGGCTCAGGAGGCCGGTCTCCTGGTGAACGCGCCCGTCCCCGACATCGTGCGGCTGATGCCGCCGCTGATCCTCGGTGACGAAGAGGTGCAGGCGTTCCTCCGGGTGCTTCCCGGCATCCTCGACGCAGTGGGCGGGGACGGACGATCCGGGGAATGAGACGACGATGAGTCAGGAGCAGGACCACGAGCAGGACACCGAGCAGGCCGCCGGGCCCGCCGTGCCGCAGACCCGCACCGCGCGCCACCGCAGGATCGTGGACATCCTCAACCGGCAGCCGGTGCGCTCGCAGAGCCAACTGGCGAAGCTCCTGTCCGACGACGGGCTGAGCGTCACCCAGGCGACGCTCTCCCGCGACCTGGACGAGCTGAACGCGGTGAAGATTCGCAACACCGACGGCGACCTGATCTACGCGGTGCCGAGCGAGGGCGGGTTCCGCACGCCCCGCGCGCCGCTCGGCGGGTCGGCGAAGGAGGAGCGGATGCGGCGCCTGTCCCAGGAACTGCTGATCTCCGCGGAGGCATCGGCCAACCTCGTGGTCCTGCGGACCCCTCCGGGGGCCGCGCAGTTCCTCGCCTCCGCCATCGACCAGGCCGAACTGCACGACATCCTCGGGACGATCGCGGGCGACGACACGGTGTTGCTGATCAGCCGGGAGCCGGCCGGCGGACAGGCGCTGGCCGGCCACCTGCTGCGGTTGGCACAGAACGGCCACTGAGGTTTTCGGGCGGGTGAGAGGTAGGGGGAACGGGGGAGCCGGGGCGCGGGTGTGGTGCCGCCGGTGCCGGCACCGGCGGACCGGGCCGGGCGCGCGGTTCCGCACGCAGGAGCCGCCACGGTGCCGCCCGAGCCACTGGGCCCACGTGGCGGGCGGCCGTGGCCGGCGGACTCAGAGGAAACTCAGAGCTTCCCCGGTTTCCGCCGCCGCGCGGCACCGGCGATGCTGGAGGGCGAGATGAACACCACCCGCTCCGGCCGCTCTGCCCTGACCCGTCCCGACGGCTCCCCCCTGCGGGTCCTCGTCGTCGACGACGACCCTGATCTCGCCGAGGTGCTCACCGGCGCGCTGCGCTACGAGGGCTGGGAGGTCCGCGCGGCCGGCGACGGCGCGTCGGCGCTCGCGGCGGCCCGCGACCTCGGGCCGGACGCGGTCGTCCTCGACGTGCTGCTCCCGGACACCGACGGCTTCGCCGTGCTGCGCGGGCTGCACGAGGTGAAGCCCGACGTCTGTGTCGTCTTCCTCACCGCGCGGGACGCCGTGGAGGACCGCATCGCGGGGATCACCGCGGGCGGCGACGACTACGTCACCAAGCCGTTCAGCCTGGAGGAGGTCGTCGCCCGGCTGCGCGGAGTGCTGCGCCGTGCGGGCATGGCCCGGCAACTGGAGGAGGGCCCGCGGCTGGCCGTGGGCGACCTGGTGATGGACGAGGAGGCCCGCGAGGTGACCCGGGCCGGTGAACCGATCGAGCTGTCCCCGACCGAGTTCGAACTGCTCCGCTTCCTGATGCGCAACCCGCGCCGGGTGCTCAGCAAGGCGCAGATCCTCGACCGGGTGTGGTCCTACGACTTCGGCGGCCAGGCCCATGTGGTCGAGCTGTACATCTCGTATCTGCGCAAGAAGGTCGACGCGGGCCGCGCGCCCATGATCCACACCGTGCGCGGTGCGGGCTATGTGATCAAGCCGGCGCTGCCGTGAGGCCGGTCGCGCGGGGCGTGGCGCGCGGGCTGCGGCGGCTGCCGTGGCCGCGCACGCTGCCGGCGCGGCTCAGCGCAGGACTCGTGGTGCTGCTCGCCGTGAGCTGCGCCGCCGTGGGGGTGGCCGCGGTCGTCGAACTGGACGGCTTCCTCACCCGCCGCCTCGACCAGCAGCTGACCGACGTCGGGAGCCGGCTCCCGGCCAGCCTGGAGCATCATGGGCCGGCGCGCGACGATCACGACGGCGACGAGCACGGCGACACCCGGCGCCAGCCGACCGGCACGTTCGGCGCCCGCCTGGTCGACGGCCACGTCACCAACGCGGCCGTCGTGACCTCCGGCAGCGCCACCGCCAACCTGCGCCCGGTCGCCCTGTCCGGCGCGGACCGGGCGCGGCTCGCGGCCCTGCCCCTCGACAGCCGGGCCCGCACCGTCGCCCTCGGTTCCCCGCCCGCCGCCTACCGGGTCGTCGCCTGCCCGGGCCAGGACGGCGACGTACTGGTCACCGGGCTGCCCATGGAACCGTTGCAGTCCGCCGTGCACCGGCTCGAACTGGTCGCCGGGATCGTCTTCGGCGGTGCCCTGGTGCTCACCGGGGTGGCCGGTGCCCTGTGGGTGCGCTGGTCGCTGCGGCCGCTGACCCGGGTCGCCGCGACCGCCACCCGGGTCGGCGAGCTGCCGTTGGCCAGCGGTGCGGTCGCCCTGCCCG
This sequence comes from Streptomyces sp. NPDC006012, assembly GCF_042871185.1. NCBI lineage: Bacteria > Bacillati > Actinomycetota > Actinomycetes > Kitasatosporales > Streptomycetaceae > Streptomyces > Streptomyces sp. NPDC006012. The sequence goes on from NZ_JBIAIE010000005.1 coordinate 246,754, forward strand.
CGCGGGCCCCGCAGACCGACCCGCACGGCGAGGTGGGTCAGGTCGCCGCCGCGTTCAACCGCATGCTGGGGCACGTCGAGGACGCGCTGACCAAGCGGCAGGCGAGCGAGGAACGGCTGCGCGGCTTCGCCGCCGACGCCAGCCATGAGCTGCGCACCCCGGTCGCCTCGGTGCGCGGCCACGCCGAACTCGCCCTGCTGCACCCGGGCCCGGTGCCGCGGGAGGTGACGCGGGCGCTGGAGCGGATCGCCGCCGAGTCGGCGCGCATGGGCGAGATCGTCGACGAGATGCTGCTGCTCGCCCGGCTGGACGCCGGGCGGCCCCTGGAACGCCGTCCCGTGGACCTCACTCGCCTCGTCCTGGACACGCTCGCGGACGCCCGGGTCGCGGGCCCCGGCCACCGCTGGGCGCTGGAGCTGCCTGTGGAACCGGTGACGGTGACCGGGGACGCCCACCGCCTGCACCAGGTGCTGGCCAACCTGCTGGCCAACGCGCGGTCGCACACACCGGCCGGCACGGAGGTGACGGTGTCGCTGCGGACCGAAGGCGACACGGTCCGGCTGGACGTCCACGACACCGGACCGGGCGTACCCGAGGACGTCCGCCCCGGTGTCTTCGAACGCTTCACCCGCGCCGAGCACCGCCGCCGTACGGATGCCGCGGGCGGCGGCGCCGGTCTCGGCCTCTCGATCGTGGCGGCCGTCACCGAGGCGCACGGCGGCAGCGTGGACCTGGAGAGCGGGCCGGGCGCCACGACGTTCACGGTACGACTGCCGGCCGCGGCCCGGACGGGTGCCGCGGCGGGGTCGGCCGGTGTTTCCGGGGCGGTCCGTGCCGCGGCTGCGGCAGGTGAGGTTTCCGCGGCTGGGCCGGCCGGCGTACCGGACCAGGTCCGCGACGCGGCCCCGTCGCCCGAGGTCCGCGATCCGGTCCGCGATGCCGTTTCGTCGCCCGGCGTTCCCGGCCCGGTCCGGGATCCGGCGCAGCCGCCAGCTGTCCCCCGTCCGGCCCGTGGCCCGGCGGACCGGCGGCCGTGAGGCGTGTCCCCGGTTCCGTGAGGCGTGTCTCCGGGGTCGTGAGCCACGTACCCGGGGCCGCGCGGGACGGTGTCAGTACCGTCCGTGCCGTCAATACCGGGTGATCGCCGTGGCCCCGCCCGTCGTGCCGATCGCGATGTGCGGCCGGGCCGCCGGGCGCACCCAGCCGAGGATCCGGCGCATGGCCTCGGCGGGCACCGACACACAACCGGCGGTCGCTCCGGCCCCGTTGACGTGCAGGAAGATCCCGGCGCCCCGGCCGCGCACGGGATGCCGGTAGTTGAAGCCGACGACGAGCGCGTGCGCGTACTGCGTGCCGTACGCCATCAGGTGCTCCGACTCGGCGGCGCGGCAGTCGGCCGGCCGGGGCTCGGTCCAGCGGTTGTAGGCGAAGGACGCGGTGTCCTGGCACCACCAGGAATCCTGATGGACCCGCCGGTACCGCACGGACGTGCCGGCCGGCGCGGGCTGCACACCGAAGGCGAACGGCAGGCCGTACAGCCCGGTCGGGGTGGTGTTCGTGCCCTGCTCGCGGGCCGTGCCCTCGACGAGACCCTTGGCGCCGAACCTGGCCGGCGCCGATCCGGCCCGCACCCACTGCCCGCCCCGGCGGTCCCACCAGCTGACGGTGCCCGTGGTCGCGCCGGTGCGCGGCGCCTCGGCGGTGATCAGCTGGGTGCCGCCCCCGGTGTCGGCCATGCGTACCGGCAGCGGGGGCGTCCCGGCGCCGGCGGGCGCCGCACCGAGCACGAGGAGGGACGCGGAGACGAGGGCGGCGACGACACCTGGGCGCATGGCTCAGACCGTAGACGGCGGCAGCGGCAACGGCAGCCCGGGCAGGCCGTCCAGGCTGCTCGCCACGTGGTCCTTCCTGGTGAAGTAGGCGCTCAGCGAGGCGTCGTCCTCGCGCGCGAAGCGCCGCTCGTGCAGATCCCGGTCGGCGTCGTACGCCATGAGGGGGACCGCGTAGCCGCAGGTGTCCCGGACGAGTTCGGCGTGCACGACGACGATCGCGCGCAGGCCGTGTGGGGTGGGATCGATGCCGGGGAAGTACCCGAGCAGTTCCTTGAAGCGCGGATCGTCCCGGAAGATCGGTTCACCCCGACCGTGCACCCGGACGATGTTCGGCGGGCCCTGGAAGGCGCACCACATCAGCGTGATGCGGCCGTTCTCCCGCAGGTGGGCGATCGTCTCGGCGTTGGACCCGGCGAAGTCGAGGTAGGCGACGGTGCGCTCGTCGACCACCGCGAAGGAGCCCTTGAGCCCCTTGGGGGAGAGGTTGACCGTGCCCTCGCCGGAGAGCGGAGCGGTGGCGGTGAAGAAGAGGGGCTGTTCCTCGATGAACGTGCGGAGCCTGCCGTCGATGCGTTCATACGTCTTTCCCATGTCTGCCGAGTATTGCCGCAATCCGTTAGGAGGTCGAAGGAAAAAATGCGCCATCCGGCCAGGAATCGTTGACGGCCGCTGCCGCCCCGGCGCGCGAGGCGCGGCTCGGAGCCCCGGAGCGGTGCGGCGCGCCGCCTCCCCCGACTCAGATTGACGAATCATGCATAGTGCTGCATACTCATGCATGTCAGCTAGTGCACTGTGAGGAGAAACCCGTGACCGAGCGCGTCGTACTCGCCTACTCAGGCGGACTGGACACCTCCGTCGCCATCGGCTGGATCGCCGAGGAGACGGGCGCCGAGGTCATCGCCGTTGCGGTCGACGTCGGCCAGGGCGGCGAGGACCTGGACGTCATCCGCAAGCGCGCCCTCGCGTGCGGCGCCGTCGAGGCCGAGGTCGCGGACGCCAAGGACGAGTTCGCCGACGGGTACTGCCTCCCGGCGATCAAGGCCAACGCGCTGTACATGGACCGCTACCCGCTGGTATCCGCCCTCTCCCGGCCGACGATCGTCAAGCACCTGGTGGCCGCCGCCAAGAAGCACGGCGCCACCACGGTCGCCCACGGCTGCACCGGCAAGGGCAACGACCAGGTCCGCTTCGAGGCCGGCATCGTCGCCCTCGCCCCCGACCTCAAGTGCATCGCCCCGGTCCGCGACTACGCGATGACCCGCGACAAGGCCATCGCCTTCTGCGAGCAGAAGCAGCTCCCGATCGCCACCACCAAGAAGTCCCCGTACTCCATCGACCAGAACGTCTTCGGACGCGCCGTCGAGACGGGCTTCCTGGAGGACATCTGGAACGCCCCGATCGAGGACATCTACGAGTACACCTCCAACCCGGCCGAGTCCCGCGAGGCCGACGAGGTGATCGTCACCTTCAAGGAGGGCGTCCCGGTCGCGCTCGACGGCAAGCCCGTCACCGTCCTGCAGGCCATCCAGCAGCTCAACGAGCGCGCCGGTGCCCAGGGCATCGGCCGGATCGACATGGTCGAGGACCGGCTCGTGGGCATCAAGTCCCGCGAGGTGTACGAGGCTCCGGGCGCCATCGCCCTGATCACCGCCCACCAGGAGCTGGAGAACGTCACCGTCGAGCGCGAACTGGCCCGCTACAAGCGCCAGGTCGAGCAGCGCTGGGGCGAACTGGTCTACGACGGCCAGTGGTTCTCCCCGCTCAAGCGCGCCCTGGACGGCTTCATCGACGAGGCCAACCAGTGTGTCTCCGGCGACGTCCGGATGACCCTGCACGGCGGCCGCGCGGTGGTCACCGGCCGCCGCTCCGAGCAGTCGCTGTACGACTTCAACCTGGCGACCTACGACACGGGCGACTCGTTCGACCAGTCCGCCGCCAGGGGCTTCATCGACATCTACAGCCTGTCGTCGAAGATCGCCGCCAAGCGCGACCTGGCGTGACCGACTGACGGCACCTCAGCCGCACCGGCCTGACACCCGCCTCCTCACTTGTGTCCGAGTGGGGAGGCGGCGGCACATCCACCTCTCCCACAGTCTCTCCTAGGAGCAACGCAAGTGAGCAGCAACAGCGGTGACGTCCGGCTCTGGGGCGGCCGGTTCGCGGACGGTCCCGCCGAGGCCCTGGCGAAGCTGTCCGCGTCCGTCCACTTCGACTGGCGGCTCGCCCCCTACGACATCGCCGGTTCGCGCGCCCACGCGCGCGTGCTGCACAAGGCGGGGCTCCTCACCGGCGACGAGCTGGAGCGGATGACCGCCGGTCTCGACCGGCTGGAGGCGGACGTGGCGGACGGCTCCTTCGTCGGCACCATCGCCGACGAGGACGTCCACACCGCCCTGGAACGCGGCCTGCTGGAGCGGCTCGGCCCAGACCTCGGCGGCAAGCTCCGCGCGGGCCGCTCGCGCAACGACCAGATCGCCACGCTGTTCCGGATGTACCTGCGGGACCACGCCCGGATCATCGGCGGTCTGATCGCCGAACTCCAGGACGCGCTGATCGGCCTGGCCGAGGCCCACCCGGACGTGGCGATGCCCGGCCGCACCCACCTCCAGCACGCCCAGCCGGTGCTGTTCGCCCACCATGTCCTCGCGCACGTCCAGGCCCTGTCCCGGGACGCCGAGCGGCTGCGCCAGTGGGACGAGCGGACGGCGGTGTCGCCGTACGGCGCGGGGGCCCTGGCCGGTTCCTCGCTGGGCCTGGACCCGGAGGCCGTGGCCGAGGACCTGGGCTTCGAGCACGGCAGCGTGGGCAACTCCATCGACGGCACGGCCTCACGTGACTTCGTGGCCGAGTTCGCCTTCGTCACCGCGATGATCGGGGTCGACCTCTCCCGGATCGCGGAGGAGGTCATCATCTGGAACACGAAGGAGTTCTCCTTCGTGACGCTGCACGACGCGTTCTCCACCGGCTCGTCGATCATGCCGCAGAAGAAGAACCCGGACATCGCCGAGCTGGCCCGCGGCAAGTCCGGCCGGCTGATCGGCAACCTGACCGGCCTCCTCGCCACCCTCAAGGCGCTCCCGCTGGCCTACAACCGCGACCTCCAGGAGGACAAGGAGCCGGTCTTCGACTCGTGCGACCAGCTGGAAGTGCTGCTGCCCGCCTTCACCGGCATGATGGCCACCCTCACGGTCAACCGCGAGCGCATGCAGGAGCTGGCCCCGGCCGGTTTCTCGCTGGCCACCGACATCGCCGAGTGGCTGGTCAAGCAGGGCGTGCCCTTCCGGGTCGCGCACGAGGTGGCCGGCGAGTGCGTGAAGACCGCCGAGGCCGAGGGCAAGGAACTGGACGACCTGACCGACGAGCAGTTCGCGAAGATCTCCGCCCACCTCACCCCCGAGGTCCGCACGGTCCTCGACGTCCCCGGCGCGCTCGCCTCCCGGGACGGCCGCGGCGGTACGGCACCGGCCGCGGTCGCCGTCCAGCTGGCCGAGGTCAAGGCGGACGTGGCGGCCCAGCACGCGTGGGCCGTCGCCAAGAACGCACAGTGACACCCGGGGCGGGCACCGGCCCGCCCCGGCGTACGGCGGCCCGCCGGTCCCGCGCGCGTGATCATGGCCACCACGCGCGCGTGCGGCCCGGCCGTCGCGGTTACGTTGGTCGTGCACGCGTATCGAAGCCGACCGAACGGAGCCCGTGATGCCCTTCGCCCGACTGGCCTCAGCGACGACGGCCACGTGCCACATCGGTCTGGGGCTCGCCGCCGTCGGACGTCCTGGGTACATCAACCTCGGCCGGGAGCAGGACCTCCCGGCCGACCGTACCGTCGACGCCCTGCGCGAGCGCACCCACGAACTCCTCGACGCCGCCTACGCCCAGGGCGTGCGCTACGTCGACGCCGCCCGCTCCTACGGCCGCTCGGAGGAGTTCCTCGCCGACTGGCTGCGCGCCCGCCCGGACGTCACGGACGTGGTCGTCGGCAGCAAGTGGGGTTACACCTACACCGCCGACTGGTCCACCGACGCGGAGCAGCACGAGGTCAAGGACCACAGTCTGCGGACGTACGAGCGGCAGCGCGCCGAGACGGACGCGCTGCTCGGCGACCGGCTCGACCTCTACCAGATCCACTCGGTGACCCCGGACAGCCCGGCCCTCGCCGACAAGGAACTCCACGCGAGGCTCGCCGAGGCCGCCGCCGACGGCCTGACCATCGGGTTCTCCACCAGCGGCCCGGCCCAGGCGGACGCCGTCCGCGCCGCCCTCGCCGTGACGGTCGACGGCGAACCCCTCTTCCGTACCGTCCAGTCGACGTACAACCTCCTGGAGACGTCGGCCGGTCCGGCCCTCGCCGAGGCGCACGACGCCGGGCTCACGGTGATCGTGAAGGAGGGCATGGCCAACGGGCGGCTGGCCGCCGCGCAGGCACCGCAGGCCTTGCGCGCCGTGGCGGAGGAGATGTCCCTGGGATGCGACGCGGTCGCCCTCGCGGCGATCCTGCGCCGGCCGTGGGCGGGCGTCGCCCTGTCCGGCGCCGCGACCGCCGGCCAGCTCGCCTCCAATCTCCAGGCGGCGGCCGCCGACCTGGACGAGGAGCAGCTCGCCCGGCTCGCACCGCTCGCCGAGGAACCGGCCGCCTACTGGGAGCGACGCGGACAGCTCCCCTGGCACTGAGCCCCACGGACCCCGCGCTCCTGATACCGCCATGCCTACGGTGAGACATTCTCGTCTCAAATGGCTTACCCTTGTCTCATGGCTCTGGACCGCGACCGTGTGCTGCGCAGCGCAGCCGCCCTGCTGACCCGTAGATCCACCGCGACCATGGACGAGGTCGCCAAGGCCGCCGGGATCAGCCGGGCCACCCTGCACCGTCACTTCGCCGGGCGCGACGCGCTGGTGCGGGCACTGGAAACGCTCGGCATCGAGGAGTGCGTGGCCGCGCTGGACGCGGCCCGCCCGGACGAGGGCCCCGCGAGCGACGCGGTACGCCGGCTGGTGCGGGAGATCGAGCCCGCCGCAGGCCTGCTGGCCTTCCTCTACACCGAGAACCAGCTGTTCGAGGGCGAGGACCGGAACCAGGGCTGGGCCCGGCTCGACGAACGGATCGAGGCCCTGTTCCGCAGAGGCCAGGCGGAAGGCGAGTTCCGTATCGATCTGACCCCCGCGTGGCTCACCGAGGCGCTGTACGGCCTGCTGGCCTCCGGCGCCTGGGCGGTCATGGAAGGCCGGGTCGCCCCCAAGGACTTCACCCACATGATCGTCGAGCTGCTGCTCGGCGGTGCCGTACGGAGCGCGGAATCATGAGCAGTACCCTGCGGGCGGCCCCGCCGACGGAGGCGGAGCGGCGCCCGGGCCGCTGGCTCGCGCTCTCCGTCCTCGTGCTTGCCGTGCTGCTGGTGGCCGTCGACGCGACCGTCCTCGGCCTCGCGACCCCCTTCATCAGCGAGGACCTCAGGCCCTCCGGCAACCAGCTGCTGTGGATCGGCGACGTCTACTCCTTCGTCATCGCCGGCCTGCTCGTCTCCATGGGCAGCCTCGGTGACCGCATCGGCCGCAAGCGGATCCTGCTCGGCGGTGCCACGGCGTTCGGCGCGGTCTCCGTGCTCAACGCCTATGCCACCACCCCCGAGCTGATGATCCTGGCGCGGGCGCTGCTCGGCGTCGCGGGTGCCACCCTGATGCCCGCCACACTCGCCCTGATCCGCAACCTCTTCCACGATCCGCGCGAGCGCAGCCTCGCCGTCGGCATCTGGGGCGCCATGGCCTCCGCCGGTACGGCCGTCGGCCCGATCGTGGGCGGATTCCTGCTGGAGCACTTCTGGTGGGGCTCGGTCTTCCTCATCAACCTGCCGGTGATGGCGGTGCTTGTCCTGGTCGGCGCGAGGACGCTGCCCGAGTCCCGCAACCCGCACCCCGGTCCCTGGGATCTGACGAGCGTCGTGCTGTCACTGGTCGGCATGATCGGCGTCGTCTACGCGATCAAGGAGACCGCCTCGCACGGCTTCTCCCCGGCCGTCCTCGGCACCGGCCTGCTGGGCGTGGCCGCGCTGTCCGGGTTCGTGCGCCGCCAGTTCACCCTGCCGATCCCGCTGCTGGACATGCGGCTGTTCGGGCGGCGCGGGTTCAGCGGGGCGGTCCTCGCCGACCTGCTGACCGTGCTCGGCCTGTCCGGGCTGGTGTTCTTCCTCTCCCAGTACCTGCAACTCGTGCAGGGCAGGCGCCCGTTCGAGGCGGGCCTCGCCGAGCTGCCGGCGGCCGTCGGCGCGGTGGTGACCGGGCTGGCCGCGGGCCGGACGGCGCGGCGCTTCTCGGTGCGGGCCGTGGTCTCCGGCGGTCTCGCCGCGGTGGGCCTGGCGCTCGCCGCGCTGACCACCCTGAGCCGGACGACCGGGTATCCGCTGCTCGGCGCCGCGCTCCTGGTCGTCGGCGTGGGCGCGGGCTTCTCCTTCACGGTGACGGCCGACGTGATCCTCTCCAGCGTGCCCAAGGAGCAGGCGGGCGCCGCCTCCGCGGTCTCCGAGACGGCATACGAACTCGGCGCCGCCCTCGGCATCGCGCTGCTCGGCTCCATCGTGACGGGCGTCTACCGGGGCTTCACCGGTCCGGCGGGCACCCCGGCCGCCGCCCACGAGTCACTGGGCGGCGCGGTGGAGGCGGCGTCGGCCCTGCCGGCCCCTACCGCGCAGGCCCTGCTGACCGCGGCCCGCGACTCCTTCGTCCACGGCCTCCACCTGGCCGCCGGCGCCGGAGCAGTGGTCCTCCTGGCGACCTCGGCGGCGGCCTGGTTCCTCCTGAAGAACCAGAAACTGGAAAACTCCCCCTGAGACCGGACCACACCCTGTGCACCCGCAAACCCCAGCCCAGGACCGCCGGAAACTGCGCGAGCATCCACAACGAACCCGCACTCGAAGCCCCGCAGACTGACGGATCCCGCCCGTCCGACCTGCGCGACAACCAACTCAGGACCGCCGGAAACTGCGCGACCAACCACAACGCACCCGCACCCGAACGACCACAGTCCCCACCCTCACCCCACGCCGCCCCAACCGCCGGAGGCCCTACGCAACCTTCGCCTTCGTCGCGTACATGTCCACATACTCCTGCCCCGACAACCGCATGACCTCCGTCATCACGGAATCGGTGACCGCGCGCAGCACATAGCGGTCCCGGTCCATCCCCTCGTACCGGGAGAACTCCATCGCCTCACCGAACCGCACGGTCACCCGCCCCGGACGCGGGAAGCCCCGCCCGCCCGGCTGCAGCTTGTCCGTGCCGATCATGGCGAACGGCACCACCGGGGCGCCCGTCATCAGGGTCAGGCGGGCGATGCCGGTACGGCCGCGGTAGAGCCGCCCGTCGGGGGAGCGGGTGCCCTCGGGGTAGATGCCGAACACCTTCCCCTCCTCCAGCACCCGTCGCCCGGTCATCAGCGCGGCCACGCCGCCGCTCGCCCCGTCCCGGTCCACCGGGATCATGCCGACACCGGTGAAGAACCAGGCCATCAGGCGGCCCTTGAATCCCTTGCCGGTGACGTACTCGTCCTTGCCGATGAACAACACCTGCCGTTTGGACACCAGCGGCAGCACGAACGAGTCGATGAACGTGAGATGGTTGCCCGCCACGATGACCGGACCGTCCGCCGGGATGTGCTCCGCGCCCTCCACCTGCGGGCGGAACATCAGACGCATGATCGGTCCGAGCACTGCCTTGATGAGCGCGAAGCGGGACAACGGGTCCTCCGAAGCCGAGGGCGGTATGAGTCTTTGCAGGTGAGGACGATACTCGTGGCATGGGCGAAGCGCACATCACGTGGGTCCTGTTCACCGATGTCTTACTCACTGTTGACGTGGGTTTACCTGCGCAGGCGTGCCGCGGGACCGGGCGACGCGGGCGTGTCGATGTGACGGACATCGCCCGGCCGTCCGCCGGACACCTGCCCGTCCCACCCCCAACGGCCCGTCACCTCGGCTTCCCGGGTGACACCTGACATCACCTGGGTGTTGGGGCCGGAGTCTCCCCGGCGTCATGTTCACGCCCCTACGATCGGCGCGCACCGAAGACGATTCCGGCCGGGCGCCCCACGGCGGGGCGCCGGACACAGCGGCCGGGCGGACGGCAGGAAGGCGTTCATGGACACGCACGAGTCGAACGGTCAGACGCAGGGAACGGGACGGCGAGCGCTCCTCGGCGCCGCGGTGCTCGGCGCGGGCGGAGCGGTCCTCGGACTGCCCGGCGCCGCCCGGGCCGCGGACTCCCGGTCCGGCCAAGGGGGCGGCAGCGGCTTGCGGAGCCTGCCCGTGCCGACGATCATCGGCCACCGGGGTGCCAGCGGCTACCGCCCCGAGCACACCTTCGGCTCCTACCAGATGGCCCTCGACCTCGGCGCCGACATTGTCGAGGCCGGCGACCTGGTGCCCACCAAGGACGGCCACCTGGTGTGCCGGCACGAGCCGGAGATCGGCGGCACTACGGACGTCGCCGATCACCCCGAGTTCGCCGCCCGCAAGACCACCAAGGTCCTCGACGGCGTTTCCACCACCGGCTGGTTCACCGAGGACTTCACCCTCGCCGAGCTGAAGACCCTGCGTGCCGTCGAGCGCATCCCGGCCAACCGTCCCCACAACGCCCTCTACAACGGACGCTGGGAGATCCCCACGTTCGAAGAGGTCCTGCGGTGGCAGGACGAGCAGACCCGCAAGCGCGGCAAGCAGGTCTGGATCTACCCGGAGACCAAGCACCCCACCTACTTCCGCAAGCTCGGCCTGGGTCTGGAGGAGCGGGTCGCCAAGCTGCTGCGCAAGTACGGCAAGGACAAGCGGAACTCGCCGGTCATCCTGCAGTCCTTCGAGCCGACCAGCATCCAGCGGCTGAACGAGCTGGTCGACAATCCCCTGGTCGTCCTGCTCTCCTCGGCGGGCAGCCGCCCCTACGACTTCGTCGACGCGGGCGACCCGCGTACGACCGCGGACCTGATCACGCCCAAGGGCCTGCGGGAGATGGCCGGCTATGCGCAGGGCATCGGTCCGACCCTGGACCTGATCATCACCAAGAAGGCCGACGGCAGCCTGGACCAGACGACCACGCTCGTCGCGGACGCGCACAGGGTGGGCCTGATCCTGCACCCCTACACCATGCGCAACGAGAACCCCTTCCTGCCGAAGGAGTTCCGCAAGGGCACCGACGCGGACGCCTACGGAGACGCGTTCGGCGCGTTCAAGGCGTACTTCGCGACCGGCATCGACGGCGTGTTCACCGACAACACCGACACCGGCCTGCTCGCCCGCGCCGACTTCGTCAACGGCTGAGCGTCCGACGCCCGTTCGGGTTGACCCCTGGCCGCCCCGGCAACCCGTGCCGGGGCGGCCACGTCGTTGCGCATATGACGCACGATCTTGTTGCCGCGCTGCGCCCGCTGCTCACCGCCGAAGCCGGTGCTGAGGCACTTGCCACGGGAACCGAGCCCGCGGATCTGGAGCAGGCGGTCTGGCTGCGCCTGCTGGAACGTCTGGAGGGCGCCGGTCCGCCGCCGGACCCGCAGGGCTGGCTGCGCCGGGCCGTGCGCGCCGAGGCGCGGCGCAGCCGGCGCAGGGCCCGCGTGGAGCGGCCGTACGAGACGGAGCCCGCCGACGGTGAGGCCGACGGGCCCGAACAGGCCGCACTCACCGCGGCACGCCACCGGGCGTTGCGCGAGGCGGTGCGCAGGCTGCCCGGCCGCTGTCCGCGGCTGCTGGAGGCGCTGTTGTCCCCGAAAGACCTCACCTACCGGGAGATCGCGGGGGAGTTGGGTATCTCACAGGGCAGTCTGGGGCCGGAACGTTCCAGATGTCTGGGATGTCTGCGTCGATTGCTGTCTGCGGAGGTTGCGGGTCGCTGAGCGCGGGGATAGGAGTGAGGAACCACAGGCGATCAGGTGAGCGGGAGGCGTGCGCACATGGGCATGAGTGTGACCATCTCGGCGGCGACCGAGCAGGACGCGGAGCAGATCTTCAGGCTTCAGTACCTGTGCTTTCAGAGCGAGGCCGCACTGTACGGCAACTACCGCATCGACCCGCTCGTCGAAACCCTCGACTCGGTCCGCGAGGAGGTCGCGGCCGACTGCGTCTTCGTCGCCCGGCTCGGTGACGAGGTGGTCGGCTCGGTCCGCGGGACGATCAGTGAGGACGGCGCGGCCGCCATCGGCAAACTCTGCGTCCACCCGCGGTTGCAGGGCCACGGCATCGGCGCCCGGCTGCTGAGCGCCGCCGAGGCCGCGCTCGCCGGGGAGCGCGGCGCCACCACGTTCCGGTTGCAGACCGGCCACCGCAGCGAGAGCAACCTGCGGCTGTACCGGCGGGTGGGCTACCAGACGGTCGGCACCTCCGAGGGCACGGACGGCGTGCCGATGATCGTCCTGGAGAAGCCGGCCGGGACCTACGCGACTACGGCGTGACAGTGGCCCGGGCCCGGCGCAGCCAGTACAGGGCCGTCAGGGGCAGCAGCACCGGAATGAAGACGTACCCCAGGCCGTAGTCGGACCAGACCGTCGAGTCCGGGAAGGCGGACGGGTCGACCAGCGTCCAGGTCCCGACGGTCAGCACACCCGCGAGTTCGGCGGCGCAGCACACCAGCGCCGCCCTGCGGGCCCGTTCGCCGCCGCGCACCAGCGAGTACGTGATGAATCCGTAGACGACGCCGGCCACCGCCGACAACGCGTAGGCGAGCGGCGCCCGGTCGAAGTCGGTCGCGATCTGGTAGACGGACCGTGAGACGGCCCCGACGACCATCACGCCGTAGAACCAGACGAGCAGCATTCCGGGCCCGCTGATCAGCCGTGCTTTCGCCGTTTTGTCCTCGGTGGTGGTCAACTCAGCCTCCCCAGATGTCATAGAGCCGTACCTCCAGGACGGCGAGCACGACGCCGCCCGCGGCGACCGTGACCGAGCCCCACCGGGTGCGTTCGGTCAGTGACATGAAGCCCGCCGCCGGGACGCACGCGAACGCGCCCAGCAGGTAGGCCACGAAGATCGTCGTCCCCTGCTCGGGGCGCTCGCCCCGGGCCAGCTGCACGATCCCGGCCACCAACTGCACCACGGCCAGCAACGACACCACGGCCATCCCGATGAAGTGCCAGTCCTTGGTCGGCTGGTCACGGTAGGCCGCCCAGCCGCACCAGGCGGCCAGCAGCAGCGCGGCGACCCCGGTCGCCGGCGTCAGGGGATTGAGCATGCGGTGACCCTATTACGGTGCGGGAGCCCGGCCGCGTCCGGGCTCCCGTGCGGACGACGGCGCAGCGGGGGCGGCAGTGGCGCAGCCGGGGCGGGCCGCGCTGTCCCCCCGTCACCGTGGCGTTGGCCACAACCCACTCCGGTCACGAGCCCGCGGCGGGTCGGGCAGAGAACGCCCGCCGGCCCTCTCCGCACTGGTCACCGCCCCGGAGCGGAGTCCTTCGCCGTCAACCGGCCGCCGGCCACGGCTGTCCACCGCTGTCCGGGATATGGACAGCGGCGGCCGGCCGGCACCGCGGATCTGATTAACTGGCCGCATGACCATGACGAGCACCCGCATTCTTGCGACCGAGGCGACCATCACGCCCGGTGCTCGTTGTATGTGTCGAATGTGCGCCTGCTGAGGCATCCCCGCACCGCCTGAGCCCCCCCCGCGTCCCGAAGCGCGGCACGGCCGCGCGTCGTCATGCGACCCGCGTAGCGGCTCGGCCCCGTGCACCCGATCCACTTTCCCCCGCGTCACCGCGAGAACCGCATCGCGTCCTCGCGCGAACGCGCCCTGGGCACACCCGAGCCCGCCCCCGACAGTGACGGAAATCCACGTGATCACCACCACGGGCCTGACCAAGGTCTACCGCACCCGCGGCCGCGAGGTCACCGCCCTCGACGGCGTCGATCTGCACGTCCGCGAAGGCGAGGTGTACGGCGTCATCGGCCAGTCCGGCGCCGGAAAATCCTCGCTCATCCGCTGTGTCAACCTGCTGGAACGCCCCACGTCCGGGACGGTCACCGTGGCCGGCCGGGAGCTGACCGCCCTGGCCGGGCGCGGCGCCAGGGCGAACCGCGAACTGCGCCGGGCGCGCAGCCGGATCGGCATGGTCTTCCAGCACTTCAACCTGCTGTCCTCGCGGACGGTCCAGGACAACGTCGAACTGCCCCTCGAAATCCTCGGCAGGTCCGGGCAGGAGCGGGCCCGCAAGGCGCGCGAACTCCTCGACCTGGTCGGTCTCGCCGACCTGGCCCGGGCCTACCCCGCCCAGCTCTCCGGCGGCCAGAAGCAACGCGTCGGCATCGCCCGCGCGCTGGCCGGCGACCCCGATGTGCTGCTCTCCGACGAGGCCACCAGCGCCCTCGACCCGGAGACCACGCGCTCGGTCCTGCACCTGCTGCGCGACCTGAACCGGCAGCTCGGCCTCACCGTCCTGCTCATCACGCACGAGATGGACGTCGTGAAGTCGATCTGCGACTCGGCCGCCCTCATGGAGCGGGGCCGCGTCGTCGAGTCCGGCACGGTCGGTGAGATCCTCGCCACCCCGGGCTCCGAACTGGCCGCCGCGCTGTTCCCCGTGGGCGGCGAGAGTTCCGGCGCCGACCGCACCGTCCTCGATGTCACCTTCCACGGCCAGGCCGCCACCCGGCCGGTCGTCTCCCAGCTGTCGCGCACCTACAACATCGACATATCGATCCTCGGTGCCGCCATCGACACCAACGGCGGCCGGCAGACCGGCCGGATGCGGATCGAACTGCCCGGCCGCTACGAGGACAACGTCGTACCGATCGGGTTCCTGCGCGAACAGGGCCTGCAGATCGATGTCGTCGGCCTCGCGGGCAAGCAGTCCACGCCGGCGACGGACGGTGCCGAATGACCTGGTCCGATTGGTCCGAGATGCAGCCGCTGCTGTCCCAGGCCTGTTGGGACACGCTCTACATGGTCGGCTGGTCCACGCTCGTCGCCGTCGTCGCAGGGCTGCCGCTCGGTGTGCTGCTCGTCCTCACCGACCGCGGCGGGCCGGCCCAGAACGTCATCGCCAACAAGGTGATCGGGCAGACCGTGAACATCGCCCGCTCCATGCCGTTCATCATCCTGATGGTCGCGCTGATGGGCTTCACCCGCTGGGTCACCGGCACCACCATCGGCCGTGAGGCGGCCATCGTGCCGCTCGCCGTCGGCGCGATACCGTTCTTCGCCCGGCTCGTGGAGACGGCCGTCCGGGAGGTGGACGGCGG
Organism: Streptomyces sp. NPDC006012; assembly: GCF_042871185.1. NCBI lineage: Bacteria > Bacillati > Actinomycetota > Actinomycetes > Kitasatosporales > Streptomycetaceae > Streptomyces > Streptomyces sp. NPDC006012. The sequence continues at coordinate 261,791 of NZ_JBIAIE010000005.1, forward strand.
ACTGGTCGAGGCCGTCCAGTCGATGGGCGGCAACACCTGGACCGTGGTGCGCAAGGTCCTGGTGCCGGAGTCCCTGCCCGCGCTGATCTCCAGCACCACCACCACGATCGTCGCCCTGATCGGCTACTCCGCCATGGCCGGCACCGTCGGCGCCGGCGGCCTCGGCGACATCGCCATCCGCTACGGCTACCAGCGCTTCGAGACCCAGCTGATGTGGATCACGGTCGCCGTCCTCGCGGTCGTCATCTCCGTCATCCAGTTCGCCGGCGACCACGCGGCCCGCGGACTGCACCGGCGCGGCGGCAGATCGGGACCGGCCCCGAAGCTGCGCCTGCTCAAGAACCCGGCCGCGGACGGCGAAACCGCCTGATCCGGCAGCGCCGCCCCCGATCACCCGATCCCGCCCAGATCTCCCCGCACACCGACAGCGGGGACGTTTCGCCCCAAGGAAAGGCACTTTTCGTGCGTAACTCCGCAAAAATCACCGCCGCCCTCCTCGCCGCCGGAGCCCTCACCCTCGGGCTCACCGCCTGCGGCTCGGGCAACGACGGCGCCTCGTCCTCCGCCGGGCACGACGGCCCGCTGGTCGTCGCCGCGAGCCCCACCCCGCACGCCGAGATCCTGAACTACGTCAAGGACCACCTGGCGAAGAAGGCGGGCCTGGACCTGGAGGTCAAGGAGTTCACCGACTACGTCACGCCGAACACGGCGACCGAGGACGGCTCGGTGGACGCCAACTACTTCCAGAACCAGCCCTACCTCGACGACTTCAACACCAAGCGCGGCACCCACATCGTGCCCGTCGTCACCGTGCACCTGGAACCGCTCGGCCTCTACTCGCACAAGGTGAAGGAAACCGACGCCCTGAAGTCCGGCGCGACCGTCGCCGTCCCGAACGACACCGTCAACGAGGCCCGTGCCCTGAAACTGCTCGCCGCGAACGGCCTCATCACCCTCAAGGCCGGCGTCGGCAGCGAGGCCACCCCGCGGGACATCTCGGAGAACCCCAGGAACCTCACGTTCAAGGAGGTCGAGGCGGCCCAGACGCCCCGTTCCCTGGACGACGTCGACGCCGCGGTCGTCAACGGCAACTACGCCATCTCCGCCGGACTCGAACCCGCAAAGGACGCGCTCGTGCTGGAGTCCGCGAAGAACAATCCGTACGGCAACTTCCTCGCGGTCAAGGAGGGCAACGAGAAGGACCCGCGGGTGGTGAAGCTCGCCGGGCTCCTCACCTCGCCCGAGGTCAGGAAGTTCATCGAGGACACGTACCAGGGGTCGGTCATCCCGTCCTTCTGAGCGGCTCGCACCGCCGGCCGGCCGCGGAACAGGGGTGCGTATACGGCGTATCGCCCTCGTGGGGTCCGCACCCGCACCGGGTGCGGACCCCCGTGGTGCGGTTCGGTGCTCCCATGCTGCATGCTGGGCAGTTCAGCAGGCCCTGACGGCTCATCCGACGGTTACGGAGCGGCGCATGACTAGCACCTTCCCCAACATCTCCATCAGCACGGAGCGGTTGGTGCTGGGGCCCCTCGACGAGGGGGACGCACCCGAACTGACCGAGATGATGAACGACGAGCAGGTCGCGGCCTGGACCCATGTCCCGCAGCCGTTCACCGAGGCGGCCGCCCGGGGCTGGACCACCTCGCACGCGCCGGCCGAGCGGGCCGCCGGCCGCGGGCTCGACCTCGCGGTCACCGAGTTCCTCACCCAGCGCCTGGTCGGCCTCGTCCAGCTGACCAAGGCCAACTGGCACATCCGCTCCGTCGAACTGTCGTACATCATCGCCCCCTGGGCCCGCGGCGAGGGCTACGCCGCCGAAGCCGCCCTGGCCACCGCCCGATGGCTGTTCAACGACCAGAAGTTCGAGCGCGTCGAACTGCGCACGGCCGCGGGCAACACCGCGTCCCAGCAGGTCGCCCAGAAGATCGGCTGCATCAGCGAGGGCGTGCTGCGCAACGCCTGCATAGCCCGTGTCCGCGCCGAGGACGGCACCTGGACCGACCTGCGCACCGATTTCATCGTGTGGAGCCTCCTTCCGGAGGACCTGGAGGGCGCGGGCGAGGAGCTTGCCGATACGGGCGGTTTCACCACGTTCTCCGACTGGAACTGACCGGGTTCCGCGACCGGGCCGGATGCGGACCGGGCCCCGGTACCGCCCCGCCGCACGCCCGGCCGTTCGACCAGGTACTCTCACGGAGCCCGCGTGCGGGCGCCCGCTCCTTGCCGGCCTGCGAGAAAACCCGCGACAACACTGGAGACTGAGGACATGGCCGACCGGGTCACGGTGATCGGCTGGGACGGCTCGCCACTGACCGCAGCGGCGCGCTCCGCGCTGGGCGCCGCGACCCTCGTCGCGGGCGCGGCCCACCACCTGGCCCTGCCCGAGGTGCCCGCCCGTGCCGAGCGCATCCGCCTCGGCAGCGTCGCCCTGGCCGCCCGGCGCATCACCGCCCACCGCGGCACCGCGGTGGTGCTCGCCGACGGCGACCCGGGGTTCTTCGGCGTCGTACGGACCCTGCGCGCACCCGAGTTCGGTCTGGAGGTGGAGGTCGTCCCCGCGGTCTCCGCCGTGGCCGCGGCCTTCGCGCGCGCCGGGATGCCCTGGGACGACGCCCAGGTGGTGGTCGCACACCGGCGCACCCTGCGCCGCGCGGTGAACGTGTGCCGCGCCCACACCAAGGTCGCCGTGCTCACCTCACCCGGCGCCGGGCCCGCCGAGCTCGGGCTGCTGCTGGAAGGGGTGCACCGCACCTTCGTCATCTGCGAGGAACTCGGCACCGACGCCGAGCAGGTCACCGTCCTCACCTCTGACAACGCCGCCGACCACACCTGGCGCGACCCCAACATCGTCATCGTCATCGGCGGCCCGCCCGGCGTAGCGGACGGCGGCGGCTGGATCGCCGGGCGCGATCCGGGCCAGGGGCCCCGCGGCTGGGTCCAGCCCGACGAGGCGTACGGCGGCGGACTCGGCGAAGGCGAGAGCCAACTGCTGCGGGCCGCCCAACTGGCCCGGCTCGGCCCCCGCGTCGGCGACCTGGTGTGGGACATCGGCTGCGGCAGCGGGGCGTTCGCCGCCGAGGCCGCGCGGGCCGGCGCCGCCGTCATCGCCGTCGACCGCAGCTCCGAGGCATGCGCCCGCACCGAGGCCGCCGCCCGCGCCTTCGGAGTGCAGCTCCAGCTCGTGCACGGCACCGCCCCGCTGGCCCTGGAGAACCTGCCCGAGCCGGACGTCGTCCGGGTCGGCGGCGGCGGAGCGGCCGTGGTCTCGGCGGTCGCCGACCGCCGCCCGCAGCGCATCGTCACGCACGCCGCGACCCGGGACGCGGCCGAACTCGTCGGCCGCGACCTGACCGAGCACGGTTACCGGGTCGAGTGCGCCCTGCTGCAGTCCGTCGAACTCGACACCAGAGCCTGGACGGAGACGGAACGGAGCGTCGTGTTCCTGCTCACGGGCGAGCTGCCGGCGCGCGAAACGCCCCGCTGAGAGGCGGTGGGCGGGGCGCGGAGCGACCCGTTGCCACGACGCCCCGTGATCCTCTTGTCGTACTGCGCGGGGTAGGCTGGCCGATCGTTGTACCGCACTCGGTGGCCCGGAGATTCGTTCGTCAATGTCCGGAAAACGCGCCGGTTTTGAGGCAAGTGTGGTAGGGCGGATCCGGAGGGCGCGCAACGTGGCGCAGTCCACAGCGGACTGTCGCGGATCATGCTGCGGGGAGGGTCGAACAGCCGGGACAATGCCATCGAATGGCTTTGTCGCCTTTTCCGGGCGGTCGTTCGTGCCGCTGGGCACGCACGCTCGTTCTTCACTGTGAGCGGTCGGTGCGCCGCTCCGGGTGAGCTGGTCGTAGGAGCACTAACCGATGGGCGAGGGATACGCATGACCGACACCGGCCAGGTCCCGGGCGAGGGACTGCCGGAGAGCGCAGGCATGGTGGAACAGCCGGGCGTCCCCGCGCACGGTGCGTACCACTACCTCTCCGGTGCTCCCGCCGAGGACGACGAACTGCTGCTGCCGGGCGCCCAGGGCGCCTGGGGCAACGAAGTGCCACCGCCCGCCCCGGAACCCGTCGTCGAGGCCGTCCACGAGCCGGGGCCGCACGAGACGGCCGGCCGGGACACCGGCTCCGTCGACCTCGGCGGCGTCCGTCTGCCGGACCCCGTCGCGGTGTCCGCCGCGGCGTCCCCCATCCTGTCGGCGCCGCCGTCCCCGCACGACCAGGCCGCGGCCTCGCGCCGTCCGCGCCATCTCGGCCCGCCGACCCCGGACGCCTCCGCGAGCCCGGTCCGCTCCCTGGCCGACCGCGGTCCCGCGGACGCGCCGGTACGGCATCAGGGACCGGCCGCGGCCGGCCCCGAGTACCTCGATGCCCAGTCGCTGCGGGACCTGGCCCCGCAGACTGCGGTCCCGCAGAGCGCGGTCCCGTGGGGCACGCCGCAGACACCCGTGGTCCAGGCGCACACCCGGGCGCCGGCCGCGGAAACGGTTGCTCCGGCCGCCCTTCCGGGACCCGGGCCCTACGGTGTCGCACAGCATGCCGTGCCCAGGCTCGCGCCGGGAGCGGTCGTGGCGGGCGGCACCGCGGTGGCGGCCCACCCGGCCCAGGTGGCGGGGCCCGCCCTGGCAACCGTCGAGGCACCGGGAAGCGGACCCGAACCGCAGGGACCGCCGGACCTCCGGACCGGCCAGGTCCCCGGTCATGGCCAGGTCCCCGGACATGGTGAGGGGCCCGGTCACGGCCAGGGGCACGCCCAGGACGGGACGCAGGCCGGCACCGACGGCCCGGCATCCGAGGGCGCGCATGGCCCGGCATCCGAGGGTGCCCAGGGGCAGGCTCCCGAGGACGCGCAGGTTCCGGTGGCCGCTCCTGGCGGTTCCGGGAGCGGGTACGGCATGGACGGCGCCCCCGGTCCGGACGCGGCACCGCCCGCCGGCCCCGCGCCGGCCCCGGACGGCACCCAAGGCGGGCAGGCCGTCCTCGTGACACCCGACGCGCCGACTCCGGCCCCGGGAGCGGTCCAGGCCACAGCACCCCAGGCCACAGCACCCCAGGAGACCGCACCGCAGGACCCGGCCACCGCCCACGGCGCGCAGGGCCGTCCCGAGGACGGTGCCCGGACCCCGGCCGCCGAGGCTCCGCACGCCGCGCAGGCCGCGGTCGCACCGGAGGACGCCCCGCACGCCGCCCAGGTCCCGCAGGCCACCGCCGACGGACAGCCCGGCGTCGTACCCGTGCAGCCCGCCGCCGGCCCGGTGCCACTGCAGGCCACCGGCGACGTGACCCCGACGCCCGCGGCGGGCACTCCGACGGCAGCCCTCGGTACGCCGACGCCTGCGGCGGGCACTCCGACCGCGGCTCCCGGTACCCCGACGCCCGCGGCCGGCATCCCCGTGCCCGGCGCCCCGCAGCAGGCCGAGGCGGGCGCACCCGCGCCGGCCGAGGGGCCGCATGCCGGGTCCGCTCCCGAGCAGGCGCCGCCCGGCGCACCCGTACCGGAGCAGGCAGCCGACGGACGACAGGGAGAACCGGAGGAGGATCCGCAGCAGACGCAGCAGACGCAGCAGACGCAGCAGACGCAGCAGACGCAGCAGGCCGCCGCGGCGGACCCGCACGGCGCGGCCCCCGCCGGCCCGGTGCCCACGGCACCCGAGGACCCGGTGGCGGACACCCCGTCGGCTCCGGCCGCCCCGCCGCACGAGGGCACCGGACCGCAGGCCGCGGCCCAGGCGCCCGAGACCGCCGAGCCGCCGCAGACCGTACCGGGCCCGCAGACCGTGCCCGGCGCACAGCTCCTGACGCCCGCGCAGGCCGAGCCCGGCCCGGTACCGGCGCCCGCGCCTGCCGAGGCCGTCCCGGCCGGGCCCGCCGACCCCGACGAACCCGCCGCCGGGGCCCCGGCCGGAGGCGACGCCTCCGGCGGCGAGACGCCCGGCGAGCCGACGCCCCCGCCGGGTGCCACCGCGGCCGAACCGGACACGGAGCAGGCCCCGGAACAGTTCGTGCCGGTCGAGGGCACCGTCCCGACGACCCCGCACCTCGCATCCACCCCGCCGCAGCCCGTCGTCCTGCCCGCCCAGGAGCAGGGCGAGCCGCAGCCGGTCCCGGCGGCCCCGCCGGAGCGGGTCGTCTCGGTCCCCGGACCCCGCGAGGCCGAGTCCGCCGCCGCGCAGTCCGCGACGGACGCCCCCGACGTCGTCCAGCAGGCGGCGGACCTGGAGACCAGGGCCGCCGACCAGGAGCAGGACACCACCGCGGAGGCACCGCGTCCGCCCGCCGGACCGGCCGCCCCCGGCTACGCGGACGCCGAACGCGAGGCCGTCCTCAAGGTCATGCGCGAGCGCCGCGACATCCGCAACGGCTTCCGTGCCGACCCCGTCCCGCACGAGGTGCTGCTGCGCGTCCTGGAGGCCGCCCACACCGCACCCTCCGTCGGCCACTCGCAGCCCTGGGACTTCGTCGTCATCCGGTCCGCCGAGACCCGCCGCACCATGCACGAACTGGCGATGCGTCAACGCGACGCCTACGCCAAGTCGTTGCCCAAGGGCCGGGCGAAGCAGTTCAAGGAACTGAAGATCGAGGCCATCCTCGACACCCCGGTGAACATCGTCGTCACCGCCGACCCCACCCGTGGCGGCCGGCACACCCTCGGCCGGCACACCCAGCCGCAGATGGCGCCGTACTCCTCCGCGCTCGCCGTGGAGAACCTGTGGCTCGCCGCCCGGGCCGAGGGCCTGGGCGTCGGCTGGGTCAGCTTCTTCGACGAACGCGAGATGGTCCGCACCCTCGGCCTGCCCGAGCACCTGGAGGTCGTGGCCTACCTGTGCGTGGGCTACGTCGACGAGTTCCCGGACGAACCCGAGCTGGCGCAGGCCGGCTGGTCCAAGCGCCGCCCGCTGTCCTGGGTCGTGCACGAGGAGACGTACGGCCGCCGCGCGCTGCCCGGCGAGGACCCGCACGACCTGCTCGCCGAGACCGTCGCCGGGATCCGCCCGCTGGATGCCAAGGCGCTCGGCGAGGCATGGGAGCGCCAGAAGCGGATGACCAAGCCCGCGGGCGCGCTCGGCATGCTGGAGATCATCTCCGCGCAGCTGGCTGGCCTGTCCCGGCAGTGCCCGCCGCCGATCCCGGAGCCCGCCGCCGTCGCGGTCTTCGCCGGCGACCACGGCGTGCACGCCCAGGGCGTCACCCCCTGGCCGCAGGAGGTCACCGCCCAGATGGTGGCCAACTTCCTGGGCGGGGGAGCGGTCTGCAACGCCTTCGCGGGCCAGGTGGGCGCCGAGGTCTGCGTGATCGACGTAGGCGTCGCCACCGACCTCCCGGCCACGCCCGGCCTGCTGCCCCGCAAGGTGCGCGCCGGCACGGCCGACATGACCACCGGTCCGGCGCTGACCCGCGAGGAGGTCAAGCAGGCCATCGAGGTCGGCATCGAGACCGCCCGCGACCTGGTCGCGGCCGGCAACAAGGCCCTGCTCACCGGTGAGATGGGGATCGCCAACACCACCGCCTCGGCCGCCCTGATCGCCGTCTTCACCGGCACCGACCCGGCCGAGGTCACCGGCCGCGGCACCGGTATCAACGACGAGACGCTGGCCCGCAAGACCGAGGTCGTCCGCCGCGCCCTGGAACTGCACCAGCCGGACCCGGCCGACCCGATCGGGGTCCTAGCCGCGGTCGGCGGCCTGGAACACGCGGCCATCGTCGGCCTGCTCCTCGGCGGCGCGTCGCTGCGTACGCCGGTGATCCTGGACGGGGTCAGCGCCGGTGCGGCCGCCCTGGTGGCCCGCGCCATTGCCCCCGAGGTGCTGGCGGCCTGCATCGCGGGCCACCGCAGCGCCGAGCCCGGTCATGTGGCCGCCCTGAACAAGCTGGGCCTGCGCCCCCTGGTCGACCTCGATCTGCGGCTCGGCGAGGGCACCGGAGCCCTGCTGGCACTGCCGCTGGTGCAGAGCACCGCACGGGCGATGCACGAGGTGGCGACGTTCGACTCGGCGGGCGTAACTGAGAAGTAGGCGCACCCGCGCGGTGGTCCGGCGCCCGGCAGCCGGACCACCCACGCCGTACGCCCCGCCGACGTCTTAAAATCCGCACGTCAGGGCCGCTCCGAAGGCGCAGCGTGCCCACCGCACCGCCCGTCCGAGGAGCCGTCCGCCATGGCTGTACATCCTGCCTACCCCGTAGGTCTCCGCCTCGCCGGCCGTCGTGTGGCCGTCCTCGGCGGCGGCCAGGTCGCCCAGCGTCGTCTGCCGGCGCTCGTCGCGGCCGGCGCGCGGATCCATCTCGTGTCCCCCGACGCGACCCCCTCGGTCGAGGCGATGGCGGACGCCGGGGAGATCACCTGGGTGCGGCGGCGGTACGAGGACGGCGACCTCGCGGACGCCTGGTACGCCCTCATCGCCACCAGCGACCCGGTGGCCAACGCCGCCGCCTCCGCCGAGGCGGAGCGGCACCGCGTCTGGTGCGTCCGCGCCGACGACGCGGACGCGGCCACCGCCTGGACCCCCGCCACCGGCCACAGCGCGGGCGTCACCGTCGCCGTCCTCACCACCGACGCGCGGGGCCGCGACCCCCGGCACACCGCCGCCATCCGCGACGCGGTCGTCGAGGGCCTGCGCGACGGGACGCTGGTCGCCCCGCACCACCGCACCCGTACCCCGGGCGTGGCCCTGGTCGGCGGCGGCCCCGGTGACCCTGACCTGATCACCGTGCGCGGACGCCGGCTGCTCGCCGAGGCGGACGTGGTCGTCGCCGACCGGCTCGGGCCGCGCGACCTGCTCGCCGAACTCCCGCCGCACGTCGAGGTGATCGACGCGGCGAAGATCCCCTACGGCCGCGCCATGGCCCAGGAGGCGATCAACCAGGCGCTCGTCGACCACGCCCGGCAGGGCAAGTCGGTGGTCCGCCTCAAGGGCGGCGACCCGTTCGTCTTCGGCCGCGGCATGGAGGAGGTCCAGGCGCTCGCCGAGGCCGGCATACCGTGCACGGTCGTCCCCGGCATCTCCAGTTCGATCTCGGTGCCCGGCGTGGCCGGCATCCCGGTCACCCACCGGGGCGTCGCCCATGAGTTCACCGTGGTCAGCGGTCATGTCGCCCCGGACGACGAACGGTCCCTGGTCGACTGGGCGGCGCTGGCCAGGCTCACCGGAACCCTCGTGGTCCTCATGGGCGTCGACAAGATCGGGCAGATCGCCCGGACGCTGGTCGCCCACGGCAAGTCCCCGGACACCCCGGTCGCCCTGGTCCAGGAGGGCACGACGGCCGCCCAGCGCCGGGTCGACGCCACCCTCGCCACGGTCGCCGAGACCGTCCGCGCACAGGACGTGCGGCCACCGGCGGTCGTCGTCATCGGCGAGGTCGTCACCGTCGGCCCGCGCTCGGGCGCCGGTCCCGCCCGATGAACGCGCCGCCCCGGCGTGCGTACGCGACAGCCGGGAGTACGCGGTCGCACGACCACTTGCTCCCCCGTGACCGCGAGCGCTGAGTAACCGCGGGTAACACAACCCCTCCCGAGCCGTTGGCACCGCACCCAGGACAAGGCAGTATCTCTCTGTGGCCGATCTCATCACCGTTGAGGACCCCGAAGACCCCCGCCTGAGCGATTACACGGGCCTGACCGACGTCGAACTGCGCCGCAAGCGCGAACCGGCCGAAGGGCTGTTCATCGCCGAGGGCGAGAAGGTCATCAGACGGGCCAAGGAAGCCGGCTACGAGATGCGCTCGATGCTCCTGTCGGCCAAGTGGATCGACGTCATGCGCGACGTGATCGACGAACTGCCCGCTCCCGTCTACGCGGTCAGCCCGGAACTCGCCGAACAGGTCACCGGCTACCACGTGCACCGCGGCGCCCTCGCCTCCATGCAGCGCAAACCGCTGCCCACCGCGGCCGAACTGCTGCGCTCCGCCCGCCGGGTGGTGGTCATGGAGTCGGTCAACGACCACACCAACATCGGCGCGATCTTCCGCTCGGCCGCCGCCCTCGGCATGGACGCGGTACTGCTCTCCCCGGACTGCGCCGACCCCCTCTACCGCCGCAGCGTCAAGGTCTCCATGGGTGCGGTGTTCTCCGTGCCGTACGCCCGCCTGGACACCTGGCCCAAGGGCCTGGAGTCGGTCCGCGAGGCGGGCTTCACCCTCCTGGCGCTGACCCCGGACGAGAAGGCCGAGTCCCTGGACGAGGCCGCGCCGCACCGGATGGAGCGGGTGGCGCTGATGCTCGGCGCCGAGGGCGACGGCCTGTCCACCCAGGCCCTGGTCGCCGCCGACGCCTGGGTCCGCATCCCCATGTCCCACGGGGTCGACTCGCTCAACGTCGGCGCGGCGGCGGCGGTCGCCTTCTACGCGGTGGCCACCGGCCGTCCCCTCGGCTGAGCAGCCCCGAAGGAGGGCGGGCACCCCGCCACCGGCCACGGCCACGACGGCGCCACGACCGTACGACGGCGCGTCGTGGCCCGCTCGAAGTCCCGGCTCGCCCCGGGGGAGAGGTCAGCTCGGCAGCGGAGGTACGAAGTCCGGTGCGCCCACGACGCCCCGGGCCGGTGCGGTGTCCCGCTCCCCGGCGCCCGGCGGCACCTGCCGCTCCGGTGTCTGTGCGCTGACGGCGCCCCCGACGTGGCCCAGGCCGTGGGCGGGCCCCTGACAGCCCTGGGCCAGCGCGATGCCGACGGCGACCAGCAGGGTCACCACGACGAACACGAACAGCCGCTGCCGCAGCAGCCGCGGATTGGCGGGCCGTCGGCCGGTACCCGTGGGACGCGGCTGCGGACGCCCGGCACCGGCGCGCGAGGCGGGCCTGCTCCCACTGCCGGGCCGGGTCGTGCTGCGCGGCGCGGGCGTCGGCCGTGCGCCGCCGGACCGTGCGGGGGCCCCGCCGCCGCGTGCGGTGCCGTTCCCGCGCGAGGGCGGACCGCCGCCGCGCACGGGAGCCCCGCCGCGCGGCGCCGGGGTGCCACCCGGCGCGGGCTGCGGACGGCGCAGGGTGCGCTGCTGTTCCAGATAGGGCTCGGTGAGCCGCCCGGTGGGCCGGTCCGTCTCGGCGGTGCGCGGCGCGGGCGGCCGTACCTCGGTCAGACCATGCGCCTCGCGGGCCGCGATCTCCTTGAGCCGGAGCGACAGTTGGAGCGTACTGGGCCGCTCCTCGGGGTCCTTCGCCAAGCAGGCCCGTACGAGCGGCGCGAGCGCGTCCGGCACACCGTGCAGTTTCGGTTCCTCGTGCACCACGCGGTACAGCATCACCTCGGAACTGCCGTGCCCGAACGGGGAGTCGCCGGTCGAGGCGTACGCCAGCGTCGCCCCCAGCGAGAACACGTCCGTGGCCGGTGTGACGGCGACGCCGCGCACCTGCTCCGGCGCGAGGAAACCGGGGGAGCCGACCGCCGTGCCGACGTGCGTGAGCGTGGAAGCGCCCGTCGCCCAGGCGATGCCGAAGTCGATGATCCGCGGCCCCTTCGGGGACAGCAGGATGTTGGACGGCTTCAGGTCCCGGTGCACCACACCGGCCTCGTGCACGGCGACCAGGCCCTCGGACAGGGCCGCCCCGACGGAGGCCGCCTCGGCGGCGCCGAGCGGCCCTTCGTCGGCGACCTTGTCGTGCAGCGAGGGGCCCGGCACGTACTGCGTGGCGAACCACGGACGGTCGGCCTCCAGGTCCGCCGCGACGAGCCGGGCCGTGCAGCCGCCCCTGATCCGCCGGGCCGCCGAGACCTCGCGGGCGAACCGCGACCGGAACTCCTGGTCCTCCGCCAGATCGGGCCGGATCACCTTCAGCGCGACCCGCTGCCCCTTCTTGTCGGAACCGAGGTAGACAACGCCCATCCCGCCCGCGCCGAGCCGCCGGTGAAGCCTGAACGAGCCGACGACACGCGGGTCCTCGCGCCTCAGGCGCATCATCGCCATGTTCATCCCCGCTGCCCGGTCCGTGTGACGTGGCACAGCTTACGTTTACCGGGCCGTCCGCGCGCAGAGGCCGCGCCCTCTCGCCCCGACGGATTGTCAGTGCCGTGCGGGGCGATGTGAAAGCCGGTCAGCGTCCCTGCCGCCGTGGACTCCTTGCCCGCACACCGTGTCCAACCGACCGACTCAGGGCGGGGATTGGCTCCCCACGGGCACACCGCGCCGGGAATGCCACGGGTGCCGGGAACACGACACCTAGCCACGGGGCGGCGGCCCGCCGGCCGGGCCACCGGCCACAGACGGCGGCGCCCGGGGGAGGGCGGAAGTGAGCGAAGTCACCCGGCGCCCCTGCCATACCCCTCCCGCAGCGGGGAACTCGGCAGGCCCGCGCGGACATCCGGGAAAAGCACGACTACTCCGGACGACCCTTCCGGGAAGACCCCGAGACCTAGGACTCCGTCTCCACCCAGGGGAGTACTCAGCGGGCGACGGCTCATCCTCCCGTAGGCCCGCGAATCGATACGACGGCATGACGTCCAGGGGGCGTCGCCCGCCTAGATTTGAGGTCAAGCGGCGGGTGCAGCACTCGTCCCCCGAGGTCAGACACCCGCCGCTGCCAAGGACTACGGAGAACGGTCAGGAGAGGGACCATGGCCCACACGGCACCGCGGACGCTGCTCCGCACGCAGGGACGCGCCGCGTTCCGCACCCGCCGGGGCCGTCGCCACCCCGCGGTGGCGACGCTCATGGCCCTTCCCCTGGCGGTCCTGCTCCTCGTCGTCTTCGACGGCTGGGAGACAGTGGCCACACAAGCGTCGTCCGTGGGCGTGATGCTGGGGCGCTGAGCGGCGACCCCAGGCCCGGAAGAGCGGTCCGGGCGGGGACATCCACCCATGAAACCCCGTGGGGACGGGGGTGCGGCGGACGGCACAAATGCCGGCGCAGCTGGGGAGCTGCGCCGGCATTGCTCTGTGCCCGTGCACCGGACGGGCCGCGCATCGCCCGTCGAGCCGGAGCCCGGTCCGGGCCCGGCCGTGCTCCGGCCGGCGTGGTCGTGCTGCCGGGTCGCCCCGTCCCGAGCCCGCCGCCCCGAAGCCGGGGTACGGCCCCTTCCACCCCGCCGGCCCGCGTAGGCTCACCGGGCCATGGCCGCCCGTCCTCAGGAACCCTCGTGACCGCACCCCTCCTGCCGCAGCTGGCCGCGAGGCTGAGGGAAGCCGCCCACCCGGGCGGGGAGCCGTGCGGCTGTGGAGCGGCCGTCACGCTCGCCGAGCGTCCCGACGCCACCGTCCTGCTCCACGCGGACGTGGTGGCGAAGGCCCACGCCCCGGACACCGACCCGGCCGGACTGGCCTTCCGGCTGGCCACCGCCGCCCGCGTCCCGGACGTCTTCGTCCCACCGCTCGGCACGGCACCGGCCACGCTCGGCGATCGCCTCGCCACCCTCTGGCCGTACGGCACCCCGGTGGACCCGGACACCCCGGACGATGCGCCGTGGGAGGCGGCCGGCGACCTCCTCGCCCGCCTCCACCGCACGCCCGCGGACGTTGCCGTCCCCGCCCGCCTCCACCGGACCTCCGAGGCCGCTGCCGTCCCCGGGCCGCCGTGCCCGGCCCCCGCACCACCGCCGATGCGCGGCCCGCGCAAGGCCGCCCGCGCGATCACCCGCCTGCGCACCGCCCTCACCCACGCCGACACCCCCGCCGCGCCCCCGGTCCTGCGCGCCTGGGCCGCCCTGCCCGGCTGGGCGCGTGGTACGTCGCCCATGCCGGGACCCGCTGTCCTCTGCCACGGTGACCTGCACCTGGGCCAGCTGGTGCGGTACCCCGCGCCGGACGGCCCATGGCGCCTCATAGACGTGGACGACCTGGGGGTGGGCGTCCCGGCCTGGGATCTTGCACGCCCCGCGGCCTGGTACGCCTGCGGGCTCCTCGCCCCCGACGAATGGACCCGCTTCCTGGGCGCCTACCGCGCCGCGGGCGGACCCGCCGTCCCCGCCCGGGCCGACCCCTGGCCGGCCCTGGACGTACCGGCCCGCGCCCTCACCGTGCAGACCGCCGCCCTGGCGATCACCAAGGCGCGGGCCGCGGACCGCCCGCTGGACGAGGCGGAGCGGGCGCTCATCGACGCCTGTGCCCGAATGGAATGCGCACCCCCGGAGTTGACACCCGGATTCCCGAAGTAGGCTGCAACCGACCGGGGCCAGGCGGAGTCTGTCCTGGCGTACCGCGAAGCAGGTCCGACCGGCGAGGAGTTGAGCCGACCATGCAGTGTCCGAAGTGCCATGCGCCGATGCATACCTACAACCGCAATGGCGTCCAGATCGAGCAGTGCAGCGGCTGCCGGGGCATCTTCCTCGACTACGGCGAGCTGGAGGCGCTGACCCGGGTGGAGTCGCAGTGGTCCCAGCCGGCCCCGCCCGCCCCGCAGGCCTACCCGGCCCCGCCCGCTCCCGCCTGGGGCGCTCCGGGCGGTCACCACGGCGGCCACTATGGTCACCACCGCAACAAGGGCTTCGCCCACATGCTGTTCTCCAGCTGAGGCGACCGAGCCACGAAGAAGCCCCCCGCCGTAGGAGACGGCCGGGGGGCTTCGGGGTGTGGACGATACTGGGATTGAACCAGTGACCTCTTCCGTGTCAGGGAAGCGCTCTCCCGCTGAGCTAATCGTCCTCGGGACCGTGACTCAAAGGTCACAGACAGTGCGTGCGCGATACTGGGATTGAACCAGTGACCTCTTCCGTGTCAGGGAAGCGCTCTCCCGCTGAGCTAATCGCGCGGGGATCCTCGCGGATCCAGTGGACGATACTGGGATTGAACCAGTGACCTCTTCCGTGTCAGGGAAGCGCTCTCCCGCTGAGCTAATCGTCCGTGGAGGTGGAGACGGGATTTGAACCCGTGTAGACGGCTTTGCAGGCCGTTGCCTCGCCTCTCGGCCACTCCACCAGGAGCACAGGGGCCCGAAGTCCCCTGCTCTTTCGAGCGGACGACGAGGTTCGAACTCGCGACCTCAACCTTGGCAAGGTTGCGCTCTACCAACTGAGCTACGTCCGCTTGTCGTTTCGGTCGGCATCAGCGTCCCGGCGACGTGTTGAACTCTAGCGGATTCCGGGGCCAGCACAAAAACGCGTTTGCCCAGCGTGCTGCCCTGTGCCTGCCGAACGGCATGGTCAGGGCACCCGCGGGACATGCCCGGGTCACCCCGACGACACGCGCCCTAGACTCGGCCGCGTGTCCCATCTGCCTCCTCTCGCCCGGTTCGGCGACCGCGTCGCCGGCGGCCTCCTCGACGTCACCGACGACCCGGCGGCCCTGGACTCCACGGGTTTCTGGACCGTCTGCGCGGACTTCGAGGGCCGGCTGACCTGCGCCCGTTTCGCGGACGTCCGGGTGGAATCCGTACCGGCCCCGGTACCGGGGCGATGGCGGGGACCGCGGCCGCAGGACTGGACGTCGTCCCTGGACCGCGCCGCGTACACGGCGGCCGTGGCCCGGATCCGTGAGCACATCGCCGCAGGCGAGGTCTACCAGGCCAACCTCTGCCGGGTGCTGTCCGCACCCGTCGCCGCCGACACCGACGTCGACATCCTGACCGCGCTGCTCGCCCGCGGCAACCCGGCGCCGTACGCCGGAACGATTCGGCTGCCCGGCCACGGCGTGGAGATCGCCACCGCCTCGCCCGAACTGTTCCTGCGCCGCAACGGCGCGGTCGTCGAGTCCGGTCCGATCAAGGGGACCGGGCGCACCGAGGCGGACCTCCTGGACAAGGACCGCGCCGAGAACGTGATGATCGTGGACCTCGTCCGCAACGACCTCGGCCGGGTCTGCGCCACCGGCAGCGTGACCGTCCCCGACCTGTGCACCGTCGAGAAGCACCCCGGCCTCGTCCACCTGGTGTCCACGGTCCGCGGTGAGCTGCGCGCCGGTGCCGGCTGGCCGGGGCTGCTGGCCGCCGCGTTCCCGCCCGGCTCGGTCACCGGTGCCCCCAAGCCGAGCGCCCTGCGGATCATCGAGGCGCTGGAGACGGCGCCCCGGGGACCGTACTGCGGCGCCATCGGCTGGGTCGACGCGGACCGGGGCACCGGCGAGCTGGCCGTGGGCATCCGCACCTTCTGGCTCGACCGGTCCGCCGCGGCCGGGGCGACGCTCCGCTTCGGCACCGGCGCCGGCATCACCTGGGGCTCCGACCCGGAACGGGAGTGGCGGGAGACCGAGCTGAAGGCGGCCCGGCTGCTCGCGATAGCGTCGGGGACGTACGACCCGAACAGGGAGGAATCCTGAGGTGAAGATCTGGCTCGACGGCGGCCTGCGGGACATCGAGTCCGCCCGGGTATCCGTCCTGGACCACGGGCTGACCGTGGGCGACGGTGTCTTCGAGACGGTGCGGGCCGCGGCCGGCCGGCCGTTCGCGCTCACCCGCCATCTGGACCGGCTGGCCCGCTCCGCGCGCGGCCTCGGCCTGCCCGAACCCGACCTCGACGAGGTACGGCGTGCCTGCGCGGCCGTGCTGGCGGCCGACCCGATGCCGCTGGGCCGGCTGCGCATCACCTACACAGGCGGCCACGGCCCGCTCGGCTCGGACCGCGGTGAGCAGGGCCCCACCCTTGTGGTCGCGCTGGGCGAGAGCACCCCGCGCCCCGACTCCACCGCCGTCGTCACCGTCCCCTGGACCCGCAACGAGCGCAGCGCCGTCACCGGTCTGAAGACCACCTCGTACGCGGAGAACGTCGTCGCCCTCGCCCGTGCCCGCGCGCACGGTGCCTCGGAGGCGCTGTTCGGCAACACGGCCGGACGGCTCTGCGAGGGCACGGGGTCGAACGTCTTCGTCGTGCTCGACGACGAGATCCACACCCCGCCGCTCGCCTCCGGCTGCCTGGCCGGCATCACCCGTGCGCTGACCGCCGAGTGGACCGGAGCCCGTGAGACGGATCTGCCGCTGGACGTGCTGGAGAGCGCCGAGGAGATCTTCCTCACCTCCACCCTGCGCGACATCCAGGCCGTGCACCGGATCGACGGCCGTGAACTGCCCGGAGCGCCGGGCCCGGTGACGGCGAAGGCCATGCGGATCTTCGCCGAGCGGGCCGCGGACGACCTCGATCCGTGAACGCTGTTCGGTGCGTGCGAGGTACTCGTTCTGTACGGACTGCTCGGTCCGTGGGACCTGCTCGATCCCCGGGCACCACGGAAAATGGGCTGTCATGGATCTCCGCACGGGGTAGAAACCGGTGATGACCACGACCCTGCGGCCGACCGAGCCGCTTCAGCACTCCGCGGACGGGGCACCGTCCCGGCACTTCGGCGTGTACGTGAACGGCCGTCCGGTCGGTGCGGTGCACGTCGCCACGGACCAGCGCTTCGGGCCGTCCGTCGCCCGGATCGAGGATCTGCGCATCGACGAGGCGGACCGCGGCCGGGGCCGGGGCACGGTGGCCGCCCTCGCCGCCGAGGAGGTCGCACGGGGCTGGGGCTGCGCGCGCGTGGAGATTGCGGTGCCCGCGGCGGCCGGAGCCGCATTGCGGCTGGCCACGGCGCTCGGTTATGTCCAGCGCAACCGCTCCCTGCGCAAACCGCTCGGCGACGTACCGCCCGCACTGCCCGCGGGCAGCCGGGGCAGGCCGATGACCGAGGCCGAGTTCGGACCGTGGAACGAGCGGGCGATGGAGGCCTACGCGCAGTCCTGGATCGACCGGGGCGTGGCCGCGGACGCCGCGCGGGCCAGGGCGGAGCGGGATCACGCCAGGCTCCTGCCGGACGGCCCGGAGACCGCGGACACCGTGCTGAGCGTCCTGGAACACGAGGGAACCAGGGTCGGCGTCCTGTGGCTGTCGGTCGCCGCCGACCGGGCCTACGTCTACCGGGTGGAGGCCGACCAGCGCTTCCGCGGCCGCGGCCACGGCCGCGCCCTGATGCTGCTGGCCGAGGCGGAGACGGCAGCCGCCGGCCACCGTTTCCTCGGCCTCAACGTCTTCGCGGGCAACACGCCGGCCGAGCGGCTCTACGAGTCGCTGGGGTACGTGCCGGTGGAGTACTCGCTGTACAAGAACCTGCTCTGAGGCATCCGGTGCCTGCGAAGGTACGGGCCCGCTCCCGGTCCGGCCCGTGCGGACGGCTTCCGGTCAGGCCCGTGCCGACAGCAGCCGGTCGGTGATCTCCTCGATCCGCTCGCGCAGGCCCTCCTGGCTCTTGCCGCCGTCGAGGCGTTCACCGTCGATGACGTACGTCGGGGTGCCGGTCACCCCGATCGCCTTGCCCTCGGCCTGGTCGGCGTCGACCACGAGGATGTGCCGCCCGTCGATCAGCGCGGTGTCGAACTCCTCGGTGTCCAGCCCGAGTTCACGGGCGACCCGGAGGAGGAAGGGCTCTCCCTCGCGGGCCAGCTCCGCGACGCGGCCCAGGACCGCCTCGACATAGGCCCAGCCCTGCCCCTGCTCGAAGGCCTCCTCGGCGGCCTGCGCCGCGGCGAACGCGTGCTGGTGCTTGTCCAGCGGGAAGTGCCGCAGTCGCAGCTCCAGCCGGTCGCCGTAGCGGGCGCGCAGGGCGCGGAGGTCGGCCAGGGCGGTACCGCAGTCCGGACACTGGAGTTCACACCACACGTCCAGCACGGGGACGGGGGCGCCGCTGGGGGAGGAGGAGTCGCTCATGGGCACCAGTCTTCCAGGCGAGGCTGCCCCGACCGAATCCGCGTGGTACGCGGCCGACCGGGACCTGCGGAGGAGGCGACCCGGAGATGTCCCTGATCTCGGGCCGCGCCATGGCATCGCGGGCGGCGGACGGTGCAGGATAGATGGGACGAAGCGCACGGGCGCTTCGACCTGCCCGACCGAGCCCGCCAGGAGGACCGGATGATTGCCGAGACCGTCTGCTCCGCCGTGTCCGCGGCCGGCCTGGGTATCGCGGTGGTCACGGCCTACCGCAAGCGTTTCGTCACGGCCGCCCGTATCGCGGCCTATTCGCTGGTCCCCGTCGGGCTGGTCATGACGGGTGTCGTCGGCTGGCTGGCCGACACCGCGTTCAGCCCCGTGGCGTGGGCGGGCTTCGGTGTGCTGGGCGCTGCCTGGGCCCTGTTCGCGACCACGCGCGCGGTCGACCGCCGTCGCGGTGGCACCCGTGCGCAGCGCAGAGCGGCCCGGGACGCACAGCGCGACCCGGTGGCACCCGCCGCCCCCTCGTCTTCCGTGGGGCCGGAGTTGGGCCCGGCCACGCGTCCCGCGGCCCCACCCGCGACCGCCCCGCGCGCCACCGGGTCCTCGGACGACTTCAGCGACATCGAGGCCATTCTCAAGAAGCACGGCATATGAGCCGGGAAGCGCGGCGTAGGGGCCTCGGCGCCTGATCCAGGCGCTCGCGGGGAAACGACACAGTCCGTCGGTACCGTGCCCAGGAACGATCATGCGTCGAAACCAATCGAACCGGACATCGCGGATTTCAGCGAACTCACGCACATTTCGGGCGTGTTGATCGCGAAGACGATGCGCGCTGGGTCATCATCGCCCCGAGATGCTGGACACGACACAGAGCGAGGCCGCGCCGCCGAAGGACGAGCCTCGCGGGTGCCTCTTCGCCCTTTCCCAGCCACCGCTGATGATCTTCCTGGCGGTGATCGGGTGTCTGCTCCTCATGGCTGCGCTGCACGATCTGCTGTTGCTGTGAGTCGTACACGCCAGTCCCGGCGCCACCCGCCGGGGCGGGCGTCGGCATCGGAGACCCGCGGGTGATCAGCCCGCCGCCTCCTTGCGCCGGGCCCGGTACGCGGCCACGTGCAAGCGGTTTCCACAGGTGCGGCTGTCGCAGTAGCGACGCGAGCGGTTGCGGGAGAGATCGACGAAGGCACGCCGGCAGTCGGGGGCCTCGCAGCGTCGCAGCCGCTCCTGCTCCCCGGCGACCACGAAGAACGCCAGTGCCATCCCGCAGTCGGCGGCGAGATGGTCCGCCATCGAGGCGCCGGGCGCGAAGTAGTGCACGTGCCAGTCGTAGCCGTCGTGGTCCGTGAGCCGCGGGGTCGTGCCGGCCGCCGCGACCAGCTCGTTGATCATCCCGGCGGCGCTCCGGGCGTCCGGGGCGGTGAAGATCGCCGTGAACCGGCCGCGGACCTTGCGCACGGCCGACAGGTCGAACTCGGAGAGCACCCCCACATCGCTTATTTTGTGGTTTCGTACGAAATCTGCGAGCGTCGCGACGTCCGGCAGCCCGTCCGGCGCCGCATCGTCCTCCGGCGCGGTGTTCACCAGATCCACCACGGTGTCGAGCGCGCACCGGGTGTCGTGGGTGATCAGCACGTTTCGCTCCCTGGCATGAGGGTCGGGCGGGTGCCCGCCGATGCTGGCCGATGGTAACGGCCGGCAGCCGGAAGAACGGCTCCCCGCGTGGCGCGGTTCACGCCGTGGTGCGGGGCCCTGCCCCGCACCACGGGCCGAGGGCACGCCGTAGCCGCCCCCGCGACTGCTCGCGGCGGCGGCTACGGCTACGCCGTATGCGGTTGTCTTGGCCCGAGCCGTCTCCCCGAGTGGACGGCGCCGGGCTGCTTCGAGGGCGGCCTAGCTCTCCGCCAGGATGTGTGAGAGCTCCTGATCCAGGTCGAAGTGCCGGTGTTCCGTGCCGGGGGGCACGGCGGCGTCGGTTCGCTTCAGGAAGGACTCCAGGGCTCGCGCAGGGGCCTCCAGCAGTGCTTCTCCCTCCGGGGAACTGAGGGCGATGCACACGACGCCCTGGCCGTGACTGCGGGATGGCCAGACGCGGACGTCGCCGGTGCCGGTGGGCCGGTGCAGCCCTTCGGCGAGGAGGTCGCGGGCGAACACCCACTCGACGGTCTCCTCGGCTCCGGTGTGGAAGGTGGCGTGCACGGCGTAGGGGTCGGCCGTGTCGTACCGCAGGCCTGCGGGGACAGGCAGGGATGACTCGCTCGACACAACGAGGCGCAGGTGCAGCTCGCAGCTGACCGTGGTGTTCATAAGCGCCAGGGCCTTTCGCTCAGTGTGCGCTCGGGGATTCGCACGTCGGCGAAATCGACATGCCACCTACGGTGCCGTTGTAAACCCCTCTGAGTGTTTTGCGTGTCTTTAGGTACCTCTTCCGGCCGAGAATCATCAGGGTGCGGCCACCATTCCAGTGACCGGTTTCACTCGGGTAGGGTTTGGTCGTATGAATACGGGGAGTGACGGATCCCGCGAGGCTGCCACGGTCTCCGGCCCGGACGAGGCGCAGACGAAGCAGGCGGAGGCGCCGGAGCGGCGGGGGCTCGGGTCCCGGGCGCCGGAGTTCGTCAAGGCGCGTCGCGCCCTGCACGTGAGCTGGCAGGTCGGCGTCTTCGTCGTCGGCCTCGCGGTCGTGGTCGCGGGCATCATCATGCTGCCGCTGCCCGGACCCGGCTGGGTGGTGATCTTCGGCGGCATGGCGATCTGGGCGACCGAGTTCGTCTGGGCCCAACTCGTGCTGCGCTGGACGAAGCGCAAGGTGACCGAGGCGGCCCAGCGGGCGCTGGATCCCCGGGTGCGCCGCCGCAACATCACGTTGACGGTGATCGGCCTGGTGATCATGGGGGTACTGCTCGGGATCTACCTCTGGAAGTTCGGCATCGTCATGCCATGGAAGATCAAGGACCAGTGATCGGCGGGGCGCTCGCCCGGACCGGCGGTGGCGCCGCCCCGTCCTGCGCGAAGGCACTCCCTGACATGGGGTAATGTTCTTCCTGCGTCCGGGCGATTAGCTCAGTGGGAGAGCGCTTCGTTCACACCGAAGAGGCCACTGGTTCGAACCCAGTATCGCCCACCCGGACCGGCGGCCCGTCTGCGAATGCGCAGGCGGGCCGCCGTCGTGTCCGCACCTGGACGGCCCGCTTCCGGCGCGTCCCCGAGAAGGCTTGCCGGGTGTCCGCCGTGGCCTGATCCAGCAAGGGCTTGCTGGAACCGCTCCCTGCGATCGGGCAACGGGACCGGGCCGGCGGCAGTGAGGAAGAAGGCCGAACGGGACCGGAACAGAACGGTCACGTTCCGTTACTTCCGGAAAGGTGGCGAGGGGTGGCCGGGAAGATTGATTGGATCATCGCGCGCTTCGCGAAGAAACACCCGAAGATCCGGTCAAGGCCGACTTCCGGACGTTCCAATGGTTCCGGTAGAAGCCTCGTGCACCCACCGTGGGCGGAAATCCTCCGAATGATTTCTGGAATACCGTCTGAGTTCTCCGGAAGTACGACAAGAGAGCTTTTTCCAGTTTCCTCAAGTAGGGGGCACGGACAGGTGAACTGAGTCCGGGTCACCTTTGACGGTCCAGGGAACCCGGGCCGGGTGCGGCACGGGAGACGGAGGGGAGTGGAGCGCCGTCGTACGGGCGGCGGCGCTCGTACCCGCGAGTGTGGCTCGGACCACTGCACGAGGCATGAGCGCGCGTACTCGGCTGGGCCCCGCGGGCAGACTCCGTCCATGGACTGGACCCACTACCGCTTCCGCAGCCTGTGGCCCCTGCCCGCGCCGCCCGCCGCCGTCTACGCCGCCCTGGAGCGAGCCGAGGACTACCCCCGCTGGTGGCGCCAGGTGCGCACGGTGAGCCGGCTGAACGACACCACCGGCGTCATCACCATCCGCTCGGTCCTGCCGTACGACATGACGTTCACGGCGCGCGCGGCGCGGCACGATCCGGCGGCCGGCGTGCTGGAGATCGCGATGACCGGCGACATCGAGGGCTGGGCCCGCTGGACGGTCGACGCCGCCGGCACCGGCACCCACGCCCGCTACGACCAGGTCGTCGACGTCACGAAGCCGCTGCTGCGCCGACTGGCGGTCCCCGGGCGGCCGTTCTTCCGGGCCAACCACCGGCTGATGATGCGGGCCGGACGGCGGGGGCTGCTCGCACACCTGCGCGCGGTTTGAACGGAACCCGCCGGGACCTGTATTGTTCAGTGCGTTCCCGGGCGATTAGCTCAGTGGAAGAGCGCTTCGTTCACACCGAAGAGGTCACTGGTTCGAACCCAGTATCGCCCACCGGGAGATGCCGGTCCGCACACGCGGACCGGCGTTTTCGTGTCTGCGGCCCGTCGTCGTGCCAGGTGCGTCTCGGCAGGCGCCATGAGCGGTGGGGAAGGCGGACGGAAGCGAAGGCGGAGGAGGCGGTCCGGCCGCCTCCGTGCGCCGGCGCGGGTCCGGGCGTGGGAAGGCGCGGTCCGGACGCCGGACGGCGTGGGAGCCGGGCGCCGGTCGTCGCACGTCGGTACCGCGGTCCCGGACGGGAGTTCCCGCGGCGGTTGCGGTGGTGGTCCCGATGACGGTTCCGGCGGTGGTTTTTTCAGCTGGGGCGTCGGCGGCGGCGCCCGCGGGAGAGGCGGCGGACCCTGGTGGCGCACGGGGCGCGGGTCCCGGCGGTCCCGCATCCTCACGCCGCCGTGGGGAGTTCCGGACGCAGCGGCCAGTCCGTGCTCACCGTCTCCTCGGAGCCGCTGCGTGCGAACCACGCCTGCAGACCCCGCGCCTGCGCCGCGTGCCACGTCGTCTGGAGCGTGTGCAGCTCGGCGGGGGAGAGGCGTTCGAGGCGGGTCGCGAAGCGGCGGCCCACCGCGCGTACGACGTTCAGCGCGGCCAGCGCGTCCGCGGCGGCGTCGTGCGCGCCCTCCAGCGTCACGTCGTAGTGCACGCACAGATCGGTCAGCGTCCGGCGGCCCTTGCGATAGCGGTCCAGATGCTTGTCCAGCACCCGCGGATCCAGGACCAGCAGTGGTGCCGGCTCGAACCAGCGGTCCAGCGACGACGCCCGATGCCGGCGCAACTCCCGGTCCAGCAGGGTCAGATCGAACGGCGCGTTCATCACCACCAGGGGCCGGCGCATCGCCGCGTGTCCCGCCAGTTCCTCGGCTATCTCGAACATCACCGGCGCCGGCCAGCGGCCGTTGCGGTGCAGGTGTTCCTCCGTCAGTCCGTGCACGGCCGTCGCCGCCCGGGGCACCGGGACACCCGGGTTCACCAGCCAGCGGGTCACCCGGGGGCGGGTGCCCGGCCCGTCCTGGACGACGACGGAGGCCGACACGATCCGGTCGGTCTCCACATCCACGCCCGTGGTCTCCGTGTCGAATGCGGCCAGGGGTCCCTCGTACCAGCACGTCATGCCTACACAACTCCTCGTTCACCCACGGCAGATGACGATCCGTCTTCTGCCCGTTTGGTGATACCCGGGCTGTTTGCGCCGTACGCCGCAAGGACACAACAGGAGTACGGGTCTTTGCAGTTCAGCGGCCCGTCGAGGCAAAACATCCGGCTTGGAAGGCTGTTGGTCATGGCGATAGCGCAGCCCGAGCGGGGCGGGCTGCTCCCCGAACGCACGGGCCCCCGTCGCGGCACACTCGCCACCACCGCCTGCATGGAGACACTGCAGGTCGGCTATCTGCACGCGGTCGCCGCCGCCGCGGGCTGTTCACTGTCCCAGCCGTTCCCCGACAACGGCATCGACTGGCACGTCAGCCACAGCGCGCCCGGACACACCGTCGACGACGAAGTGACCATCAAGGTGCAGCTCAAATGCACCTACCAGATCGCGCCCAACCCCCCGGGCCGCTTCTTCTCCTTCACTCTCGACAACGACCATCTGAGAAAGCTCGCCCGGACACCGGTCTCGGTACACAAGATCCTGGTCGTGATGCTCGTCCCGCGCTCCCAGGACGACTGGCTGCGCGCCAGCCACGACCGGCTCGACCTCAGGCACTGCTGTTACTGGGTGAACCTGGCCGGGCAGCCCGTCACCGGCCGGCACCGGACCACCGTGCGCGTACCGACCACGCGGATCTTCGACGACCGGGCGCTGTGCGAGATCATGACGCGGGTCGGGACGGGAGGCAGACCATGAGGCACCGTCCGGCCGACGAGCCCCTGCGGGAGGTCGAACCGCACCCCGCCGACGCGTACGGGAACCCCGCACCCGACCCCGCCGCGGTCGACCCCGCGGTGCTCAGCGCCCTGCTGCACCGGCACGGCTGGCAGCGCCGCGGTGGCGCCCCCGGCCGGTACGGGCGCTGGACCCCGCCCGGTCCGGGCGGCGGCGGCACCAGCCTGCTCGTGCCCGAGAACCGTGCCTTCCCCGACAGCGACGACCTGCTCGGCGAAGCCCTCGACGCGCTCGCGCGCAGCGGGACGCCCGCCGCGCGCGAGGTGCTGGTCGGGCTTGCCGTGCCCAGCGACGAGATCCACTGGTGGCGGGACGTGCCGAGCGGCCCGGCGCCCGCCGCGACCTGGACGGCCGAGGAGCAACTGCGCACCGCGGCCCGGCAGATGCTGCTCGCGGGCGCGCTCGCCGGCCGCGGTCGCGCGGGCTACTACGGTGCCCGGCACCGCCGCTCCTCCGCCGCCATGCTCGACGACGTCCTCGTCGGACCGGCCGCGGCCGGCGGCCTCACCGCCTTCGTCCCGGTGGACACCGCGCGCCCCCTCGCCGTCCGCCTCCACCAGGCCCTGTGCGCCGCCCGCGAGGCGATCGACTACCAGCGGGCCACCGGCGGCATGGACGCCTTCGACGCGGCCGTCGAGGCGGGCGTCAGCCGTGAGCTGACCGAGGCGCTGATCGCCCTCGTGCGCGGCACCGAAGGCGCCCGCGTCGCCGTCGCATGGGCGCCCGCCGCCGGTGTCCCCGAGGACTGCGCGGTGGCCGACGAGCCCGTCGAGTTCTCGCCCGGCGACCTGCCCGTGCTGCGGGAGGCCGGCGCCCGCTATCTGCGTGCGGAGCCTTCCGTCCCGGTCCGCGTCACCGGCACCGTGGTCCGGATGCGCCGCTCGGGCACGCGCGGCGCGGGCACCGTACGGCTGCGGGTGATCGACGGCGCCGAGGTGCCGCAGGTCCGGGTCACCCTGGACGAGGAGGACTACCGCATCGCCGGGCACGCGCACCTCGTCGGGCTGCCGGTACGGGTGCACGGCCGGCTGGAGAGCCGGGGCGGATTCCGCCGCCTGACCGGCGCCTTCGGGGTCGTACCGGTGCAGGTCGACGAGGTCGAGCGGGACCGGCTGCTGAAGTCCCTCCAGGACAACCTCGACTTCTTCGAGGAGGCGTGCAGCGGGGACGACTGCGACTGACCGGAGGCGGCCCCTCACGCAGGGCCACCGTTTGGCCGCGGGCGGGCCCGGGTCGGTACGATCCCCTATTGCGCGCGCTCCTGGTATGGCGCTCGCATCCACCTGCAGTCAGGAGAGACCGGTGTCAGACGTCCGTGTGATCATCCAACGCGATTCCGAGCGGGAAGAGCGCACGGTGACGACGGGCACTACGGCCGCCGAGATCTTCGCCGGCGAGCGCTCCGTCATCGCCGCCCGGGTGGCCGGTGAGCTGAGGGATCTCGCCTACGAGGTCAAGGACGGCGAGACCGTCGAGGGCGTGGAGATCTCCTCCGAGGACGGCCTGAACATCCTGCGCCACTCCACCGCGCACGTGATGGCGCAGGCCGTGCAGGAGCTGTTTCCGGAGACCAAGCTGGGCATCGGCCCGCCGGTCAAGGACGGCTTCTACTACGACTTCGATGTCGAGAAGCCGTTCACGCCCGAGGATCTCAAGGCCGTCGAGAAGAAGATGCAGGAGATCCAGAAGCGGGGGCAGAAGTTCTCCCGCCGTGCCGTGACCGACGGGGCCGCCCGTGAGGAACTGGCCGCAGAGCCGTACAAGCTGGAGCTGATCGGCCTCAAGGGGTCGGCGTCCTCCGACGACGGCGCTGACGTCGAGGTCGGCGCCGGCGAGCTGACGATCTACGACAACCTGGACGCCAAGACCGGCGAACTGTGCTGGAAGGACCTCTGCCGCGGTCCGCACCTGCCCTCCACCCGGAACATCCCGGCGTTCAAGCTGATGCGCAACGCCGCCGCCTACTGGCGCGGCAGCGAGAAGAACCCCATGCTCCAGCGCATCTACGGCACCGCCTGGCCGTCCAAGGACGAGCTGAAGGCCTACCTCGACTTCCTCGTCGAGGCCGAGAAGCGCGACCACCGCAAGCTGGGCAGCGAACTCGACCTGTTCTCCATCCCCGAGCAGATCGGCTCCGGCCTCGCGGTCTTCCACCCCAAGGGCGGCATCGTGCGCCGCGTGATGGAGGACTACTCGCGCCGCCGCCACGAGGAGGAGGGCTACGAGTTCGTCTACACCCCGCATGCGACCAAGGGGAAACTCTTCGAGACGTCGGGCCACCTGGACTGGTACGCCGACGGCATGTACCCGCCCATGCAGCTCGACGAGGGCGTGGACTACTACCTGAAGCCCATGAACTGCCCGATGCACAACCTGATCTTCGACGCGCGCGGGCGTTCCTACCGTGAACTGCCGCTGCGGCTGTTCGAGTTCGGGACCGTGTACCGGTACGAGAAGTCCGGCGTCGTGCACGGCCTGACGCGGGCGCGTGGCTTCACCCAGGACGACGCGCACATCTACTGCACCCGCGAGCAGATGTCGCACGAACTCGACAAGACGCTCACCTTCGTGCTGGGCCTGCTGCGCGACTACGGTCTGACCGACTTCTACCTGGAGCTGTCCACCAAGGACCCGGAGAAGTTCGTCGGCTCCGACGAGGCGTGGGAAGAGGCGACCGAGACGCTGCGCCAGGTCGCCGAGAAGCAGGGCCTGCCGCTCGTGCCCGACCCGGGCGGCGCCGCGTTCTACGGGCCGAAGATCTCCGTCCAGACCAAGGACGCGATCGGCCGCACCTGGCAGATGTCGACGATCCAGCTCGACTTCAACCTGCCGGAGCGCTTCGACCTGGAGTACACGTCCGCCGACGGCTCCAAGCAGCGGCCGGTCATGATCCACCGGGCCCTCTTCGGCTCCATCGAGCGTTTCTTCGCGGTGCTCCTCGAACACTATGCGGGCGCCTTCCCCGCCTGGCTGGCGCCGGTGCAGGCGATCGGCATCCCGGTCGGGGACGCGCACGTCGAGTACCTGGAGAAATTCGCCGTCGCGGCCAAGAAGAAGGGTCTGCGGGTCGAGGTGGACTCGTCCTCGGACCGGATGCAGAAGAAGATCAGGACGGCGCAGAAGCAGAAGGTACCGTTCATGGTCATCGTCGGCGACGAGGACATGAACGCGGCCACGGTGTCGTTCCGCTACCGCGACGGCTCGCAGGAGAACGGCATCCCGTTCGACGACGCCATCGCGAAGATCCTGAAGGTCGTGGAGGAGCGGGCCCAGGTCTGAATCCGGCCCACGCGGCGGCCCCCGGGAGGCTCGGCTTCCCGGGGGCCGTTCGCCGTCCCACGGGGGCTCCCAGGGCGGTGGCGGCAGCACCCCGGCCGGGCGCGGCGGCCCGGCGACCCGCCCGCCGCCGGACGCCCGCGCGGGGAGCCCCGACGGCACCTCGTACCCGGCGGCAGGGCGCACCGTGCGCAGCCGTCGCCCGCCGCGGCCCCGCGGGGTGCCCCGGTTGCCGCCGCCCCGACGACACGCCGCGAACGGGTGAAGCCATATGCTGCCTAGCATGACGAGTGAGCCGGAACAGCAGATCGGAGTGGGGACGCAGGATGCGTTCCAGCGCCTGTGGACGCCTCATCGGATGGCCTACATCCAGGGCGAGAACAAGCCGACCGGTCCGGGGGCCGGCGACGGCTGTCCCTTCTGCGCGATCCCGGCCAAGTCCGACGAGGACGGCCTGATCGTCCGGCGCGGTGAGCACGTGTACGCGGTGCTCAACCTGTACCCGTACAACGGCGGTCACTTGATGACCGTGCCCTACCGGCACGTCGCCGACTACACCGAGCTGACCGGGCCGGAGACCACGGAGCTGGCCGAGCTGACCAAGCAGGCGATGACGGCGCTGCGCACCGCCTCCGGCGCCCACGGCTTCAACATCGGGATGAACCAGGGTGCCGTCGCGGGCGCCGGTATCGCCGCCCACCTGCACCAGCACATCGTGCCCCGCTGGGGCGGCGACACGAACTTTATGCCGGTGGTGGGCCACACACGGGTGCTGCCGCAGCTGCTGGCCGACACCCGGCAGATGCTCGCGGAGGCCTGGCCCAACGGGTGAGCCGTCGGGCCCGCCGCGGTCCTTCTGCGGTCCGTCCGCGCCCCGAGGGACGCGGGCGAACCGCACGCCCCGCGCGATGCCGCCGCGCGGCGGTGCCCCGGTCCGAGCGGCGCCCGGAACCCGGAGGAAGCCGGGAACCCGGGCGAGAACGCCGGCGGGCAACGGCCCGGCGCGGAGCGCTCAGGCGTCGTAGGAGTCCGCCTTCTTCGGCGAGACGTCCTGCACGGACCCGCTGAGGGCCGACGCGCGGGAGCTGAACTTCTCGATGTCGACGTCGTGCTCCTTGAGCACCCTGAGCGCGGCCCGGTGCACCGCACGGAGTATCGGCGTGGCCGCGCGCAGCGCGTCGTCGGCCATGAAGCGGTGCTTCCAGGGCTGGTCGGCCCAGGCGTGCCGCAGGCCGAAGGGCTCGGGCAGGCCGATCGAGCCGCCGAGCCACTTCAGCAGCGGCGGGTACCAGCCGACGGCGGCCCGGGCGGCGAGCCGGACCACCTCGTCGGGGGTGACCAGCGGCAGCTTGATGGTCCGGGTCTCCCAGAAGCGGACGGTCTTGGCGACCTTCTTGGTGGGGGCCTCGGGCTTGCCTCCGAACAGGCCGTTGACCGGGCCGAGAGCGTGTCCGGTGACCTCGATGCGCAGGGTCTCCTTCAGCACCGTCACCGTGATCATCATGGTGAGGACCAGATCGCCGTTCCACAGGTTCGGCCACTGCACGCCCAGGTAGTGCCGCTCACCGCTGTTGAACTGCTGGTTGTTGCAGATGTCCTCGACGGCCCTGGGCTTGACCTGGTACGCCTCGACGTCGGTCCCCTCGGGCCGGGACACCGACTTGGCGCCCTCGCCGACATGGGTGACGATCCAGTGCCGCACCTGCGGTTCGGGGAAGCCACCGGTCTTCAGATGCTGCCGGTGCAGCACGCTCAGCTCGTCGTGGATGGCGCGGACGACCGTCCAGCTGCGGAACTCGTGGATGCCTTTGACCGGGTCGAGCGGGACCAGTTCCTCGGCGAGGTGCCAGGCACCCCAGCGGGTGCCCATGCCGAGTATGCCCCTGGGACCGGCGTAGAAGACCGAGTTGGACTGCTGCTCGGCGCTGAGCCGGGCCAGCGACTGGCGCAACTGCTCGGCCGCGGCCTGGTCGGGGCTGGTCGGCACCGCCTCGGGGATCTTCGCGCCGACGCTCCCGCCCGAGAGCAGGCCGCCCCAGTTCTCCCGCAGGTCCTTCGCGGCGTTCTCACAGATCCGCTTGGCCAGGTACCAGCCGGCGACGGGGAGCACGACGCAGCCGCGCACATACCACCCCAGCAGACCGGTGAACGGCATCCGGATCAGCAGGATCACCGCGGCGACACCCACAATGGCCAGCAGGCCGGTGCCGAGCCCGGAGACCCGCTTGTTGCCGTTCTTCAGCATGCCGGCCCGGAGCTGGAAGACGAGCAGCCAGACCACCAGGCCGGGCAGGAACAGCACGCCGCACAGCAGCATGAGGGCGGTCAGCTTCTTGTCGCGCTCCCGGCGGATGCGGTTGGCCGCGAGGCAGTGCTCGACCACCATCTGGGGCTCGAAGCCGAAGGACTGGATGAGCGGCTTGCGGCCGACGCCCAGCATCCGGTCGATGACCGCCTGCGCGTACGCCTCACCGAAGTTGGGCCGGAAGATCTTCGCCCACTTGCGGCCCTCGTTCACCGACGACTGGTGCCACTCGTTGTCGGCCTTCTTGATCTCCTCCATCGGAGTGTCCCGGTAGGCCGCCGAGGCCAGGGCGAAGGTCGGAGCCTGCGCATCGCTGCCGGGCCTGGGCACCTGTGGCCCGAAGAAGTCCTCAAAGCTCATTCCCGCCCCCACTTCCCGCCGTCCTGCTTCTGCGGCTTTCCCGACTTCCGCCCACCGCACACCTGTTGATCAGGTCATCAGCGTATCCGCCGCCACCGAGAAGCGTCGGCGGACGGCCGAAGCCGCCCGCCGAACAGCCGTGCTGAACGTCAGAAGGACAACGACGACAACTACGAGGCCTCCTTCGCCTGTTCGCGGATCCTTATGGCGATCTGCGCCGGCATCGGCTCGTGCCGGGCGTAGGCACGGCCGAAGCGCGCGGTGCCGTGCGAGAGGGACCGCAGGTCGACGGCGTACCGGCCGATCTCGAACTCGGGCACCTCGGCCCGTACGAGAGTCCGTCCCTGGCCCACCTGTTCGGTGCCCAGCACCCGCCCGCGCCGGCCCGACAGGTCGCTCATCACGGCGCCCACGTAGTCGTCGCCCACCAGGACGCTCACCTCGGCCACCGGCTCCAGCAGATGGATCGTCGCGTCCGCCGCGGCCTCCCGCAGTGCCAGCGCGCCCGCCGTCTGGAAGGCGGCGTCGGAGGAGTCCACCGAGTGCGCCTTGCCGTCCAGCAGCGTGATCCGCACGTCGACGAGCGGATAACCGGCGGCGACCCCCTTGGCGGCCTGGGCCCGTACGCCCTTCTCCACCGACGGGATGAACTGCCGCGGCACGGCTCCGCCGACCACCTTGTCCACGAACTCGATGCCCGAACCGCCCGGCAGCGGCTCCACCTCGATCTCGCAGATGGCGTACTGCCCGTGCCCGCCGGACTGCTTGACATGCCGCCCGCGCCCCGACGCCCGGTGCGCGAACGTCTCCCGCAGGGACACCCGGTGCGGCACCACGTCGACCTGGACGCCGTACCGGTTGCGCAGCCGCTCCAGGGCGACGTCCGCGTGCGCCTCGCCCAGGCACCACAGCACCACCTGATGGGTGTCCTGGTTCTGCTCCAGACGCATCGTCGGGTCCTCGGCGACCAGCCGGCCGAGGCCCTGCGAGAGCTTGTCCTCGTCCGCCTTGCTGTGCGCCTGGATGGCCAGCGGCAGCAGCGGGTCGGGCATCTCCCACGGCGCCATCAGCAGCGGGTCGTCCTTGGCGGAGAGGGTGTCCCCGGTCTCCGCCCGGCCCAGCTTCGCCACGCACGCCAGATCGCCGGCGACCGCGTGCGTCACCGGCCGCTGCTGCTTGCCGAACGGGGTGGACAGGGCGCCGACCCGCTCGTCGACGTCATGGTCCTCGTGGCCGCGGTCGGCCAGCCCGTGCCCGGAGACGTGCACCGTCTCGTCGCAGCGCAGGGTGCCGGAGAAGATCCGGACCAGCGAGACCCGGCCGACGTACGGGTCAGAGGAGGTCTTCACGACCTCGGCGACCAGCGGCCCGCCCGGATCGCACGGCCTGAGCGCGCGCGTCCTGCCGTCGATCGTGGTGATGTCCGGCGCCGTGTGCTCCGCCGGGGTCGGGAAGCCACGGGTGATCAACTCCAGCAGCTCGACCGTGCCGAGCCCCTGGCGGGTGTTCTCCGCGGCGGGCGCGGCGGCCAGCACCGGGAAGAAGGCACCGCGCGCGACGGCTCGCTCCAGATCCTCGATCAGCGTCTTGACGTCGATCCGCTCACCGCCGAGGTAGCGGTCCATCAGGGTCTCGTCCTCGCTCTCGGAGATGATCCCCTCGATGAGGCGGTTGCGGGCGTCCTCGATCCGCGGGAGCAGGTCGGGCCCCGGCTCGGACTCCTTGCGCTGCCCGGCCGAGTAGTCGGACAGCTGCTGCGTCAGCAGGCCGATCAGCCCGGTCACGGGCGCGTGCCCGTCCGCGGTCTGCGGGCCGTGCAGCGGCAGGTAGAGCGGGAGCACGGCGTCCGGGTCGTCCGCGCCGAACGCCTCGGCGCACACCCGGGTCATCTCCTCGAAATCCGCGCGGGCTGCCTCCAAATGGGTGATGACGATGGCCCGCGGCATGCCGACGGCCGCGCACTCCTCCCACACCATCCGGGTCGAGCCGTCCACCCCGTCCGAGGCCGAGACCACGAAAAGGGCCGCGTCCGCGGCGCGCAGACCGGCCCGCAGCTCTCCCACGAAGTCGGCGTACCCGGGGGTGTCCAGAAGATTGATCTTGAAGCCGTCCCAGTCGACGGGCACCAGCGAGAGCTGTACGGACCGCTGCTGCCGGTGCTCGATCTCGTCGTAGTCGGAGACGGTGCCGCCGTCCTCCACGCGGCCCGCCCGGTTCACCGCTCCCGCGGCCAGCGCGAGAGCCTCCACCAAGGTGGTCTTGCCCGATCCGGAGTGGCCGACCAGCACCACATTCCGAACGGACGCGGGGTGGTCGGCCGCCGTAGCCCTGCCGGCGGCCCCAGGATGTGTGTTCGTCTTGTCGCCCATGACTTTGCCTCCCGTGCACGGTGAGGTCACAGTGGGCGCGGGAGGCGCGCAGGCCGCGTGTGGTGGCGGCGTAGGCGACGCCCGCGGTCATTCGAGCTTTCCACTCCCGTCACGGAACGTCCATACAAGCGACGCGATCCCGCCGTCCACCAGGGGTTGCGGCCGGCTTTTGCCGGTCTGCGGAGGCGGTCCGGGTGCCCGGCCATGACGCACACGCGCTGTGGCTACGATGGGCCAGCCGGTGGCCAGCAGGGGCCGCGCGGCGACACCGACCGTCGGGAAGGCCATGCTGAACAAGTACGCGCGTGCATTCTTCACGCGTGTCCTCACACCGTTCGCCGCGTATCTCATCCGCAGAGGAGTCAGCCCCGACACGGTGACGCTCATCGGCACGGCCGGAGTGGTCGCGGGTGCGCTGGTCTTCTTCCCCCGGGGCGAGTTCTTCTGGGGCACGATCGTGATCACGCTGTTCGTCTTCTCCGACCTGGTCGACGGCAACATGGCCCGCCAGCTGGGCCGCTCCAGCCGCTGGGGCGCCTTCCTGGACTCCACCCTGGACCGGGTGGCCGACAGCGCCGTCTTCGGCGGCTTCGCGCTGTGGTACGCGGGCAACGGGGACAACAATGTTCTGTGTGCCGTGTCCATCTTCTGCCTGGCCAGCGGCCAGGTGGTGTCGTACACCAAGGCCCGTGGCGAGGCGATCGGGCTGCCGGTGGCCGTCAACGGCCTCGTCGAACGCGCCGAACGGCTGGTGATCTCGCTGGTCGCGGCGGGACTCGCGGGCTTCCACAAGTTCGGTGTGCCGGGCATCCAGTGGCTGCTCCCGATCGCCCTGTGGATCGTCGCCGTCGGCAGCCTGATCACCCTGGTCCAGCGCGTCGTCACGGTCCGCCGGGAATCCGCCGAGGCCGAGGCAGGCCACCCCAACGCGTCCCAGGGGAGCGGGGCGGCGAAGTGAGCGCCCAGGAGCGCCTGACCGACGCCCTGTACGGATTCGGCTGGAGTGCCGTCAAGACGCTTCCCGAGCCGGCCGCCGTACGGCTCGGTCGCGCCGTCGCCGACCTCGCCTGGAAACGGCGGGGCAAGGGCGTGCGACGTCTGGAGAGCAACTACGCGCGCGTGGTGCCGGGCGCCACCCCGGAGCGCCTGGCCGAGCTCTCGCGCGCGGGCATGCGCTCGTACCTGCGCTACTGGATGGAGTCCTTCCGGCTGCCCGCCTGGAGTCCCGAGCGGATCAGCACCGGATTCGACCCCAAGGACATACACCGCCTCACCGACGGCCTGGCGTCCGGCCGGGGCGTCGTCCTGGCCCTGCCGCACCTGGCCAACTGGGACCTTGCGGGCGCCTGGGTCACCACCGCGCTGCGCACCCCCTTCACCACGGTCGCCGAGCGCCTGAAGCCGGAGACGCTGTACGACCGCTTCGTCGCCTATCGCGAGGGGCTGGGCATGGAGGTGCTGCCGCACAGCGGGGGCACCGCGTTCGGCACCCTGGCCCGTCGGCTGCGCGACGGCGGCCTGGTCTGCCTGGTCGCGGACCGCGACCTGTCCGCAAGCGGCGTGCCGGTCACGTTCTTCGGCGAGTCGGCCCGGATGCCCGCGGGCCCGGCGCTCCTCGCCCAGCAGACGGGCGCGCTGCTGCTGCCCGTCACGCTCTGGTACGACGACTCTCCGGTGATGCGCGGCCAGGTCCATCCGCCGGTCGAGGTACCCGAGACAGGTACGCGGGCCGAAAGGACGTCTGTCATGACACAGGCGCTGGCCGATGCCTTCGCCTCAGGGATCGCCGAGCATCCGGAGGACTGGCACATGCTGCAACGGCTGTGGGTCGCCGACCTTCACCCGCCGAAGGGAACCTCGTGAGGATCGGCATCGTCTGCCCGTACTCCTGGGACGTGCCGGGCGGCGTCCAGTTCCACGTCCGGGACCTCGCCGAGTACTTCATCCGCCTCGGCCACCAGGTCTCCGTCCTCGCGCCCGCCGACGACGACACCCCGCTGCCGCCGTACGTCGTCTCGGCCGGCCGGGCGGTGCCCGTGCCCTACAACGGCTCGGTGGCCCGGTTGAACTTCGGTTTCCTCTCCGCCGCACGGGTGCGGCGCTGGCTGCACGACGGCGCGTTCGACGTGGTCCACATCCACGAGCCGACGTCGCCGTCGCTGGGCCTGCTGACCTGCTGGGCGGCGCAGGGTCCGATCGTGGCCACCTTCCACACCTCCAACCCCCGCTCGCGCGCGATGATCGCCGCGTACTCGATCCTCCAGGCCGCGCTGGAGAAGATCAGCGCGCGCATCGCGGTGAGCGAGTACGCCCGGCGCACGCTGGTCGAGCACCTGGGCGGAGACGCGGTGGTGATCCCCAACGGCGTCGACGTCGACTTCTTCGCGCGCGCCGAGCCGAAGCCCGAGTGGCAGGGGAACACGATCGGCTTCATCGGCCGTATCGACGAGCCCCGCAAGGGCCTGCCGGTGCTGATGAAGGCCCTGCCGAAGATCCTCGCCGCCCGCCCGGGGACCCGGCTGCTGGTGGCCGGCCGCGGCGACGAGGAGGAGGCCGTCGAGACCCTTCCCGCCGGCCTGCGCAGCCGGGTCGAGTTCCTCGGCATGATCAGCGACGCGGACAAGGCACGGCTCCTGCGCAGCATCGACCTGTACGTGGCGCCCAACACCGGCGGCGAGAGCTTCGGCATCATCCTGGTCGAGGCGATGTCGGCGGGTGCCCCGGTCCTCGCCGCCGACCTCGACGCGTTCGCCCAGGTCCTCGACCAGGGCGCGGCCGGGGAACTGTTCGCCAACGAGAACGCCGACGCCCTCGCCGACGCGGCGATCCGGCTGCTCGCGGATCCGTCCCGCCGCGCGGAACTGCGCGAACGCGGCAGCGCCCACGTACGGCGGTTCGACTGGTCCACGGTCGGCGCGGACATCCTGTCGGTCTACGAGACGGTGACGACGGGCACGGCGGCGGTCGCGGCGGACGAGCGCACGACGGGCCTGCGCGCCCGCTTCGGCCTCGCCCGGGACCGGGACTGAACCGCAGGACGGAGCGGGACTGAACCCGCGGACGGAGGAGGGCCCGGTCTGGGGGCGGTGTCCCCCGGACGGTCCGTCCGGCGGGTGGTCGCCGAACAGCCCTTCCGGCGCTTGAGGACGGGGCAGTCCAGGCCGAAGCGGGGGTCCGGGGCGACAGCCCGGGGACGCTCACCCGAGCCGCGGTGCTCTCCGGCGATCCGGGCCGACGCATCCGCTCCCACCCGCCCCGGCGGAGCGCCCCGGTAGCCTTTCCCGCCGTGAGCGCAACCCTCATCTGGATCCTCGTCGCCCTGGTCGCCGTCGCCCTGTACCTCAGCTGGACGGCCGGCCGGCTCGACCGCCTGCACTCCCGGATCGACGCGGCCCGCGCCGCCCTCGACGCCCAGTTGCTGCGGCGGGCCTCCGTCGCCCAGGAACTGGCGACCTCAAGCGTGCTGGACCCGGCCGCCTCGATGGTGCTCTACGAGGCCGCGCACGCCGCCAGACAGGCCGAGGAGGAACAGCGCGAGGTCGCCGAGAGCGAGCTGAGCCAGGCGCTGCGCGCCGTCTTCGCCGAGGTCCAGCAGGTCGAGGAGGTCCGCCGGGCACCGGGCGGAGAGGCGGCCGCCCGCGAGCTGACCGAGGCGGTGCGCAGGGTGCCGATGGCCCGCCGCTTCCACAACGACGCGGTGGGCGCGGCCCGCAGGCTCCGTGAGCACCGGAAGGTGAGGTGGTTCCGGCTGGCCGGTCACGCACCCTTCCCGCTGGCCTTCGAGATGGACGACGAGCCGCCCGCCGCCCTCGTGGACCGGGTCGCCTGAGACCCCCTCTCCGCACGGCATCCCGGCCCCCACCCCCGCTCAAAAGGATCCACCGACTCACCATTGGCCCTTGCTGTGGAATGGTCCAATCGCGTTTTCTCGGTGCAGCAGAATCCCTCTTCCACCGAGTGAGGTCACCCCGTGTCCAGCACGCTTTCGGAGAACCAGGCCCCCGAGACCGGCACCGCCCGCGTGAAGCGCGGCATGGCCGAGCAGCTCAAGGGCGGCGTGATCATGGACGTCGTCACGCCGGAACAGGCGAAGATCGCCGAGGACGCGGGCGCCGTCGCCGTCATGGCCCTGGAACGGGTCCCGGCCGACATCCGCAAGGACGGCGGCGTGGCCCGCATGTCCGACCCGGACATGATCGAGGGCATCATCGCCGCCGTGTCGATCCCGGTCATGGCCAAGTCCCGCATCGGCCACTTCGTCGAGGCCCAGGTTCTGCAGTCCCTCGGTGTGGACTACATCGACGAGTCCGAGGTCCTCACCCCGGCCGACGAGGTCAACCACTCCGACAAGTGGGCGTTCACCACGCCGTTCGTGTGCGGCGCCACCAACCTGGGCGAGGCCCTGCGCCGTATCGCCGAGGGCGCCGCGATGATCCGTTCCAAGGGCGAGGCCGGCACCGGCAACGTCGTCGAGGCCGTACGCCACCTGCGCCAGATCAAGAACGAGATCGCCCGGCTGCGCGGCTTCGACAGCCACGAGCTGTACGCCGCGGCCAAGGAGCTGCGCGCCCCGTACGAGCTGGTCAAGGAGGTCGCCGAACTGGGCAAGCTGCCGGTCGTGCTGTTCTCCGCCGGCGGTGTCGCCACCCCGGCCGACGCCGCCCTGATGCGCCAGCTCGGTGCCGAGGGCGTCTTCGTCGGCTCCGGAATCTTCAAGTCCGGCGACCCGGCCAAGCGCGCCGCCGCCATCGTGAAGGCCACCACCTTCTACGACGACCCGAAGATCATCGCGGACGCGTCCCGCAACCTCGGCGAGGCCATGGTCGGCATCAACCTCGACGTCCTCCCCGAGACCGAGCGCTACGCCAACCGCGGCTGGTAACCCCGATGAGCACTCCTGTGATCGGTGTCCTGGCCCTCCAGGGCGACGTACGGGAGCACCTCGTCGCCCTGGCCGCGGCCGATGCCGTGGCCAGGCCGGTGCGGCGCCCCGACGAACTCGCCGAGGTGGACGGACTCGTCATCCCCGGCGGCGAGTCGACCACCATCTCCAAACTGGCCGTCCTCTTCGGCCTCATGGACCCGCTCCGCGCGCGCGTGCGTGCCGGCCTGCCCGTGTACGGCACCTGCGCGGGCATGATCATGCTGGCCGACAAGATCCTCGACCCGCGCTCGGGCCAGGAGACCGTCGGCGGGATCGACATGATCGTGCGCCGTAACGCCTTCGGGCGGCAGAACGAGTCCTTCGAGGCGGCGGTCGACGTCACCGGGATCGCGGGCGATCCTGTAGAGGGCGTCTTCATCCGCGCCCCCTGGGTCGAGTCGGTCGGGGCGGCGGCCGAGGTGCTCGCCGAGCACGCCGGCCACATCGTCGCGGTCCGCCAGGGCAACGCGCTCGCCACCTCGTTCCACCCGGAACTGACCGGCGACCACCGGGTGCACGCCCTGTTCGTCGACATGGTGCGCGCGAAACGCACGGCTGAGTCCTTGTAGGATCGCTGGCGTTCGCTGCAGAGACGGGTTACGCGAAGGAGACAGGCAGATGTCCGGCCACTCTAAATGGGCCACGACGAAGCACAAGAAGGCCGTGATCGACGCCAAGCGCGGCAAGCTCTTCGCGAAGCTCATCAAGAACATCGAGGTAGCGGCGCGGATGGGCGGCGCCGACCCGGAGGGCAACCCGACGCTCTACGACGCCGTCCAGAAGGCGAAGAAGCAGTCGGTCCCGAACAAGAACATCGACTCCGCCGTCAAGCGCGGCGCGGGCCTGGAGGCCGGCGGCGCCGACTACGAGACGATCATGTACGAGGGCTACGGCCCCAACGGTGTCGCGGTGCTCATCGAATGCCTCACCGACAACCGCAACCGCGCCGCCTCCGACGTCCGGGTCGCCATGACCCGCAACGGCGGCTCGATGGCCGACCCGGGCTCGGTGTCGTACCTCTTCAACCGCAAGGGCGTCGTGATCGTCCCCAAGAGCGGGCTGAGCGAGGACGACGTCCTCGGCGCCGTCCTGGACGCGGGTGCCGAGGAGGTCAACGACCTCGGTGAGTCCTTCGAGGTGCTCAGCGAGGCCACCGACCTGGTCGGAGTCCGCACCGCCCTCCAGGACGCCGGGATCGACTACGACTCCGCCGAGGCCAACTTCGTCCCGACCATGCAGGTCGAACTGGACGAGGAGGGCGCCAAGAAGATCTTCAAGCTGATCGACGCACTGGAGGACAGCGACGACGTGCAGAACGTCTTCGCCAACTTCGACGTCAGCGACGAGGTCATGGAGAAGGTCGACGCGTAACGCCGCGACCACATCCGCAGGGCTGCACGGGCGTACGGGCCGACGGGACACACCCGTCGGCCCGTCCCTTTGCCCGGCGTTGTCAGTGGCACCCGATAGCCTGCACGAACTGGGGGACCGGCCGGCAGAGCCGGGGAGAGCGAAGGGACGGGCGCGTGCGTGTGCTGGGGGTGGACCCGGGGCTGACCCGCTGCGGCGTCGGGGTGGTCGAGGGCGTCGCCGGGCGTCCGCTCACGATGCTCGGCGTGGGTGTCGTCCGCACCCCCGCGGACGCCGAACCGGCCCACCGGCTGGTCGCCGTGGAGCAGGGCATCGAGGCCTGGCTCGACGAACACCGTCCCGAGTACGTGGCGGTGGAGCGCGTCTTCAGCCAGCACAACGTGCGCACGGTGATGGGCACCGCCCAGGCCAGCGCCGTCGCCATGCTCTGTGCGGCCCGCCGGGGCATCCCCGTCGCCCTGCACACCCCCAGCGAGGTCAAGGCGGCCGTCACCGGCACCGGCCGCGCCGACAAGGCCCAGGTCGGTGCCATGGTCACCCGGCTGCTGCGGCTGGCCGCGCCACCGAAGCCCGCGGACGCCGCCGACGCCCTGGCCCTGGCCATCTGCCACATCTGGCGTGCCCCCGCGCAGAACCGACTCCAGCAGGCGGTGGCCCTGCACGCAGCCAGAACACCGCCCGCAGCACCGAAAGGCCGTACGGAATGATCGCCTTCGTGAGCGGCACGGTCGCCGCACTCGCTCCCGACACCGCGGTGGTCGAGGTGGGCGGTGTCGGCATGGCCGTCCAGTGCACGCCGAACACGCTCTCCACGCTCCGAGTGGGCCGGCCCGCCAAGCTCGCCACCTCCCTGGTGGTCCGCGAGGACTCGCTGACCCTGTACGGCTTCGTGGACGACGACGAACGCCAGGTCTTCGAGCTGCTGCAGACCGCCAGCGGCGTCGGCCCGCGTCTCGCCCAGGCCATGCTGGCCGTGCACGCCCCCGACGCGCTGCGCCGGGCGGTCTCCACCGGGGACGAGAAGGCGCTCGTCGCCGTCCCCGGCATCGGCAAGAAGGGCGCCCAGAAACTGCTGCTCGAACTGAAGGACCGGCTCGGCGAGCCGATCGGCGCCCCCGCCGTCGGTGCGCCGGTCACCCAGGGCTGGCGCGACCAGCTGCACGCAGCCCTGATCGGCCTCGGATACGCCACCCGTGAGGCCGACGAAGCGGTCGCCGCGGTGACCCCGCAGGCCGAGGCGGCCGGCGGCGCCCCGCAGGTCGGTCAGCTGCTGAAGGCCGCCCTCCAGACCCTCAACCGTGCCCGCTGACCACTTGGGCCACCCAGCTAGGAGACCTCAGTGAACTGGGACGACACGACCGGCGGCTCCGCACCCGAGCAGCCCGTCGCCCCCTTGGCGGACCGGCTGGTGGGCTCCGCCGCCGACGGCGAGGACCAGGCCGTCGAGGCCGCCCTGCGCCCCAAGGACCTCGGTGAGTTCATCGGCCAGGAGAAGGTCCGTGAACAGCTCGACCTCGTCCTGCGGGCCGCACGCGCGCGGGGCGCCACCGCCGACCACGTGCTGCTCTCCGGCGCCCCCGGCCTGGGCAAGACCACCCTGTCGATGATCATCGCGGCCGAGATGGGCGCCCCGATCCGCATCACCAGCGGCCCCGCCATCCAGCACGCGGGCGACCTCGCGGCGATCCTTTCCTCGCTCCAGGAGGGCGAGGTCCTCTTCCTCGACGAGATCCACCGGATGTCCCGGCCCGCCGAGGAGATGCTCTACATGGCGATGGAGGACTTCCGGGTCGACGTCATCGTCGGCAAGGGCCCCGGCGCCACCGCCATCCCGCTCGAACTGCCCCCGTTCACCCTGGTCGGCGCCACTACCCGCGCGGGCCTGCTGCCGCCCCCGCTGCGCGACCGTTTCGGCTTCACGGCCCACATGGAGTTCTACGAGCCCGCCGAACTGGAGCGCGTCGTGCACCGTTCGGCCCAGCTGCTCGACGTCGGGATCGAGTCCGCGGGCGCCGCCGAGATCGCCGGCCGCTCCCGCGGCACGCCCCGGATCGCCAACCGCCTGCTGCGCCGCGTCCGGGACTATGCGCAGGTCAAGGCCGACGGGCTCATCACGCGCGACATCGCGGGTGCGGCCCTCGCCGTCTACGAGGTGGACGAGCGCGGCCTCGACCGGCTCGACCGCGCCGTCCTGAATGCCCTGCTGAAGCTGTTCGGCGGCGGTCCGGTCGGCCTGTCGACCCTCGCCGTCGCGGTGGGGGAGGAGCGCGAGACGGTCGAGGAGGTCGCCGAGCCCTTCCTGGTCCGCGAGGGACTGCTGGCCCGTACGCCACGCGGGCGGATCGCCACGCCCGCGGCATGGGCGCATCTCGGCCTCACCCCGCCCCGCGCGGCGGCTGCGGGAAACGGACAACCGGACTTGTTCGGGACGTGACCGCGGGCGCAGTGGCCGGGACAGGAACCCAGGTGCCATGCTGAGCGTTGTTCCATGCGCGCGGACTCGCTTAGACTCCGCCGATGCCGCCCAACAAGCGGCGCGTCCACACCCCCAGCCACCAGGCCGCAGCCCGTCGCGGTCGTGCGAAGGAAATCCCGACCCGTGAATACCTTGACCCTTCTCCCGTTCATCGTGCTCATCGCGGCCATGTTCCTGATGACACGCTCGGCCAAGAAGAAGCAGCAGCAGGCCAGTGACATGCGGAACCAGATGCAGCCCGGTTCCGGTGTCCGCACGATCGGGGGCATCTACGCGACGGTCAAGGAGGTCAACGAGGAAACCGTCCTCCTTGACGCGGGCCCGGGCGTCGATCTCCTCTTCGCGAAGAACGCCATCGGTGCCGTCCTCACCGACGACGAGTACAACCGCATCGTGCACGGCATCGAGCACGACCTGAAGTCGGACCTCGACATCGTCCCGGACGATGCCTCCTCCCTCACCGAGACCGACGAGCCCGCCGATGCCGCCCCGGCCGCCGACAAGGCCATCGACCTCGGCAAGAAGGACGTCGCCGAGGAGCCCGCCGACGCCGCCCCCGCCGGCTCCGGCAAGGAGGCCGCGGCCGAGGAGCCCGCCGACAGCGCGGCGGCGGACGACGCTCCGAAGGCGGACGACGAGTCGAAGAAGACAGACGGCGGCTCCGACGCGAAGTAGTAACGTCCAGGGGTGCGCGGTTCCGGCTCGGGCACCCCTCGACGTGTGCTTCTCGCAGGGGTCCCGAACCACGTCATGGCCGCAGCCGCGCTGACCCGGCGCGGGACGGCCCGAGAGGGAGTACAAGAAGGTGGCAGCACCTAAGAAGGGCCGGAGCGCGAGCGCCCAGAGCAAGCCGGGGCGCTCGCTGGCCCTCATCCTGATCGCCATCGTGGCGCTCACCGGTGGAATGTTCCTCTCCGGGCACACCACCCCGCGTCTCGGCATCGACCTCGCCGGTGGTACGAGCATCACGCTCCAGGCGAAGGCCGACCAGGGGTCCGCGATCAACAAGGCCAACATGGACACCGCGGTCGAGATCATGAACCGCCGTGTCAACGGCCTGGGTGTCTCCGAGGCGGAGGTGCAGACCCAGGGGACGAACAACATCATCGTCAACATCCCCAAGGGCACCAACTCCGAAGAGGCCCGCCAACAGGTCGGCACCACCGCAAAGCTGTACTTCCGCCCGGTCCTGCAGAGCCAGGCCAGCTCCGCCGCGCCGAGCGCGTCGCCGAGCGCATCTCCCAGTGGCAGCGCCTCGCCGTCGCCGTCGAGCAGCGCGTCGTCCGACCAGAAGGCGTCCTCCCCGAAGTCGCCGACGGCCTCCGCGACCTCCCAGGGCCGGGCCGTGACCGACGGCCTGAAGGCCGACGCCTCACCGTCCGCGTCGTCGGGCGCCTCCGGCGCCCCGAGCCCGAGTGCCACGGACACCGCAGGCTCCGGCGCCTCCGGCAAGGTGGAGGCCCAGTACGCCGAGCTGGACT
Organism: Streptomyces sp. NPDC006012; assembly: GCF_042871185.1. Taxonomy (NCBI): domain Bacteria; kingdom Bacillati; phylum Actinomycetota; class Actinomycetes; order Kitasatosporales; family Streptomycetaceae; genus Streptomyces; species Streptomyces sp. NPDC006012. The sequence goes on from NZ_JBIAIE010000005.1 coordinate 305,101, forward strand.
GCTCCAAGGCGACGGACCGGGCCACCGTCGGAAAGACGGCCAAGCCCGGCGACACGACCGTGGGCTGCGGCAAGATCGACGGCGCCTGGTACAAGTACCTGCTCGGCCCGGCCGCCGTCGACGGCACCGAGGTCAAGAAGGCGCAGGCGGTCTTCGACACGCAGACCGCGGCCGGCTGGCAGGTCCAGATGAACTTCAACTCCAGCGGCTCCAAGAAGTTCGCCGACATCACCGGCAAGCTCGCCAAGAACCCGAGCCCGCAGAACCAGTTCGGCATCGTCCTCGACGGCGAGGTCGTCTCCAGCCCGTACGTCAGCCAGTCCATCGCCGGCGGCCAGGCGCAGATCTCGGGCAAGTTCACCCAGGAGGAGGCGCAGAGCCTCTCCAACATGCTGTCGTACGGTGCGCTCCCGCTCTCCTTCAAGGAAGAGAGCGTCACCACGGTGACCGCCGCGCTCGGCGGTGAGCAGCTGCACGCGGGTCTGCTCGCAGGCGCCATCGGCCTCGCCCTGGTCGTCATCTACCTGGTGGCCTACTACCGGGGCCTGTCGCTCGTGGCGATGGCCTCGCTGCTGGTCTCCGCGGTCCTCACCTACGTGATCATGTCGCTGCTCGGCCCGACGATCGGCTTCGCACTGAACCTGCCCGCGGTCTGCGGCGCCATCGTGGCGATCGGTATCACGGCGGACTCGTTCATCGTGTTCTTCGAACGCGTCCGGGACGAGATCCGCGAAGGCCGCTCGCTGCGTCCGGCCGTCGAACGCGGCTGGCCCCGTGCCCGGCGCACCATCCTGGTCTCCGACTTCGTGTCGTTCCTCGCCGCCGCCGTGCTGTTCATCGTGACCGTCGGCAAGGTCCAGGGCTTCGCGTTCACGCTCGGTCTGACGACCGTGCTCGACGTCGTCGTGGTCTTCTTCTTCACCAAGCCGCTGATGACGCTGCTCGCCCGCCGGAAGTTCTTCGCACAGGGCCACAAGTGGTCCGGGCTCGACCCGAAGAGTCTGGGCGCCAAACCGCCGCTGCGCCGCACCCGCCGTCCCGCCGGACCTGCCGCCGGCCCTGTCGACCCGAAGGAAGCGTGAGCGATGTCGAAACTCGGCAACCTCGGCGCCCGACTCCACCGCGGCGAGATCAGCTACGACTTCGTCGGCAAGCGCAAGATCTGGTACGGCGTCTCCATCCTGATCACCATCACCGCCATCGTCGGCCTGGCGGTGCGCGGCCTGAACATGGGCATCGACTTCCAGGGCGGTGCGGTCTTCACCACCCCGAAGACCAGCGTCTCCGTGACACAGGCGGAAGAGTTCGCGCAGAACGCCGCGGGCCACGACGCGGTCGTGCAGAAGCTCGGCTCCGGCGGTCTGCGCATCCAGATCGCGGGCATGGACACCCAGAAGTCCGACCAGGTCAAGACCGTCCTCGCGAAGGACTTCAAGGTCGACGCGGAGTCCATCAACGCCGACCTGGTCGGTCCCAGCTGGGGCGAGACGATCGCCAACAAGGCCTGGGAGGGCCTGGCGATCTTCATGGTGCTCGTCGTGATCTATCTGGCGATCGCCTTCGAATGGCGGATGGCCATCGCCGCGCTCGTCGCGCTGATCCACGACATCACCATCACCACCGGCATCTACGCCCTGGTCGGTTTCGAGGTCACGCCCGGCACGATCATCGGTCTGCTGACCATCCTCGGTTACTCGCTGTACGACACCGTCGTCGTCTTCGACAGCCTCAAGGAGCAGACGAAGGACATCACGAAGCAGACCCGCTTCACCTACCGGGACATCGCCAACCAGTCGATCAACGGCACCCTGGTCCGCTCCGTCAACACCACGGTGGTCGCGCTGCTGCCGGTGGCGGGCCTGCTGTTCATCGGCGGCGGCTTCCTCGGCGCCGGCACGCTCAACGACATCTCGCTGTCGCTGTTCGTCGGCCTCGCGGCCGGTGCGTACTCCTCGATCTTCATCGCCACGCCGCTCGTCGCCGACCTCAAGGAACGCGAGCCGCAGATGAAGGCCCTCAGGAAGCGGGTCATGGCCAAGCGGGCCCAGTCCTCCACCGAGGAGGAGACGGCGGCGAGCCGCCCCGATCCCGCTGACGAACCCGAGGACGCCACCCCCGCGGGCGTGGGCCTGCGCAACCAGCCCGCGTCCCGCAACCGGGGCCGCGGCCGCCCCTCGGGGAAGCGCCGATGACCGGCATCCAGGAGCTGCTGCTCAGCCGCATCCGCGATGTCCCCGACTATCCGGAGCAGGGCGTGACGTTCAAGGACATCACGCCGCTCCTGGCGGACCCGGCGGCGTTCACGGCGCTCACCGACGCGCTGGCCGACCTCGCCGGGACCACCGGCGCCACCAAGGTCGTCGGCCTGGAGGCCCGGGGATTCATCCTGGGCGCCCCGGTCGCCGTCCGCGCCGGCCTCGGCTTCATCCCGGTCCGGAAGGCGGGCAAGCTCCCCGGAGCCACCCTCCGTCAGGCGTACGACCTGGAGTACGGCTCGGCCGAGATCGAGGTGCACGCCGAGGACCTGACCCCGGCCGACCGCGTCCTGGTCGTCGACGACGTCCTCGCCACGGGCGGCACCGCGGAGGCCGCGATCCGGCTCATCCACCGCGCGGGTGCCGAGGTGGCGGGTGTCGCGGTGCTGATGGAGCTGGGTTTCCTGGACGGCCGGAGCCGACTGGAGCAGGCCCTGCGCGGGGCACCGCTTCAGGCGCTGCTCCAGCTCTGAGCCGTCCCGGGCAGGACCGCGCGACCACGTGCGCGCCACCCGCGCGAGCAGCGCGTGACACCCCTGAAACACCTGTAGTACACCGTTGAGGCGGGCCCGGAGGAATCCGGCGCCCGCCTCTCGCGTTGGGCTGTGGACGGTCCGCACACCGGGCTGGAGGCGATGACGGAGCCCAGGATCGATACCATGGGTTATTCGGAGCCTGACCGGGGTGCCGGAGAGAGCGCACGAGGAGTCCTCTTGCCAGACGAGGCCCAGCCACTGACCGCCGCGAAGCCCGAGTCCGCCTCGGCGCCCGCGGCCAAGCCCGCGCCGCCCACCAAGAAGGACACCCGCGGGCAGATCGAGCACGCCCAGTCCGCGCCCGTCGAGCGCTCGGCCGAACCCGTGCGCCCCAAGCCCGTCCCGCCCGCGGTCCGCTCCGCGACCGGCCAGTCGGCGCGCTCCGGCTCCTCGAACCGCGTCCGGGCCCGCCTCGCCAGGCTCGGCGTCCAGCGCGCGAACCCGTACAACCCGGTCCTGGAGCCGCTGCTGCGGATAGTGCGCAGCAACGACCCCAAGATCGAGAACGCCACCCTGCGCCAGATCGAGCGCGCCTACCAGGTCGCCGAGCGCTGGCACCGCGGCCAGAAGCGCAAGAGCGGCGACCCGTACATCACCCACCCGCTCGCGGTCACCACCATCCTCGCCGAGCTGGGCATGGACCCGGCCACCCTGATGGCCGGGCTGCTGCACGACACCGTCGAGGACACCGAGTACGGCCTCGACGACCTGCGCCGCGACTTCGGCGACGTCGTCGCCCTGCTCGTCGACGGCGTCACCAAGCTGGACAAGGTCAAGTTCGGTGAGGCCGCGCAGGCCGAGACCGTGCGCAAGATGGTCGTCGCCATGGCCAAGGACCCGCGCGTCCTGGTCATCAAGCTCGCCGACCGGCTGCACAACATGCGCACGATGCGCTACCTCAAGCGGGAGAAGCAGGAGAAGAAGGCGCGCGAGACCCTGGAGATCTACGCGCCGCTCGCCCACCGGCTGGGCATGAACACCATCAAGTGGGAGCTGGAGGACCTCGCCTTCGCGATCCTCTACCCGAAGATGTACGACGAGATCGTCCGGCTGGTGGCCGAGCGGGCACCGAAACGTGACGAGTACCTGGCCATAGTGACCGACGAGGTCCAGGCCGACCTGCGGGCCGCCCGCATCAAGGCGACCGTCACCGGCCGGCCGAAGCACTACTACAGCGTCTACCAGAAGATGATCGTCCGCGGCCGTGACTTCGCGGAGATCTACGACCTGGTGGGCATCCGCGTCCTGGTGGACACCGTCCGCGACTGCTACGCGGCGCTGGGCACCGTCCACGCGCGCTGGAACCCGGTTCCGGGGCGCTTCAAGGACTACATCGCGATGCCCAAGTTCAACATGTACCAGTCGCTGCACACGACGGTGATCGGTCCCAACGGCAAACCCGTCGAACTGCAGATCCGCACCTTCGACATGCACCGCCGCGCCGAGTACGGCATCGCCGCGCACTGGAAGTACAAGCAGGAGGCTGTCGCCGGCGCCTCCAAGGTCCGGACCGACGTGCCCAAGCCCGCGGGCAAGGCCGGGAAGGAAGCCGCCGCCATCAACGACATGGCGTGGCTGCGGCAGTTGCTGGACTGGCAGAAGGAGACCGAGGACCCCGGGGAGTTCCTGGAGTCGCTGCGCTTCGACCTGTCCCGCAACGAGGTCTTCGTCTTCACGCCCAAGGGCGATGTCATCGCGCTGCCCGCCGGTGCCACCCCGGTCGACTTCGCCTACGCGGTGCACACCGAGGTCGGCCACCGCACCATAGGAGCCCGGGTCAACGGCCGCCTCGTACCGCTCGAATCCACCCTGGACAACGGCGACCTGGTGGAGGTCTTCACCTCCAAGGCACCCGGCGCCGGCCCCTCCCGGGACTGGCTCGGCTTCGTCAAGTCACCGCGCGCCCGCAACAAGATCCGGGCCTGGTTCTCCAAGGAGCGCCGCGACGAGGCGATCGAGCAGGGCAAGGATGCCATCGTCCGCGCGATGCGCAAGCAGAACCTGCCGATCCAGCGGATCCTCACCGGCGACTCGCTCGTCACGCTCGCGCACGAGATGCGCTACCCGGACATCTCCGCGCTGTACGCAGCGATCGGCGAGGGACATGTCTCCGCGCAGAACGTCGTGCAGAAGCTGGTGCAGGCGCTCGGCGGCGAGGAGGCGGCCACCGAGGAGATCGACGAGAGCGTGCCGCCCTCGCACGGCCGGGGCCGGAGCCGCCGCTCCAGCGCCGACCCGGGCGTGGTCGTCAAGGGCGTCGAGGACGTGTGGGTCAAGCTGGCCCGCTGCTGCACGCCGGTGCCCGGTGACCCGATCATCGGCTTCGTCACGCGCGGCAACGGCGTCTCGGTGCACCGCAGCGACTGCGTCAACGTGGAATCGCTGTCCCGGGAACCCGAGCGGATCCTGGAGGTCGAGTGGGCGCCCACCCAGTCCTCGGTCTTCCTCGTCGCCATCCAGGTCGAGGCACTGGACCGCTCCCGGCTCCTGTCGGACGTCACCCGCGTCCTGTCCGACCAGCACGTGAACATCCTCTCCGCGGCCGTCCAGACCTCGCGTGACCGCGTCGCCACCTCCCGGTTCACCTTCGAGATGGGCGACCCGAAGCACCTGGGGCACGTCCTGAAGGCGGTCCGGGGCGTGGAGGGCGTGTACGACGTGTACCGGGTGACCTCGGCCCGCAGCAGGTGATCGGCTCCGGCAGCCGGTGAGACCCGGTGGCCCGCGCGAGGGCCCGTACAGCGCCCGTACACCGGCTCGGGCGGCCCGGCGGCCCAAAAGGGCCGGCCAGGGGTCCGCAACGGCGAGAGGGCCCTGTACACGGCGTACAGGGCCCTCTCGCGGGCGGCAGGCGGAGCGGTCCGGCCGGAAATCAGCCGCCGAACTCCTGCAGACCCTTCAATGCCTGGTCGAGGAGTGCCTGACGGCCCTCCAGCTCCCGTTCCAGCTTCTCGGCCTTGGACGTGTTGCCCTGGGCCCGAGCCTGCTCGATCTGGCCCCGCAACTTGTCCACGGCGGCCTGGAGCTGGCCGGTCAGCCCCTCGGCACGCGCGCGTGCCTCCGGGTTGGTCCGGCGCCACTCGGACTCCTCGGCCTCCTGGATCGCCCGGTCGACCGTGTGCATCCGGCCCTCGACCCGGGGACGCGCGTCGCGCGGCACATGGCCGATGGCCTCCCAGCGCTCGTTGATCGAACGGAAGGCGGCCCGGGCGGCCTTGAGGTCGGTGATCGGCAGGATCTTCTCCGCCTCCTCGGCCAGCTCCTCCTTGAGCTTCAGGTTCTCCGACTGCTCGGCGTCCCGCTCGGCGAACACCGAACTGCGGGCGGCGAAGAAGACGTCCTGCGCACCGCGGAAGCGGTTCCACAGGTCGTCCTCGTGCTCCCGCTGGGCGCGGCCCGCGGACTTCCACTCCGTCATCAGCTCGCGGTAGCGGGCCGCCGTCGGACCCCAGTCCGTCGAGCCGGAGAGCGACTCGGCCTCGGCGACCAGCCGCTCCTTGGCCTTGCGGGCGTCCTCGCGCTGCGCGTCCAGCTGCGCGAAGTGCGCCTTGCGGCGCTTGGAGAACGCCGACCGGGCGTGCGAGAAGCGGTGCCACAGCTCGTCGTCCGACTTGCGGTCGAGCCGCGGCAGACCCTTCCAGGTGTCCACCAGGGCACGCAGCCGCTCACCGGCGGACCGCCACTGGTCGGACTGCGCCAGCTGCTCGGCCTCGACCACCAGGTCTTCCTTGGCCTTGCGGGCCTCGTCGGACTGCTTGGCCCGCTGTACCTTGCGCTCCTCGCGGCGGGCCTCGACGGTCGCCACGAGCTTGTCCAGCCGACCGCGCAGCGAGTCCAGGTCACCCACCGCGTGATGCGCGTCCAACTGCTCGCGGAGATGACCGATCGCGGTCTGGGCGTCCTTCGCCGACAGGTCGGTGGTCTGCACTCGCTTTTCGAGGAGGCCGATTTCGACGACCAGGCCCTCGTACTTGCGCTCGAAGTAGGCCAGTGCCTCCTCGGGGGAGCCGGCCTGCCAGGAACCGACGACCTGCTCGCCGTCGGCCGTACGCACGTACACGGTCCCCGTCTCGTCGACGCGGCCCCACGGGTCGCTGCTCACAGCGCCTCCTCCACATGATGCCTGCGCAGGGCTCGTACACCCCCGGGCATCGTCCACAGTTTCGTCACGGCCAACATAGGCGACCGGCGGGTTGCCTGTCCGCATCCCGCGCGACCGAAATTCCACGGCCGACCGTCATGGTCGTCAGGACTTGGTGACCGTCGCCTTGTTGATCACGACCGTCGCGTTCGGGGCACCGTCACCGGCACCCGTGCTCTCGCCCGCGTCGGCGATCTTCTTGAGCACCTTCATGCCCGCCTGGTCGATCGTCCCGAACGGTGTGTAACTGGGCGGCAACTGACTGTCCTTGTACACGAGGAAGAACTGGCTGCCGCCGGTGTGCGGCTGGCCGGTGTTCGCCATCGCGACCGTGCCCGCCGGGTAGACGCTGTTCTTCAGGCTGTTGTCCTTCAGATTCTCGTCCGGGATGGTGTAGCCGGGACCGCCGCTGCCGGTGCCCGTCGGGTCGCCGCACTGCAGCACGTAGATCCCGTTCGTGGTGAGCCGGTGGCACTTGGTGTGGTCGAAGAAGCCCTTGCCGGCGAGGAAGTTGAACGAGTTCACGGTGTGCGGAGCCGCCGCGGTCTTCAGCCCGATGCCGATCTCGCCGCAGGTCGTGTCCAGCTTCATCGTGTAATCGGCCGACTTGTCGACCGTCACTGCCGGTTCCTTCTTCCAGCTGAGTTTTTCCACCGACCCCTTGGCGGGCTTCTCGCACGGATCGGGGCCCTTGCTGGGGGTGGGGGCCGAGGGGCTGGGCGTCACCTCGGCACTGGCGTTGGCCTTGTCGTCCTTCTTGAACACTCCGGTCGTGTACAGCGCGACGCTGCCAATGACGATCACGCCGAGTACCGACGCGATCACGGAGTTGCGCATACGTGCTTTGCGTCGCGCGGACGTACGCCGCTGCTGCTGCCGCAAGAACTTCTCCCGGGCGAGCTGACGCCGCCGCTGCTCCTGGCTGACCACCGGGTTCTCTCCTCATGCGTGTCGTGTGCCGACCGGTACGCGTGGGTTCTGTGAGCCGACCGCCGCGTTTAGCCCCGTACCGTATATGGGTTAGCTGAGGGATCGGCAGCGCCGGTAGGCTCTGACGACAGCTGAAGCCGCCCCGTAATCAACACAACGAAGGACGATCGTGCTCATTGCCGGGTTCCCCGCCGGGGCCTGGGGGACGAACTGTTATCTCGTCGCCCCCGCCGCCGGCGAGGAGTGCGTGATCATCGACCCCGGTCATCAGGCCGCCGAAGGAGTCGAGGAAGCGCTCGGAAAGCATCGGCTCAAGCCCGTTGCCGTCGTCCTGACGCACGGCCACATCGACCATGTCGCCTCGGTCGTCCCGGTGTGCGGCGCGCACGACGTGCCCGCCTGGATCCACCCCGAGGACCGGTACATGATGAGCGACCCGGAGAAGGCCATCGGCCGCGCCATCGGGATGCCGCTCATGGGCGAGCTGACGGTGGGGGAGCCGGGCGACGTCAAGGAGCTGACGGACGGGGCCAGGCTGGAACTGGCCGGTCTGGAGCTGACCGTGACGCACGCGCCGGGCCATACCAAGGGGTCGGTGACCTTCGGTCTGCCCGAGTCGGCGGAGATCCCGCCGGTCCTGTTCTCGGGCGACCTGCTGTTCGCCGGCTCCATCGGACGTACCGATCTGCCCGGTGGCTCCATGGCGGACATGCTCGAATCGCTGGCCCGCGTGGTCCTGCCGCTCGACGACTCCACCGTGGTGCTTCCGGGCCACCAGGAGCACACGACCATCGGCCGTGAACGCGCCACCAACCCCTATCTGCGGCAGGTGGCCGCCGGCCCGGGAGCGGACGAGGGCGCTCCCCGACGAGGATTGTGACGAGAATTTTCCGTGAGCACCTTCAACGCCCCCAAGGGCACGTACGACCTGATCCCCCCGGAGAGCGCCAAGTACCTGGCCGTCCGTGAGGCGATCGCCGCGCCGCTGCGCAATTCCGGTTACGGCTACATCGAGACGCCCGGCTTCGAGAACGTGGAACTCTTCGCGCGCGGCGTCGGCGAGTCCACCGACATCGTGACGAAGGAGATGTACGCCTTCGAGACCAAGGGCGGCGACAGACTCGCCCTGCGTCCAGAGGGCACCGCCTCCGTGCTGCGCGCGGCTCTGGAGGCCAACCTGCACAAGGCGGGCAACCTCCCCGTCAAGCTCTGGTACTCCGGCTCGTACTACCGCTACGAGCGTCCGCAGAAGGGCCGTTACCGCCACTTCTCACAGGTCGGCGCCGAGGCGATCGGCGCCGAGGACCCCGCGCTGGACGCCGAGCTGATCATCCTGGCGGATCAGGCGTACCGCTCACTGGGGCTGCGCAACTTCCACATCCTGCTGAACAGCCTCGGCGACAAGGAGTGCCGGCCGGTCTACCGGACGGCGCTCCAGGAGTTCCTGCGCGCCCTCGACCTGGACGAGGACACCCACCGGCGCATCGAGATCAATCCGCTGCGGGTGCTCGACGACAAGCGCGAATCCGTGCAGAAGCAGTTGACGGGTGTGCCGCTGCTGCGGGACTACCTGTGCGACGCCTGCAAGGCGTACCACGAGGAGGTCCGTGAGCTGATCACGGCGGCAGGCGTGGCCTTCGAGGACGACCCGAAGCTGGTGCGCGGCCTGGACTACTACACGCGGACGACCTTCGAGTTCGTGCACGGCGGCCTCGGCTCGCAGTCCGCGGTCGGCGGCGGCGGACGCTACGACGGCCTGTCGGAGATGATCGGCGGCCCGGCGCTCCCGTCGGTCGGCTGGGCGCTCGGTGTCGACCGTACGGTGCTGGCCCTGGAGGCGGAGGGCGTCGACCTCGACCTGCCGTCGCCGGTCAGCGTGTTCGCGGTCCCGCTCGGGGCGGAAGCGAAGCGTGTGCTGTTCGCCAAGGTCACCGAGTTGCGCAAGGTGGGCATCGCGGCGGACTTCTCCTACGGCGACCGGGGCCTGAAGGGCGCCATGAAGAACGCCAACCGCAGCGGCGCCCGCTACACGATCGTGGCCGGCGAGCGGGACCTCGCCGACGGCGTCGTCCAGCTCAAGGACATGGACTCCGGCGAGCAGACCTCGATCGGCGTGAACGAGATCGTGGCCGAACTGGAGTCGCGCCTCGGCTAGGGCGTGGTTCGAACGCAGCGTCGGATCAGGCCGCGGCGTCTGGTGCCGTGCATCGCAAGGCGGAGGATCGTCCTCGTACCGGGCGTACGTGGAGGACTCCGGCGACGCGACGAGGTGCGGTGCCTGGGGGCACCTCCCAGTCGGCAGGCTGGGGGGGAGCGTCGCGGCCCCGGCGGGAGTTTCGGAACACGCCCCAGCAGTGGGGCGCCGCCGCCCGCACAGGTGGGGAACCGCCCGGCCGACCCGCCACGGCGCGGGCCGCGGGCCGCCGACGAAGGAACGGCGCCTGACACCCCTTCCGCCGGGGCGTCAACCCGGCGCCGTCGTCTCGTCCGGCCAGGCGATTGGCGTGCCGTGCGCGCGGCCCCGTACGCGTCCCCCGCCCGTCCACCGGGAATGCGCCCGCCCGTGCTGCCATGGCGGTGCGCGTCGGCCGGAACCGAACGCTTCCGGACGATCGTGCGTACCTTCTCAGAACGGTTACTTGCGGCCACCGGAGGATGTTCAGGCCCCTGGTGCGGCACAATGGCCCGTGCCCGAAGCAGGTCCCACTCTCAAGCAGACGGAATCGGCGTGATGAGCAAGACGACAGTCAAGGACGCCTCCACGGAGCCCGGGCCCGACTCCGAGCCTGCCCTCGGCGCGCGGACGGAGGGCGGCAGCCGTGCCTTCGCCCTGCTGCTGGTGATCACCGGCGCGGCCGGCCTGCTCGCCGCCTGGGTCATCACGATCGACAAGTTCAAACTGCTGGAGGCGAAGGTCGAGGGCAAGACCTTCACCCCCGGGTGCAGCCTCAACCCGGTCGTCTCGTGCGGCAGCGTCATGGAGAGCAAGCAGGCCGCCGCCTTCGGCTTCCCGAACCCGATGCTCGGCCTGGTCTGCTACGGCATCGTCATCTGCGTCGGCATGAGCCTGCTCGCCCGGGCCCGGTTCCCCCGCTGGTACTGGCTGACCTTCAACTTCGGCACCCTCTTCGGCGTCGGCTTCTGCACCTGGCTGCAGTTCCAGTCCCTGTACCGGATCAACGCGCTGTGCCTGTGGTGCTCCCTGGCCTGGGTCGCCACGATCGTCATGTTCTGGTACGTGACGTCGTTCAACATCCGCAAGGGCTTCCTGCCCGCGCCGGGCTGGCTGAAGGGCTTCTTCGGGGAGTTCACCTGGGTGGTGCCGGTGCTGCACGTCGGCATCATCGGCATGCTGATCCTGACCCGCTGGTGGGACTTCTGGACCAGCTGAGCCCGGTACGAGTCCCTGCGCCGGCCGGACCGGCGACAGGGCCCGGCCGCGTTGTCAGTGCCGTGAACTAGGGTTTCACCGTGGAACCCGACCTGTTCACCGCCGCGGCGGAAGAACGCCAGGAGAAGGACCCGGCAGGCAGCCCCCTGGCGGTGCGGATGCGCCCGCGCACCCTGGACGAGGTGGTGGGCCAGCAGCACCTGCTGAAGCCCGGCTCGCCCTTGCGCCGACTGGTCGGGCAGGGCGCTGGCGGCCCGGCCGGACCCTCCTCGGTGATCCTCTGGGGCCCGCCCGGCACCGGCAAGACGACCTTGGCGTACGTCGTCTCCAAGGCCACCGACAAGCGCTTCGTGGAACTGTCCGCGATCACCGCGGGCGTCAAGGAGGTCCGGGCGGTCATCGACGGCGCCCGGCGGGCCACCGGGGGCTTCGGCAAGGAGACCGTCCTCTTCCTCGACGAGATCCACCGCTTCAGCAAGGCCCAGCAGGACTCCTTGCTCCCGGCCGTCGAGAACCGCTGGGTGACCCTGATCGCGGCCACCACCGAGAACCCGTACTTCTCCGTGATCTCCCCCCTGCTGTCCCGCTCCCTCCTGCTCACCCTCGAACCCCTCACCGACGACGACGTGCGCGGCCTGCTCCGCCGCGCCCTGGCCGACGAGCGGGGCCTCGCCGCTGCCGTCACCCTTCCCGAGGAGACCGAGGAGCACCTGCTGCGGATCGCGGGCGGCGACGCCCGCCGGGCCCTGACCGCCCTGGAGGCGGCGGCCGGTGCCGCGCTCGACAAGGGCGAGCCGGAGATCGCCCTCGGCACCCTGGAGGAGACGGTCGACCGGGCCGCGGTGAAGTACGACCGCGACGGCGACCAGCACTACGACGTGGCCAGCGCCCTCATCAAGTCCATCCGCGGCTCCGACGTGGACGCGGCGCTGCACTACCTGGCGCGGATGATCGAGGCCGGCGAGGACCCCCGCTTCATCGCCCGCCGGCTGATGATCTCCGCCAGTGAGGACATCGGCCTCGCCGATCCGAACGCCCTGCCGCTCGCGGTGGCCGCCGCCCAGGCCGTCGCCATGATCGGCTTCCCGGAGGCGGCCCTCACCCTCAGCCACGTCACCATCGCCCTCGCCCTCGCCCCCAAGTCCAATGCCGCGACCACGGCGATCGGCGCCGCCCTGGACGACGTACGCAAGGGCCTGGCGGGCCCGGTCCCACGGCATCTGCGCGACGGGCACTACAAGGGCGCCGCCAAGCTCGGCCACGCCCAGGGGTACGTGTACCCGCACGACCTGCCCGAGGGCATCGCCGCCCAGCAGTACGCGCCGGACGCCCTCCAGGACCGCGAGTACTACGCCCCGACCCGGCACGGCGCCGAGGCCCGGTACGCGGACGCGGTCGACTGGACCAGGAAACACCTCGGTCGCAAGCGGTCCTGAGCGCCCTGTAGACTTCCGCGAAGTGCTGCGTCCCGTGTCCGTGCCTCCGCAAGGAGAACCGGCACCACCAGAACGGGACATCCAGCCGGAACCCCAGGTCCGCGAGGACCGGGGGATCCAGGAGCGTCGCGCACCGTCGAACGGTGTCGCGGGCAGCCCACCACCACCCGGGGCTCCGGGGCCGGCCGGTGGGCCACTCGCGTGCTGCACGTATGTGCCCAGACCAGGGGAGCGGCTGCCCACCCGGTCCGTCCTGCGGACCCGGCGGGAATCCCCGGCTGCGGATGCGACCTCCCTTAACCCTGGTGAAGCCGTACTCGTACAGAGAACATGAGGTGTTCGGTTCCATGGCGAACCAGTCCCGCCCCAAGGTCAAGAAGTCGCGTGCCCTCGGTATCGCGCTGACCCCGAAGGCCGTCAAGTACTTCGAGGCCCGCCCCTACCCGCCGGGTGAGCACGGACGCGGCCGCAAGCAGAACTCGGACTACAAGGTCCGTCTGCTGGAGAAGCAGCGGCTGCGCGCTCAGTACGACATCTCCGAGCGTCAGCTGGTGCGCGCCTACGATCGTGCGTCCAAGGTCCAGGGCAAGACCGGTGAGGCCCTGATCGTCGAGCTGGAGCGTCGTCTCGACGCGCTGGTCCTGCGTTCGGGCATCGCCCGCACGATCTACCAGGCCCGTCAGATGGTCGTCCACGGCCACATCCAGGTCAACGGGCAGAAGGTCGACAAGCCGTCCTACCGGGTGCGTCCTGACGACGTCATCCAGGTCCGCGACCGCAGCAAGGACAAGACGCTCTTCCAGATCGCCCGTGAGGGCGGTTTCGCCCCCGACGGCGAGACCCCGCGCTACCTTCAGGTGAACCTCAGGGCCCTGGCGTTCCGCCTGGACCGTGAGCCGAACCGCAAGGAAGTTCCGGTGATCTGCGACGAGCAGCTCGTCGTCGAGTACTACGCCCGCTGATCACCCTCGGCGGCGGTACCACCGGCCTCGCGCCCGCGCCCGCTGCTTCCCACCGCACCGGTGGGAAGCAGCGGGCGCTGTCGTCCGCGGCCCGGCCCGGCACCGCGAGGCGTGAGTGCACGGCCGCGCTGCGTACAATCGGCGCGGTGCCGGACGCCCTTCCGTATGCCGAAATCCGGTACGGCGGGCCGCCACCGGCGCGATAGGGTCGGATGGCGACTTTCGAGAGTGCCCGTCGGCAAGCGCCCGCCGAGAGCCCATGGGCACTCCAGTGACAACAGGAAGCGGTGCAGCGTGTCCGGTGGAGAGGTTGCCGGGATCCTGGTGGCCGTCTTCTGGGCGATCCTGGTGGCCTTCCTCGCCGTCGCCCTGGCGAGGCTGGCCCAGACGCTCAAGGCGACCACCAAGCTCGTGGCGGACGTGACCGACCAGGCCGTCCCGCTGCTCGCCGACGCCTCCGCCGCGGTGCGCTCGGCGCAGACCCAGATCGACCGGGTCGACGCCATCGCCTCGGACGTCCAGGAAGTCACGTCGAACGCGTCGGCGCTGTCGACGACCGTCGCGTCCACCTTCGGCGGCCCCCTCGTCAAGGTCGCGGCCTTCGGCTACGGCGTGCGCCGGGCGATCACCGGCCGCCGACCGGAGCCGGCCGACGGGGGCCGCGAGGACGCGCCCGGCAAGGCGCCCCGGCGTACCGTGATCGTGGGCCGCACCGTCCCGTCCGCGCGACGGGGGAAGCGGAACACCCGGGAAAAGAGAGACTGACCGAGATGTTCCGCCGTACGTTCTGGTTCACCACGGGTGTCGCCGCCGGTGTGTGGGCCACCAGCAAGGTCAACCGCAAGCTGAAGCAGCTGACCCCCGAGAGTCTTGCCGCGACCGCGGCGGGCAAGGCGCTCGTGACGGGACGGCGCGTCAAGGACCGCGCGGTGGGCTTCGCGCTCGACGTGCGGGACAACATGGCCCAGCGGGAAGCCGAACTCGAAGACGCGCTCGGCATCCGGGAGACCCCGGAGCTCCCGGTCCCCCCGCGCTACGCCGCCATCGAGAACCGCAGCAACCCGAAGTACGCCGATCCGACGACGTACTCGTACAACCGGAATGAGGACCACTGATGGAGTCGGCTGAGATTCGTCGCCGCTGGTTGAGCTTCTTCGAGGAGCGCGGTCACACCGTCGTCCCTTCGGCGTCGCTCATCGCGGACGACCCGACTCTGCTCCTCGTCCCGGCCGGCATGGTGCCCTTCAAGCCCTACTTCCTGGGTGAGGTCAAGCCGCCGTTCCCGCGCGCCACCAGCGTGCAGAAGTGCGTGCGCACGCCCGACATCGAAGAGGTCGGCAAGACCACCCGGCACGGCACGTTCTTCCAGATGTGCGGCAACTTCTCCTTCGGCGACTACTTCAAGGAAGGCGCCATCAAGCTCGCCTGGGAGCTGCTCACCGCTCCCCAGGACAAGGGCGGTTACGGCCTGGAGCCGGAGAAGCTCTGGATCACCGTCTACAAGGACGACGACGAGGCCGAGCGCATCTGGCACGAGGTCGTCGGCGTGCCGAGGGAGCGCATCCAGCGCCTGGGCATGAAGGACAACTACTGGTCCATGGGCGTACCGGGTCCGTGCGGCCCCTGCTCCGAGATCAACTACGACCGCGGCCCGGAGTTCGGCGCCGAGGGCGGCCCCGCCGTCAACGACGAGCGGTACGTGGAGATCTGGAACCTCGTCTTCATGCAGTACGAGCGTGGCGAGGGCACCGGCAAGGACAACTTCGAGATCCTCGGCGACCTGCCGAGCAAGAACATCGACACGGGCCTCGGCCTGGAGCGGCTCGCCATGATTCTGCAGGGCGTGCAGAGCATGTACGAGATCGACACCTCCATGGCCGTGATCGACAAGGCCACCGAGCTGACCGGAGTGCGCTACGGCGATGCCCACGGCTCGGACGTGTCCCTGCGCGTGGTGACGGACCACATGCGCACCGCCACCATGCTCATCGGCGACGGCGTGACCCCCGGCAACGAGGGCCGCGGCTACGTCCTGCGCCGCATCATGCGCCGGGCCATCCGCAACATGCGCCTGCTCGGCGCCACCGGTCCGGTCGTGTCGGACCTCATCGACGTCGTCATCCGCGTCATGGGGCAGCAGTACCCGGAGCTGATCACCGACCGCGAGCGCATCGAGAAGGTCGCCCTCGCCGAGGAGAACGCCTTCCTCAAGACCCTGAAGTCCGGCACCAACATCCTCGACACGGCCGTCACCGAGACCAAGGCCACGGGTTCCACCGTCCTTGCCGGCGACAAGGCGTTCCTGCTCCACGACACCTGGGGCTTCCCGATCGACCTCACCCTGGAGATGGCCGCCGAGCAGGGCCTCACCGTGGACGAGGACGGCTTCCGCCGCCTGATGAAGGAGCAGCGGGAGCGCGCCAAGGCCGACGCCCAGGCCAAGAAGACCGGCCACGCCGACCTCGGCGCCTACCGGGAGATCGCCGACACCTCCGGCGAGACCGAGTTCATCGGCTACAGCGACACCGAGGGCGAGTCCACGGTCGTCGGCATCCTGGTCGACGGCGTCCCCTCGCCCGCCGCCACCGAGGGCGACGAGGTCGAGATCGTCCTGGACCGCACCCCGTTCTACGCCGAGGGCGGCGGCCAGATCGGCGACACCGGCCGCATCAGGGCGGACTCCGGCGCCGTCATCGAGGTCCGCGACACCCAGAAGCCCGTCCCCGGTGTGTACGTCCACAAGGGCGTCGTCCAGGTCGGTGAGGTGACGCTCGGCGCCAAGACGCAGGCCACGATCGACTCCCGCCGCCGCAAGTCCATCGCCCGCGCCCACTCGGCCACCCACCTGACCCACCAGGCGCTGCGCGACGCCCTAGGCCCGACCGCCGCCCAGGCCGGCTCGGAGAACCAGCCCGGCCGCTTCCGCTTCGACTTCGGCTCGCCGTCCGCCGTGCCCACGGCCGTGATGACCGACGTCGAGCAGAAGATCAACGAGGTGCTCGCCCGCGACCTGGACGTCAGCGCCGAGATCATGGGCATCGACGAGGCCAAGAAGCAGGGTGCCATCGCCGAGTTCGGCGAGAAGTACGGCGAGCGGGTCCGCGTGGTCACCATCGGCGACTTCTCCAAGGAACTGTGCGGCGGCACGCACGTGCACAACACCGCCCAGCTGGGCCTGGTGAAGCTGCTCGGCGAGTCGTCCATCGGCTCCGGTGTGCGCCGTATGGAGGCCCTGGTGGGCGTCGACGCCTACAGCTTCCTCGCCCGCGAGCACACCGTCGTCAACCAGCTGACCGAACTGCTCAAGGGCCGTCCGGAGGACCTGCCCGAGAAGGTCTCCGGCATGCTCGGCAGGCTGAAGGACGCGGAGAAGGAGATCGAGAAGTTCCGCGCCGAGAAGGTGCTCCAGGCCGCCGCCGGGCTCGCCGAGTCCGCCAAGGACGTCCGCGGGATCGCCGTCGTCACCGGCCGCGTCCCGGACGGCACCACCCCGGACGACCTGCGCAAGCTCGTGCTCGACGTGCGCGGACGGATCCAGGGCGGGCGGGCCGCCGTCGTCGCCCTGTTCACGGTGAACAACGGCAAGCCGCTCACGGTCATCGCCACCAACGAGGCCGCCCGCGAACGCGGCCTCAAGGCCGGCGACCTGGTCCGTACCGCCGCCAAGACCCTCGGCGGCGGAGGCGGCGGCAAGCCGGACGTCGCCCAGGGCGGCGGCCAGCACCCCGCCGCCATCGGTGACGCCGTGGACGCCGTCGAGCGCCTGGTCGGCGAGACCGCCAAGTAAGAATCGGTCAGGAATCATGCGCAGAGGACGCCGGCTCGCGATCGACGTCGGGGACGCCCGTATCGGGGTCGCTTCGTGCGACCCCGACGGGATCCTCGCGACACCCGTGGAGACCGTCCCCGGACGGGACGTTCCGGGGGCCCACCGTCGGCTCAGGCAACTCGTCGAGGAGTATGAGCCGATCGAGGTCGTCGTCGGCCTGCCCCGTTCCCTCAAAGGGGGCGAGGGCCCGGCCGCGGTGAAGGTGCGGGGCTTCGCCCAGGAGCTGGCCAGGGGCATCGCACCCGTCGCCGTGCGTCTCGTCGACGAGCGGATGACGACCGTGACGGCAGGCCAGGGGCTGCGCGCGTCCGGGGTCACGGCCAAGAAGGGCCGCTCGGTCATCGACCAGGCGGCCGCTGTGATCATCCTCCAGCAGGCCCTGGAATCCGAACGAGTGTCAGGTAAAGCCCCGGGTGAGGGCGTCGAAGTGGTCATCTGATCGCGATACGGTAACGTTCCGCGCGATGCGGCGGTTTTCGAACAGCTGCCGCACATCAAGAGGCGGAACAGGGACCCGGCGAGGCAGCCGCGGGACCGCCGCCTCGTGGCTCTAGGGGATCGATGACTGAGTATGGCCGGGGCCCGGGCTCCGAACCATGGCATCCCGAGGACCCGTTGTACGGGGACGGCGGATGGGGAGGACAGCAGGCCCAGGCGGGTCAGCAGTCCCCCTACGGCGGCGTGCCGCAGCACCGTCCCCAGCAGCCGCAGTACGGAGAATGGGACCAGCAGCAGGGCGGGTACGGTCAGCAGCAGTACCCGCACTACGACGAGCACGGCAACCAGCGCTACCCGCAGCCGGGCAACCAGCACTATGACCCGCAGGCTTACCCGGGTCAGCAGCCGCCGTACCCGGGGCCGTCCCAGCCCCAATACCAGCAGGGCGGCTGGGACGCCAGCGGCTCCCATGGGCATGTGCCGCACGCCGCGGACCCGGGCGACCCCTACGGCCAGCAGCCCGCGGCGTACGGCGCGGAGCAGCCCGACCTCTACGGCACCCCCGATGCCTACCCGCCCCCGCAACCGCCGGGGCGAAGACGTCCCGAGCCGGATCCCGAGAGCGACTGGGACCCCGGCCCGGACCAGGGCGAACACGCGTTTTTCTCGGGCGACGAGGACTCCGACGACGAACTCGCCGACGACCCGAAGGGGCGCCGCGGACGCGGTGCTGGGCGGGGCAAGAACGCCAAGGGCGGAAAGGGAGCCAAGAAGCGGCGCAGCGGCTGCGCCTGCCTGGTGGTCGTCCTGGTGTTCGGCGGCGGCCTCGGCGGGGTCGGATACTTCGGCCTGAAGTTCTACCAGAACCGTTTCGGTGCGGCCCCGGACTACGCGGGCAACGGCACCAGCGAGACCGTGACCGTGGAAATCCCCAAGGGAGCGGGCGGCTACGAGATCGGGCGACGCCTCAAGGATTCCGGGGTCGTCAAGAGCGTGGACGCGTTCGTCTCCGCGCAGTCGCAGAACTCCCAGGGCGGCACGATCCAGGCCGGCGCCTACACGCTGCACAAAGAGATGTCCGCCGCGAGCGCCGTGAAATTGATGCTCGACCCGAAAAGCCAGAGCAATGTGCTCGTCAAGCCGGGTGAGCGCAATGCCCAGGTGTACCAGGCGATCGACAAACAACTCGGCGTTGCCTCCGGCACCACGAAAAAGACCGCGGACAAGGGATACAAGACCTTCGGGATGCCGAGCTGGGCGCAGAACAGCAGCCGGCTCCGGGACCCGCTGGAGGGCTTCCTCCTCCCCGGTACCTATCCCGCGGCGAAGGGCATGAAGCCCGACGCGGTCCTGAAGCAGATGATCGCCGCGGCCAAGCAGAAGTACGCCGACGCCGGCCTCGAAACCAAGGCCAAGGAACTCAACCTCGCCAACCCGTTCCAACTCGTCACGGTGGCGAGCCTGGTCCAGGCCGAGGGTAAGACGCACGACGACTTCCGCAAGATGGCGGAAGTGATCTACAACCGGCTCAAGTCCACGAACACCGAGACCAACGGTCTGCTGCAATTCGACTCGACCTACAACTATCTGAAGGGCACGAGCAACATCCATATCAGCGAGTCCGAGGTGCACGGCAACACGGACCCGTACAACACGTACACGAACAAGGGCCTGCCGCCCGGTCCGATCGGCAACCCGGGCGACGACGCCCTGAAGGCCACGCTGAATCCGACCCACGACGGCTGGATCTACTTCGTGGCGACCGACGGAAAGAGCAACACGGAATTCGCCAAGACCTACGATGAATTCCGGCAGCTCCGGGACAAGTTCAACGCCAATTCGGCCGGCTGACCCCGGGCGCCCGCCGCGGACGGCGGCGGGCGGCTCCGGTAGCGTTGCAGCCCGACGCGGATATCGGGGCGGCATGAACGGCGGAGCGGTGATGGAGAACGTCAAGCACAAGCGGGCCGCCGTGCTCGGCTCCCCCATCGCGCACTCGCTCTCCCCGGTGCTGCACCGGGCCGCGTACGCCGAACTCGGCCTCACCGGCTGGACGTACGACCGTATCGAGGTCGACGAGGCCGCGCTGCCCGGTTTCTTCGAGCGGGTCGGGCCCGAGTGGGCGGGGCTCTCGCTGACCATGCCGCTGAAGCGGGCGGTCATCCCGCTGCTCGACGAGGTCAGTGACACGGCCGCAGCGGTGGACGCGGTCAACACGGTCGTGTTCACCGAGGGCGGCCGTCGCCTCGGCGACAACACCGACATCCCGGGCATCATGGCGGCCCTGCGCGAGCACGGAATCGAACAGGTCGGCTCCGCCTCGGTCCTCGGCGCCGGCGCCACCGCCTCCTCCGCGCTCGCCGCGCTGGCCCGGATCTGCACCGGCGAGGTCGTCGCCTACGTCCGCAGCGCCGCCCGCGCCGCCGAGATGCGGCAGTGGGGCCGCCGGCTCGACGTCGAGGTCCGCACGGCGGACTGGGCGGACGCGGCCGAGGCGCTGCACGCCCCCCTGGTCATCGCCACCACCCCCGCGGGCACCACCGACGCCCTCGCCGCCGCCGTACCGGAGCGGCCCGCCACTCTCTTCGACGTGCTCTACGACCCCTGGCCGACCGACCTCGCGGCCCGCTGGTCCATGGCCGGCGGGGCCGTGGTCAGCGGCCTCGACCTCCTCGTCCACCAGGCCGTGCTCCAGGTCGAGCAGATGACCGGCCGCACCCCGGCTCCGCTGGAGGCCATGCGCCGGGCCGGGGAGAAGGCCCTGGCCGACCGCTGAGCTTCGCACGCCTCCCGCCTCAGTGTCCCCACGCGTCCCGCCTGCTGGACCGGCGGCCGGGTCCAGGCCGCGGACGTGGGAGGATCGGGGGTGACGAACCGGGCAGCCGCGCAACCGGGCGGCGCCGACGCCGTACGCGAAGACCCGCGTACGCAGGGCAGGACCAGGGCGCGATCTTCAGAGGAGCACCGTTGAGCAGGCTGCGTTGGCTTACCGCGGGGGAGTCCCACGGTCCCGCACTCGTCGCGACGCTGGAGGGGCTTCCCGCCGGTGTGCCGGTCACCACGGAGATGGTGGCGGACCATCTGGCGCGGCGGCGGCTGGGATACGGCCGGGGTGCGCGGATGAAGTTCGAGCGGGACGAGGTCACGTTCCTGGGCGGGGTCCGGCACGGGCTGACCCTGGGTTCGCCGGTCGCGGTCATGGTGGGGAACACCGAGTGGCCGAAGTGGGAGCAGGTCATGGCGGCCGATCCCGTCGACCCCGAGATCCTGGCGGGGCAGGCGCGCAATGAGGCGCTGACCCGGCCGCGGCCCGGGCACGCGGATCTGGCGGGGATGCAGAAGTACGGCTTCGACGAGGCGCGGCCGGTACTGGAGCGGGCCTCGGCACGGGAGACGGCGGCGCGGGTGGCGCTGGGCGCGGTGGCCCGGTCGTACCTGAAGGAGACCGCCGGCATCGAGATCGTCTCGCATGTGGTCGAACTGGCGACGGCGAAGGCACCGTACGGTGTCTGCCCCACGCCCGCCGACGTGGAGCGGCTGGACGCCGATCCGGTGCGCTGTCTGGACGCGGACGCGTCGAAGGCGATGGTCGCCGAGATCGATCAGGCCCACAAGGACGGGGACACGCTGGGCGGTGTGGTCGAGGTGCTGGCGTACGGGGTGCCGGTGGGCCTGGGCTCGCACGTGCACTGGGACCGGAAGCTGGACGCCCGGCTGGCCGCCGCGCTGATGGGGATCCAGGCGATCAAGGGTGTGGAACTCGGCGACGGATTCGCACTGGCACGGGTGCCGGGCTCGAAGGCGCACGACGAGATCGTCACCACGCCGGAGGGGATCCGGCGGGCGTCGGGCCGCTCCGGCGGCACGGAGGGCGGCCTGTCCACGGGCGAGCTGTTGCGGGTACGGGCGGCGATGAAGCCGATCGCGACGGTGCCGCGGGCGCTGCGCACGGTCGACGTGGCCACCGGTGAGGCGGCGCAGGCGCACCACCAGCGCTCCGACGTGTGCGCGGTGCCCGCGGCCGGGATCGTCGCCGAGGCGATGGTGGCGCTGGTACTGGCGGACGCGGTCGCCGAGAAGTTCGGTGGCGACAGCGTGCCCGAGACTCGCCGCAACGTCCAGTCGTACCTCGACAGTCTCGTGATCCGGTGAGCGTCGTGCCTGCGGTCGTGCTGGTGGGTCCGATGGGTGTGGGGAAGTCCACCATCGGGGGGCTGCTGGCGGAGCGGCTCGGGGTCGGCTACCGGGACACCGACGACGACATCGTGACCGAGCAGGGCCGGACCATCGCGGAGATCTTCGTCGACGACGGGGAGAACGCCTTCCGGGAGCTGGAGAAGCTGTCGGTGCGGCGGGCGCTGACCGGGCACGAGGGCGTGCTGGCCCTCGGTGGTGGTGCGGTTCTCGACGCGGGGACCCGGGCGCTGTTGTCCGGACATCGAGTGGTGTATCTGTCGATGGGCGTGGAAGAGGCGGTGCGGCGCACCGGTCTGAACACGGCGCGGCCGTTGCTCGCGGTCAATCCGCGCCGGCAGTGGCGGGAGTTGATGGAGGCGCGGCGGCACCTGTACGAGGAGGTCGCCGCGGCGGTGGTGGCGACGGACGGCCGTACACCCGAAGAAGTCACCCAAGCAGTCCTGGACGTACTGGAGTTGAAGCAGGCATGAGCGAGACGCTGACGCGCATCCAGGTCGGTGGCACGGCGGGCAGCGAGCCCTACGAGGTTCTGGTGGGCCGCAGGCTCCTGGGCGAACTGCCCGGCCTGCTGGGACGGCGGACCGCCCGGGTGGCGGTGATCCATCCCGAGGCGCTGGACCAGACCGGTGAGGCGGTCCGCGCCGACCTGGCCGAGCAGGGCTACGAGACCGTCGCCATCCAGGTGCCGAACGCCGAAGAGGCCAAGACCGCCGAGGTCGCCGCGTACTGCTGGAAGGCGCTCGGCCAGTGCGGCTTCACCCGGACCGACGCCATCGTCGGCGTGGGCGGCGGCGCGACCACGGACCTGGCCGGGTTCGTGGCCGCGACCTGGCTGCGGGGAGTGCGCTGGGTCGCCGTCCCGACGACGGTGCTGGGCATGGTGGACGCGGCCGTCGGCGGCAAGACCGGCATCAACACGGCCGAGGGCAAGAACCTGGTCGGTGCCTTCCACCCGCCGGCCGGCGTCCTGTGCGACCTCGCCGCCCTGGACTCCCTCGCGGTCAACGACTACGTCTCCGGCCTCGCCGAGATCATCAAGGCCGGTTTCATCGCCGACCCGGTGATCCTGGACCTCATCGAATCCGACCCCGAGGGCGCGCGCACACCGGCGGGCCCGCACACCGCGGAACTCATCGAGCGGTCGATCCGGGTGAAGGCCGAAGTGGTCTCCGCCGACCTGAAGGAGTCGGGCCTGCGCGAGATCCTGAACTACGGCCACACCCTCGGCCACGCCATCGAGCAGAACGAACGCTACAAGTGGCGGCACGGTGCCGCGATCTCGGTCGGCATGCACTTCGCCGCTGAACTCGGCCGCCTGGCGGGCCGGTTGGACGACGCCACGGCGGACCGCCATCGCACGGTGCTGGAGTCGGTCGGGCTGCCGCTGCACTACCGCCACGACCAGTGGCCCAGGCTGCTGGAGGCGATGAAGGTCGACAAGAAGTCCCGCGGCGACCTGCTGCGCTTCATCGTCCTGGACGGGCTCGCCAAACCGACCGTTCTGGAGGGACCGGACCCGGCCGTGCTGCTCGCCGCCTACGGCGAAGTGGGGCAGTAGGTCCGCCAGGTCCGCCCACGCGGCATCCGTCCGATTCGCCTCGCGGACCGGGCACTTCGGACCGCCCCCGGCCGTTTCACCAAACGACGGCCGGGGACGGTACCGTTCGGTAGCGAGCGGGGCTCGCACTCCGCTGTCGGCGCCGAGGGCCAGCGGCGGACGAGCCCGAGAAGAACGAGACGGAGTGGCACCGGATGCAGCACGCAGTGGGTTCTCCGCTGCCGCCGCCCCACCAGCCGGGGCAGGGACCGACCGCCGGAGGGCCGCCAGCCGCGAACGGACCGGGAGCCCACCAGGGTCCCGCCCCTGTGCCCCCGCCGCCACCGGCGCCCGGCTTCCCCGGGGCCGGAACCCCTACGGGCCCGGTACCGCCCGCACCTCCGCAGCACATCCCCGCCCCGTTCGTGCCGGACGGCACCGGCCATGTGCCGCTGCCGCCCGGCGGGCCCGTCGCCATGCCCAGCCCGTCGCACGCCACCACCGCCGCGCCCGACCCGACCACCACCACGCTGGCCGTGCTGCTGATCGGCCCGGCGGGCGCGGGCAAGACGAGCGTCGCCAAGTACTGGGCGGACCACCGCCGGGTCCCCACCGCGCACATCAGCCTCGACGACGTACGCGAATGGGTCCGCTCCGGCTTCGCCGACCCCCAGACCGGCTGGAACGAGTATTCCGAGGCGCAGTACCGCCTGGCCCGCCGGACCTGCGGTTTCGCCGCCCGGAACTTCCTGGCCAACGGCATCTCCTGCATCCTCGACGACGCCGTGTTCCCGGACCGCCCGGTGGTGGGCCTGGGCGGCTGGAAACGTCATGTGGGCCCCGGGCTGCTCCCGGTCGTCCTGCTGCCCGGCCTCGACATTGTCCTGGAACGCAACGCCGAGCGCAGCGGCAACCGCAGGCTGACCGACGAAGAGGTCGCCCGCATCCACGGCCGCATGGCCGGGTGGTACGGCTCGGGCCTGCCGATCATCGACAATTCCCATCTGGACGTGCCGGGCACGGCCCGGGTCCTGAACGACGTCCTGACCAGGGCGATAGCGAGCCCCCCGAACTGGTGACCGCGCACGGGCGCCCCCCGCCCGCGCGCCGCCGACCGTACCGACGGCCAACACCTGTCTGCCGGAAAGACCCGGACACCCGGCACATGGTCCGGCCCGGTGCCGGCCGGTCGTCCGTACCTCGTCCGGCCCAGTACCCCCCGCCCCGCCGCACCTCACCCGACGCGGTCCCCGCATCCCGTCCGTGTCCCGTCGGTCCCTCGAACGGCACCTCCCCGACCGGCACAATCCGGTCACCGCTTCTACGCTCGACTCATGTCAGAGGTGTACGCGACCCGCCGATCCCGGCTGAGGGAATGCTGCAACGCGTCCGGCACCGCGGCGGCGCTCATCTCCCGCCCAGCCAATGTGCGCTACCTGGCGGGCGCCGCCCCGCAGGACGCGGTCATGCTTCTCGGCAGCAGCGAGGACCTGCTGGTATGCGCCTTCCCGCCCGACGACCGCCCCACGGAGGGGCGGCCGGACGAGAGCCTGCGCGTGCACGTCCTGCCCGCGTCCGGCGGCGACCCCGCCGTGGCGGCCGCCCGCCTCGCCGACGGCCAGGGTGCCGACGCCCTCGCGGTCGAGGAGCACCACCTCACCATGGCCCGCTACCGAGCCGTCGCCGCCGTCGCCCCCCGGCTGCGGCTCGCCGCCCTCGGCGCGGCCGTGGAGCAGCTGCGGGTCGTCAAGGACGAGGAGGAGATCTCCTGCCTGCGGATCGGCGCGGAGATCGCCGACCAGGCCCTCGGCGAGCTGCTGGAATCCATCCTGGTGGGCCGCACCGAGCGGCACCTCGCCCTGGAGCTGGAACGGCGCCTGGTCGACCACGGCGCGGACGGCCCCGCCTTCCCGACCTCCGTCGCCACCGGACCGCACTCCGGCCACCGCGGACACCGCCCGACCGACCGCCGGGTCGAGGAGGGCGACTTCCTCTCCGTCTGCCTGGGCGCCGCCTACCGCGGCTACCGCTGCGAGATCGGCCGCACCTTCGTCATCGGCACGTCCCCCGCCGACTGGCAGATCGAGCTGTACGACCTGGTCTTCGCCGCCCAGCGGGCCGGCCGGGAGGCCCTGGTGCCCGGCGTCGCGTTCCGCGACGTGGACCGTGCGGCCCGCCAGGTGCTGGATTCGGCGGGCTACGGCGAGAGCCTGCAGCCCCTCACCGGGCACGGCGTCGGACTCGAAATCGACGAGGACCCTCAGTTGGCCCCCGCTGTCATGGGTAAACTGGACGCTTGCGTGCCGGTCACCGTCGAACCGGGAGTCCACCTCCCGGGACGGGGCGGTGTCCGGATCGATGACACGCTCGTCGTACGCCCCGAGGCGGACGGCGGGCCCGAGCTACTCACCATTACGACCAAGGAGCTGCTCGCGCTGTAGCGACCGCAGGGAAGTGCAGGCACGTCCCCGGCGCCGCTCGGTTCGTGCCCCCGGGGTCGTCCACGTCAGTCCAGGAGATTCCGCAACCGTGGCTTCCACGAACGACCTCAAGAACGGCCTGGTGCTCAAGCTCGATGGCGGCCAGCTGTGGTCCGTCGTCGAGTTCCAGCACGTCAAGCCCGGCAAGGGCCCGGCCTTCGTGCGCACCAAGCTCAAGAACGTGCTCTCCGGCAAGGTCGTCGACAAGACCTTCAACGCCGGCGTCAAGGTCGAAACGGCCACTGTCGACAAGCGCGACATGCAGTTCTCGTACATGGACGGCGACTACTTCGTCTTCATGGACATGCAGACCTACGACCAGCTGCACATCGACCGCAAGGCCGTCGGTGACGCCGCCAACTTCCTGATCGAGGGCTTCGAGGCCACCGTCGCCCAGCACGAGGGCGAGGTGCTCTTCGTCGAGATGCCGGCCGCGGTCGAGCTGACCGTCGCCGAGACCGAGCCGGGCGTCCAGGGCGACCGCTCCACGGGCGGCACCAAGCCCGCCACCCTGGAGACCGGCCACCAGATCCAGGTTCCGCTGTTCATCACCACCGGCGAGAAGATCAAGGTCGACACCCGCACGAGCGACTACCTCGGCCGGGTGAACAGCTAACCGTGGCTGCCCGCAACACGGCCCGCAAGCGTGCCTTCCAGATCCTCTTCGAGGCGGACCAGCGCGGTGCCGACGTCCTGACGGTCCTCGCGGACTGGATCCGGCTCGCGCGCTCCGACCCCCGGCAGCCGCCGGTGAGCGAGTACACGATGCTGCTGGTCGAGGGCTATGCCGAGCACGCACGGCGGATCGACGAGCTGATCGCCCAGTACTCGGTGGGCTGGACGCTCGACCGGATGCCGGTCGTGGACCGCAACATCCTGCGGCTGGGCGCGTACGAGCTGATCTGGGCCGACGAGACCCCGGACGCCGTCGTCCTCGACGAGATGGTGCAGCTGGCGAAGGAGTTCTCCACGGACGAGTCGCCCGCGTTCGTCAACGGCCTGCTGGGCCGGCTGAAGGAGCTGAAGCCGTCGCTGCGCCGCGAATAGCTCCGTCGGCGCTGTAGGGGGCGGGGAGGCCCTGGGAAGGCGGCAGAGGGGCGCCTGCGGGCCGCCAGCGGCCCGTCATGGCCTCCCCCCGCCCTCTCCGCGCCCCTGAGAAGCCGCACAGCAGGAAAAACCGCCGGGGTGGCCGGAACCATGATGTTCCGGCCACCCCGGCGGCACGTTTCTGCTGAGACGTCGGGCGACTCAGGCTTCTTCGTGGGTGGCCACGGCGCGGCGCGCGTCCGCGTCCAGCACACCCCAGCTGATCAGCTGCTCGGTGAGGACCGAGGGCGACTGGTCGTAGATGACGGCGAGTGTGCGCAGATCGTCCTGGCGGATCGACAGCACCTTGCCGTTGTAGTCGCCGCGCTGGGACTGGATCGTCGCCGCGTAGCGCTGCAGCGGACCTGCCTTCTCGACCGGCACCGTGGCCAGCCGCTCCAGGTCCAGGACCAGCTTCGGCGGCGGCTCGGCGGCTCCGCCCGGAGTGGTGCCGGGCAGCAGTTCCTGCACCGGAACGCCGTAGAAGTCCGCCAGCTCCGCGAGGCGCTGCACGGTCACGGCACGGTCGCCGCGCTCGTACGAACCGACCACGACGGCCTTCCAGCGGCCCTGGGACTTCTCCTCGACACCGTGGAGGGAAAGGCCCTGCTGGGTGCGGATGGCCCGGAGCTTGGCCCCGAGCTGTTTGGCGTATTCGCTGGACATATAGCTCCCCGGACACTGTGTCGACGCGGCCGGCTGCGATTCCCGCCGCGCGGCTGGTAACTCACTGTGAGGTTACGCAGCGTGACACTTCTGCGTCAAGCCGAATGGTCCACCCCGACTCATCCGTGGTCGCCGCGGAGCTTTGGGCCAAACGGGTGATCGGAGGGGTCCCGACCACCTGCTACGGTGGATGGCGCAATTCCGGCGTCCTTTAAGATCCGTCCCGTGAGGCGGAGAAGGAGGTCCGTTTCATATGGACATGCAAGCATCCGATGCCCGGCCCGTGCTCGAAGGGCCCGACATCGCGCGGGTGTTGACCCGCATCGCCCACGAGATCGTCGAGCGCGCCAAGGGCGCCGACGACGTGGTGCTCCTCGGCATTCCGACCCGGGGCGTCTTCCTCGCCCAGCGGCTCGCCGCCAAACTGGAGCAGATCACCGACCGCCCGATGCCCGCGGGCTCGCTGGACATCACGATGTACCGCGACGACCTGCGCCTGCAGCCGCCGCGCGCGCTGGCCCGCACGGACATCCCCGGTCAGGGCGTGGACGGCCGTCTCGTGGTGCTCGTCGACGACGTGCTGTTCTCCGGGCGCACCATCCGGGCCGCCCTCGACGCCCTGAACGACATCGGGCGGCCCCGCGCGGTCCAGCTCGCGGTCCTCGTCGACCGCGGCCACCGCGAGCTGCCCATCCGCGCCGACTACGTCGGCAAGAACCTCCCCACGTCATTGCGGGAGACGGTCAAGGTCCAGCTTGCCGAGGAGGACGGCCGCGACACCGTCCTGCTCGGCGTCAAGCAGGCCACCCCTGGCGATCGTTAGCACGCCGGTGCGCGGCCCGCACCGTGCGCCGCGTCGCCATGCCCACGCCTGCCCGGAATCTCCCGATACCTGAACTGCCTTACGGAGCCTGACAGATGCAGCGTCATCTCATCTCGGCCGCCGACCTCACCCGTGACGACGCGATCCTGATCCTCGACACCGCCGAGGAGATGGCCCGGGTCGCCGACCGGCCGATCAAGAAGCTGCCGACCCTGCGCGGCCGCACGGTCGTCAACCTCTTCTTCGAGGACTCGACCCGTACCCGGATCTCCTTCGAGGCCGCCGAGAAGCGGTTGTCCGCCGATGTCATCAACTTCACCGCCAAGGGGTCGAGCGTCTCCAAGGGCGAGTCCCTGAAGGACACCGCCCAGACCCTGGAGGCGATGGGCGTCGACGCCGTCGTCATCCGGCACGGCGCCTCCGGTGCGCCCTACCGGCTGGCCAACTCCGGCTGGATCGACGCCGCCGTGATCAACGCCGGTGACGGCACCCACCAGCACCCCACCCAGGCGCTGCTCGACGCGTTCACCATGCGCCGCCGGCTGACCGGCCGGGACGCCGGTCTCGGCCGCGACCTCGCCGGCCGGCGCATCACCCTGGTCGGCGACGTCCTGCACAGCCGGGTCGCCCGCTCCAACGTCGACCTGCTGCACACCCTGGGCGCCGAGGTCACCCTGGTCGCCCCGCCCACCCTGCTGCCGGTCGGCGTCGGGGCCTGGCCCTGCGAGGTGTCGTACGACCTCGACGCGACGCTGCCCAAGTCCGACGCCGTGATGATGCTGCGGGTGCAGCGGGAGCGGATGAACGACGCCTTCTTCCCGACCGAGCGCGAGTACGCGCGGCGCTACGGTCTCGACGCCGACCGCATGGCGCGGATGCCCGCGCACGCCATCGTCATGCACCCCGGCCCGATGGTCCGCGGCATGGAGATCACCGCCGAGGTCGCCGACTCCGACCGCTGCACCGTCGTCGAGCAGGTCGCCAACGGGGTGTCCATCCGGATGGCCGTGCTGTATCTGCTGCTCGGCGGCAACGAGCCCGCCGTCACCCACGCCCGGTCCCCCGGCACCCACCAGCACCCTTCCGACGAGCGCTCCGCGCATCCGCCCACCGTGGCCGAGGAGAAGTGAGAACCATGAGCAAGATCCTGATCCGGGGTGCCGACGTGCTCGGCGGCAAACCGCAGGACGTCCTGATCGACGGCGGGACCATCGCCGCCGTGGGTGCCGGGCTCGGTGCGGACGGCGCCGAGGTGGTGGAGGCCGCCGGGAAAGTCCTGCTCCCGGGCCTCGTCGACCTGCACACGCATCTGCGGGAACCCGGCCGCGAGGACTCCGAGACCGTGCTGACCGGCACCCGCGCCGCCGCGTCCGGCGGCTACACCGCCGTGTTCGCCATGGCCAACACCTTCCCGGTCGCCGACACCGCCGGCGTGGTCGAGCAGGTCTACCGGCTCGGACAGGAGCACGGCTACTGCGACGTGCAGCCGATCGGCGCCGTCACCGTCGGCCTGGCGGGCAGGCAGCTCGCCGAACTGGGTGCCATGCACGAGTCCGCCGCGGGCGTCACCGTCTTCTCCGACGACGGCAAGTGCGTCGACGACGCCGTGATCATGCGGCGCGCGCTGGAGTACGTGAAGGCGTTCGGCGGGGTCGTCGCGCAGCATGCGCAGGAGCCGCGGCTGACCGAGGGCGCCCAGATGAACGAGGGCGTCGTCTCCGCCGAGCTGGGTCTCGGCGGCTGGCCCGCGGTCGCCGAGGAGTCGGTCATCGCCCGGGACGTCCTGCTCGCCGAGCACGTCGGCTCCCGCGTCCACATCTGCCACCTGTCGACCGCCGGCTCCGTGGAGATCGTCCGCTGGGCCAAGTCCCGCGGTATCGCCGTCACCGCCGAGGTCACCCCGCACCACCTGCTGCTCACCGACGAACTGGTGCGTTCGTACAACCCGGTCTACAAGGTGAACCCGCCGCTGCGCACCGAGCGCGACGTGCTGGCCCTGCGCGAGGCGCTCGCGGACGGGACGATCGACATCGTCGCCACCGACCACGCCCCGCACCCGCACGAGGACAAGGACTGTGAGTGGGCCGCGGCCGCCATGGGCATGGTCGGCCTGGAGACCGCGCTGTCGGTGGTCCAGGAGACGATGGTGGAGACCGGCCTGCTGGACTGGGCGGGCGTCGCCGACCGCATGTCGTTCGCCCCGGCCCGGATCGGCCGGTGCGACGGCCACGGCCGTCCCGTCTCGGCAGGCGAGCCCGCGAACCTCACCCTCGTCGACACGGCATACCGTGGCCGGGTGGACCCCGCGGGCTTCGCCTCGCGCAGCCGCAACACCCCGTACGAGGGGCGCGAGCTGCCGGGCCGTGTCACCCACACGTGGCTGCGGGGCAAGGCCACGCTCGTCGACGGGAAGCTCACGTGACACCTGCAACGCTGCTCGCAGCCAATTTCGCGCCCGCGCTCGCCGCCGAACAGAAGTCGGCCCCGGTCACCGACTGGGCCGGCCGCATCGGCTGGCTCGTCGGACTCGCCCTCTTCGTGGCGCTCGTCTACTGGCTGATGCGCGAGGGCTGGAAGTGGCGCGGCACGCTCCAGGGCGACCTGCCGGAGCTGCCGACGGCGCCGCCGGACCCCGGCCCGGCCGCACTGACGATGACCGGCCGCTACCACGGCTCCACCACCGCCGGGCAGTGGCTGGACCGCATCGTGGCCCGCGGCCTCGGTACCCGCAGCCGGGCCGAGCTGACGCTGACGGACGCGGGCCTGGACGTCGTACGCCCCGGGGCGGCCGACTTCTTCGTGCCCGCCGCCGCGCTGCGCGAGGCGCGGCTCGACAAGGGCATCGCGGGCAAGGTCCTCACCGAGGGCGGCCTGCTCGTCGTGACCTGGGCGCACGGCGACCGGCTGATCGACTCCGGTTTCCGCTCCGACCACGCGGCGGAGCACGACGAGTGGGTCGAGGCCCTCAACTCCATGATCAAGACACTCAGCACGGAAGGCGCCGGACGATGACGACCTCCACACACGGGAACGCCTCGCAGAGGAAAGAGGTGATTCCCGCCGTACTCGTCCTGGAGGACGGCCGGATCTTCCGCGGCCGCGCCTACGGAGCCGTGGGGGAGAGCTTCGGCGAGGCCGTGTTCTCCACCGGCATGACCGGCTACCAGGAGACCCTGACCGACCCGTCGTACGACCGCCAGATCGTCGTCGCGACCGCCCCGCAGATCGGCAACACCGGCTGGAACGACGAAGACGACGAGTCCGGCCGCATCTGGGTCTCGGGTTACGTCGTGCGCGACCCCGCGCGCGTGCCGTCCAACTGGCGTGCCACGCGCTCCCTGGACGACGAACTCGTCCGCCAGGGCGTCGTCGGCATCTCCGGCGTCGACACCCGCGCCCTCACCCGCCATCTGCGGGAGCGCGGCTCCATGCGGGCCGGGGTCTTCTCCGGCGCCTCCCTCGCCCCCGCCACGGACCTCCTCGCGCGCGTGCAGGCCCAGCCGCACATGAAGGGCGCGAGCCTGTACGAGGAGGTCGCGACCCGGGAGGCGTACGTCGTCCCGGCGGTCGGCGAGAAACGGTTCACCGTCGCCGCCGTCGACCTCGGGATCAAGGGCATGACGCCGCAGCGGATGACCGAACGGGGCATCGAGGTGCACGTGCTGCCCGCGACCGCGACCCCCGAGGACGTGTACGCCGTGGCGCCGGACGGCGTCTTCTTCTCCAACGGTCCCGGTGACCCGGCCACCGCCGACGGCCCGGTCGCCCTCATGACCGCCGTACTGGAGCGCCGCACGCCGCTGTTCGGCATCTGCTTCGGCAACCAGATCCTCGGCCGGGCCCTCGGCTTCGGGACGTACAAGCTCAAGTACGGCCACCGGGGCATCAACCAGCCGGTGCAGGACCGTACGACCGGGAAGGTCGAGGTCACCGCGCACAACCACGGCTTCGCCGTGGACGCGCCGCTCGACCGGGTCAGCGACACGCCGTTCGGCCGCGCCGAGGTCTCCCACGTCTGCCTCAACGACGATGTGGTGGAGGGGCTGCACCTGCTCGACCAGCCGGGCTTCTCCGTCCAGTACCACCCCGAAGCGGCAGCGGGTCCGCACGATGCCGCCTACCTGTTCGACCGCTTCGTCTCCCTGATGGAGGGCCAGCGTGCCTAAGCGCACCGATATCCAGTCCGTCCTGGTCATCGGCTCCGGCCCGATCGTCATCGGCCAGGCCGCGGAGTTCGACTACTCCGGCACCCAGGCCTGCCGCGTGCTGCGCGCCGAGGGCCTCAGGGTGATCCTCGTCAACTCCAATCCGGCGACGATCATGACCGACCCGGAGATCGCCGACGCCACCTACGTCGAGCCGATCACCCCGGAGTTCGTCGAGAAGATCATCGCCAAGGAGCGGCCGGACGCCCTGCTGCCCACCCTGGGCGGCCAGACGGCCCTGAACACCGCGATCTCCCTGGACGAGAACGGTGTCCTCGCGAAGTACGGCGTCGAGCTGATCGGCGCCAACGTGGCGGCCATCCACAAGGGCGAGGACCGCGACCTGTTCAAGGCCGTGGTGGAAGAGGTCCGCCGCAAGACCGGGTACGGCGAGTCCGCCCGCTCGGTGATCTGCCACACGATGGACGAGGTCCTCGCCGGCGTCGACGAGCTGGGCGGCTACCCGGTCGTGGTCCGGCCGTCCTTCACGATGGGCGGCGCCGGTTCCGGCTTCGCGTACGACGAGGACGAGCTGCACCGTATCGCCGGGCAGGGCCTCACGCTCTCGCCGACCACCGAGGTGCTCCTCGAAGAGTCGATCCTCGGCTGGAAGGAGTACGAGCTGGAGCTGATGCGCGACAAGAACGACAACGTCGTGGTCGTCTGCTCCATCGAGAACTTCGACCCCATGGGCGTGCACACCGGCGACTCGATCACCGTCGCCCCGGCGATGACGCTGACCGACCGCGAGTACCAGATCCTGCGTGACATCGGCATCGCCGTGATCCGCGAGGTCGGCGTGGACACCGGCGGCTGCAACATCCAGTTCGCGGTGAACCCCGAGGACGGCCGGGTGATCGTCATCGAGATGAACCCGCGCGTGTCCCGGTCCTCGGCCCTTGCCTCCAAGGCCACTGGATTCCCGATCGCGAAGATTGCGGCGAAGCTCGCCGTCGGCTACACCCTCGACGAGATCCCCAACGACATCACGCGCGAGACCCCGGCGTCCTTCGAGCCGACCCTCGACTATGTCGTCGTCAAGGCTCCGCGATTCGCGTTCGAGAAGTTCCCGAGCGCCGACTCCACACTGACCACGACCATGAAGTCGGTCGGCGAGGCCATGGCCATCGGCCGCAACTTCACCGAGGCCTTCCAGAAGGCGCTGCGCTCGCTGGAGAAGAAGGACAGCCAGTTCACCTTCGTCGGCGAGCCGGGCGACAGGACCGCCCTGCTCGAAGCCGCCGAGCGGCCCACCGACGGCCGGATCAACACCGTGATGCAGGCCATCCGCGCGGGCGCCACGCCCGAGGAGGTCTTCGCGCACACCAGGATCGACCCGTGGTTCGTCGACCAGCTGTTCCTGATCAAGGAGATCGCGGACGAGCTGGCCGACGCCCCCGAGCTGACCGGTGACCTGCTCGCCGAGGCCAAGCGGCACGGCTTCTCCGACCAGCAGATCGCCGGGATCCGCGGGCTGCGCGAGGACGTCGTGCGCGAGGTGCGGCACGCCCTCGGCATCCGCCCGGTGTACAAGACCGTCGACACCTGCGCGGCCGAGTTCGCCGCGCGGACGCCGTACTTCTACTCCTCCTACGACGAGGAGACCGAGGTCGCGCCGCGCGAGAAGGCCGCGGTGATCATCCTGGGCTCCGGTCCCAACCGGATCGGCCAGGGCATCGAGTTCGACTACTCCTGCGTGCACGCGTCCTTCGCGCTGTCCGACGCCGGGTACGAGACCGTGATGGTCAACTGCAACCCGGAGACCGTCTCCACCGACTACGACACCTCCGACCGCCTCTACTTCGAGCCGCTGACCCTTGAGGACGTGCTGGAGATCGTCCACGCGGAGGCGCAGGCGGGACCGATCGCGGGCGTGATCGTGCAACTCGGCGGCCAGACCCCGCTGGGCCTCGCCCAGGCGCTGAAGGACAACGGCGTGCCGATCGTCGGCACCCCGCCCGAGGCCATCCACGCCGCGGAGGACCGCGGCGCCTTCGGCCGGGTCCTCGCCGAGGCCGGCCTGCCGGCCCCGAAGCACGGCACGGCGACCACCTTCGCCGAGGCCAAGGCCATCGCCGACGAGATCGGCTACCCGGTCCTCGTGCGGCCCTCCTACGTCCTCGGCGGACGCGGCATGGAGATCGTCTACGACGAGACCCGCCTCGCGTCCTACATCGCCGAGTCGACCGAGATCGGCCCCTCCCGGCCGGTGCTCGTCGACCGGTTCCTCGACGACGCCATCGAGATCGACGTGGACGCGCTCTACGACGGCGAGGAGCTGTACCTCGGCGGCGTCATGGAGCACATCGAGGAGGCCGGCATCCACTCCGGCGACTCGGCGTGCGCGCTGCCCCCGATCACCCTCGGCGGCTTCGACATCAAACGCCTGCGCGCCTCGACCGAGGCCATCGCGCGGGGCGTCGGCGTGCGCGGCCTGATCAACATCCAGTTCGCGCTGGCGGGCGACATCCTGTACGTCCTGGAGGCCAACCCGCGCGCCTCCCGTACGGTCCCCTTCACCTCCAAGGCGACCGCGGTGCCGCTGGCCAAGGCCGCCGCCCGGATCTCGCTCGGCGCGGCAGTCGCCGACCTGCGGGCCGAGGGGCTGCTCCCGGCCCGCGGCGACGGCGGCGAACTGCCGCTGGACGCGCCGATCTCCGTCAAGGAGGCCGTCATGCCCTGGTCGCGCTTCAGGGACATTCGCGGCCGGGGCGTGGACACCGTGCTCGGCCCGGAGATGCGCTCCACCGGCGAGGTCATGGGCATCGACTCCGTCTTCGGCACGGCGTACGCCAAGTCCCAGGCGGGCGCGTACGGGCCGCTGCCGACGAAGGGCCGCGCCTTCATCTCGGTCGCCAACCGCGACAAGCGCTCGATGATCTTCCCGGCGCGCGAACTGGTCGCCCACGGCTTCGAACTGCTCGCCACCTCCGGCACCGCCGAGGTCCTCAGGCGCAACGGCATCAACGCCACGGTCGTGCGCAAGCAGTCCGAGGGCACCGGTCCGAACGGCGAGAAGACCATCGTCCAGCTCGTGCACGACGGCGAGGTCGACCTCATCGTCAACACCCCGTACGGCACCGGCGGCCGGCTCGACGGCTACGAGATCCGTACGGCCGCGGTGGCCCGTTCGGTGCCCTGCCTGACCACGGTCCAGGCGCTCGCCGCGGCGGTCCAGGGCATCGACGCGCTCACCCACGGGGACGTGGGCGTCCGCTCGCTCCAGGAACACGCGCGGCACCTGACCGCGGCCCGCGACTAGCCAGCGGCCCCCAGGGGGACACCGGAAACGGTGTCCCCCTCTTCGTGGGGCTCACCCAGAGGACACTGACATGTACAAGCTTTTCTTCCGCCTGGTCTTCTCGCGGATGGACCCGGAGCAGGCCCACCACCTTGCCTTCCGCTGGATCCGCCGGGCCGCGCGCATTCCGGTGCTGCGCACCTTCCTCGCCGCCGTCCTCGCCCCCCGGCACAGGGAACTGCGCACCGAGGCGTTCGGGCTGCGCATGCACGGCCCCTTCGGGCTCGCCGCCGGCTTCGACAAGAACGCCGTCGGCATCGACGGGATGGCGATGCTGGGCTTCGACCACGTCGAGGTCGGCACGGTCACCGGCGAGTCGCAGCCCGGCAACCCGAAGAAGCGGCTGTTCCGGCTGGTCGCCGACCGGGCGCTGATCAACCGCATGGGCTTCAACAACGAGGGCTCGCTCGCCGTCGCCGCCCGGCTCGCCGCCCGCGAGCCCGTCTTCCGCACCGTGGTGGGCGTCAACATCGGCAAGACCAAGATCGTTTCCGAGGCGGACGCGGTCGCCGACTACGTGAAGTCGGCCGAACGGCTCGCCCCGTACGCCGACTACCTGGTCGTGAACGTGTCGTCGCCGAACACTCCGGGACTGCGCGACCTACAGGCCACCGAGGCGCTGCGCCCCCTGCTGACCGCGGTCCGCGCCGCCGCCGGCCGCGCGCTGCCCGGCCGCCGTGTGCCGCTCCTGGTGAAGATCGCGCCCGACCTCGCCAACGAGGACGTCGACGCCGTCGCCGACCTCGCGGTCGAACTGGGCCTGGACGGCATCATCGCCACCAACACCACCATCGCGCGCGACGGCCTCGGCCTGGTCTCCGCCTCCTCGGTCGTCGGGGAGACCGGCGGACTCTCCGGCGCACCCCTGAAAACGCGCTCCCTGGAGGTGCTGCGGCGCCTGTACGCGCGCGTGGGCGACCGGATCACCCTGGTGGGCGTGGGCGGCATCGAGAACGCCGAGGACGCCTGGCAGCGCATCCTGGCGGGCGCCACCCTGGTCCAGGGCTACAGCGCCTTCGTCTACGCGGGCCCCTTCTGGGCCCGCGCGATCCACAAGGGCCTCGCCGCCCGCCTGGGCACCAGCCCGTACGCCACCCTCGCCGACGCGGTCGGCGCCGACGTGAAGAAGGCAGGCAGGACCGCATGAGCGACCACCGCACTTCGTCCGGGCCCGCTGGGCCCGGGCGTTCCTCCGCAGAACCCTTCGGGGCACGCCTGCGCCGCGCCATGGACGAGCGGGGACCGCTGTGCGTGGGCATCGACCCGCACGCCTCCCTGCTCGCCGAATGGGGCCTGGGCGATGACGTCGCCGGCCTGGAGCGGTTCAGCCGCACGGTCGTCGAGGCGGTGGCCGGCCGGGTCGCCGTCCTCAAGCCGCAGAGCGCGTTCTTCGAGCGCTTCGGCTCGCGCGGGATCGCCGTCCTGGAGAAATCCGTCCAGGAGGCGCGCGCGGCCGGTGCCCTGGTCGTCATGGACGCCAAGCGCGGGGACATCGGCTCGACCATGGCCGGCTACGCCGAGGCGTTCCTGCACCCGGACGCCCCGCTGTTCTCGGACGCCCTGACCGTCTCGCCGTACCTCGGCTACGGCTCGCTGAGCCCCGCCCTGGCGCTGGCGCGGGAGAGCGGCGCGGGCCTCTTCGTGCTGGCGCTGACCTCCAATCCGGAGGGCGGCGAGGTGCAGCGCGCGGTGCGTCCCGACGGCCGGACCGTCGGCGCGACGATGCTGGCACACCTGGCGGCGGAGAACGCCGGCCGGACGCCGCTGGGCTCGTTCGGCGCGGTCGTGGGCGCCACGCTCGGCGACCTGTCGGCGTACGACCTGGACATCAACGGCCCGCTCCTCGCGCCCGGCATCGGCGCCCAGGGGGCGACCCCGGCCGACCTTCCGGGGCTTTTCGGAAAAGCCGTGCGCAATGTGGTCCCGAACGTCAGCCGGAGTGTTCTGCGTCACGGTCCCGATCCCAGGGCGCTGTGGGCCGCCGCGGAACGTTTCGCGGAGGAGATCCGGGCCTGTGTGACGGCCGGCTGAGTACTTCGGCGGGTGCCGGACGGCGGCGCGGGGATGCCTTTGAGTCTGGATACATTCTCAAATCCGGGGCAGTATGTCTGAAATGTCCGACCTGGTGGAGGCTGACCAGGACTTTTCCGCTGTTCTCGCTGACTCTGGCGGACTTGCCCGCTAGTCTCCGAGCAGTGGAGGTACCTCCCACGCTCTCAAGGCAGTGGGGGAGAACGGGCCAGCGTGTTGCTCGTGCCTCCCCAGGTGTGGGGCGACTAGGTTCCTCACCGGTCCGTATCCGAATAGTTCGACATCCGAGGTGACGTAGGCGTGGCTCTTCCGCCCCTTACCCCTGAACAGCGCGCAGCCGCGCTCGAAAAGGCCGCCGCGGCTCGCCGGGAGCGGGCCGAGGTCAAGAATCGACTCAAGCACTCCGGCGCCTCGCTTCACGAGGTCATCAAGCAGGGCCAGGAGAACGAGGTCATCGGCAAGATGAAGGTCTCTGCTCTGCTTGAGTCCCTGCCGGGCGTGGGCAAGGTCCGCGCCAAGCAGATCATGGAGCGTCTCGGCATCTCCGAGAGCCGCCGTGTACGTGGCCTCGGCTCCAACCAGATCGCCTCCCTGGAGCGCGAGTTCGGCAGCACCGGTTCCTGACCCCGGGTACTCCGGGAAGGGAGTCCCGGGCACTCCGGGATTGCTGGAATAATCGCTGCATGAGTGAACGTCCGCGGCTGACCGTGCTCTCCGGCCCCTCCGGGGTCGGCAAGAGCACGGTCGTCGCCCATATGCGCAAGGAACATCCCGAGGTCTGGCTCTCGGTGTCCGCGACCACCCGCAGACCCCGCCCCGGCGAGCGGCATGGCGTCCACTACTTCTTCGTCACCGACGAGGAGATGGACAAGCTGATCGCCAACGGCGAGCTGCTGGAGTGGGCCGAATTCGCCGGCAACCGCTACGGCACGCCGCGTACGGCCGTGCTGGACCGCCTGGAGGCGGGCGAGCCCGTCCTCCTGGAGATCGATCTCCAGGGCGCCCGGCAGGTCCGTGAGTCCATGCCGGAGGCCCAGCTGGTGTTCCTGGCTCCGCCCACCTGGGAGGAGCTGGTGCGCAGGCTCACCGGCCGTGGCACCGAGCCTCCCGAGGTGATCGAACGCCGTCTGGAGGCGGCCAGGACCGAATTGGCCGCCGAGCCGGAGTTCGACCTGACCTTGGTCAACACCTCTGTCGAGGATGTGTCGGGCGAGCTGCTAGCCTTGATGGACGTTGTGTGATTGTGTCTGATCTTTTCCCATCTTTCGGAAGGTAGAGCGTGTCCTCTTCCATCACCGCGCCCGAGGGCATCATCAACCCGCCGATCGACGAGCTGCTTGAGGCCACCGACTCGAAGTACAGCCTCGTGATCTACGCGGCCAAGCGTGCCCGTCAGATCAACGCGTACTACTCGCAGCTCGGCGAGGGCCTGCTTGAGTACGTCGGTCCACTCGTCGACACCCATGTCCACGAGAAGCCGCTCTCGATCGCCCTGCGCGAGATCAACGCGGGTCTGCTGACCTCCGAGGCCATCGAAGGCCCGGCGCAGTAACCACGCGCGGCAGTACCTGACCCGCGCGGTCAGCCATCGCGGTCATACATTCAGACCGCGGTCGACTTGTCCACAGGCCCGTCAGCATGAGCTGCCGGGCCTGTGGTGTGCTCGGGGGAGCGGGGCGGGCGCCTCGCTGTGGTGCAGCATGGGCATGTAGTACGGGTCACACACGGGTTTCCGAGTCCGGGGAGAGACGGTGGACAAGCCGAAGGTCGTTCTGGGGGTCAGCGGGGGCATCGCCGCCTACAAGGCCTGTGAGCTGCTGCGCAGATTCACCGAGTCGGGGCACGACGTGCGCGTCGTCCCCACCGCCGCCGCGCTGCACTTCGTCGGCGCCGCCACCTGGTCCGCCCTGTCCGGCAACCCCGTCTCCACCGAGGTCTGGGACGACGCCCACGAGGTCCCGCACGTCCGTATCGGCCAGCACGCCGACCTCGTCGTCGTGGCCCCCGCCACC
The DNA here is from genome assembly GCF_042871185.1 of Streptomyces sp. NPDC006012. Taxonomy (NCBI): domain Bacteria; kingdom Bacillati; phylum Actinomycetota; class Actinomycetes; order Kitasatosporales; family Streptomycetaceae; genus Streptomyces; species Streptomyces sp. NPDC006012. Next base: position 345,357 of record NZ_JBIAIE010000005.1, read on the forward strand.
GCCGACACGCTCGCCAAGGCCGCCCACGGCCTCGCCGACGACCTGCTGACCAACACGCTCCTGACGGCGCGCTGCCCGGTCGTCTTCGCCCCGGCCATGCACACCGAGATGTGGGAGCACCCGGCGACCCAGGAGAACGTGGCGACGCTGCGCCGCCGGGGCGCCGTCGTCATCGAGCCCGCGGTCGGGCGGCTGACCGGCGTCGACACCGGCAAGGGCCGGCTGCCCGACCCCGGCGAGATCTTCGAGGTCTGCCGGCGCGTACTGGCCCGCGGGGTCACCGAGCCCGACCTGAAGGGGCGGCACGTCGTCGTCTCCGCCGGCGGTACCCGCGAGCCCCTCGACCCGGTCCGCTTCCTCGGCAACCGCTCCTCCGGCAAGCAGGGCTACGCCTTCGCGCGCACGGCCGCCGCACGGGGCGCCCGGGTGACCCTGGTCGCGGCGAACACCGGCCTGCCCGACCCGGCCGGCGTGGACGTCGTCCCGGTCGGCTCGGCGGTCCAGTTGCGCGAGGCGGTGCTCAAGGCCGCCGCCGACGCCGACGCGGTGGTGATGGCGGCCGCCGTGGCCGACTTCCGCCCGGCCGCCTACGCGACCGGGAAGATCAAGAAGAAGGACGGCCAGGACCCCGAGCCCATCGTGCTGGTGCGGAATCCGGACATTCTTGCGGAGATCTCGGCCGACCGGGCGCGACCCGGACAGGTGATCGTCGGCTTCGCCGCCGAGACCGACGACGTCCTCGCCAACGGCCGGGCGAAGCTGGCACGCAAGGGGTGCGACCTCCTCGTGGTGAACGAGGTGGGGGAGGGGAAGACGTTCGGTTCCGAGGACAACGAGGCCGTGGTGCTCGGCGCCGACGGTGGCGAGATTCCGGTGCCGCACGGCCCCAAGGAGGCTCTTGCCGAGATCGTCTGGGATCTGGTACGGGATCGTTTGGACTGATTTGCTTCAGTCGTTCGACAGCTTCCTCCCACGCGACATTCTCCCGGGGAGCCTCTGGTCAATGCGGCACGGCATTGGGCAGAATGCCCGTGCCGCAGGTCACAGCGTTCCCAACCCGCGAGACTGCTGGGCCCGCGGCGAAGTGCGACCGATAAACTGTTGTGCGGATGTCGCCGGGCGCAGCTCCCCGCGCCGTCCGCCAAAGATCAGCCAGCAGCCGCTGCAACCCCAGGGAGCGTTGTGTCCCGTCGCCTGTTCACCTCGGAGTCCGTGACCGAGGGTCACCCCGACAAGATCGCTGACCAGATCAGCGACACCATTCTCGACGCGCTTCTGCGTGAGGACCCGACTTCCCGGGTCGCCGTGGAAACGCTGATCACGACCGGCCTGGTGCACGTGGCCGGCGAGGTAACGACCAAGGCGTACGCGGACATCGCGACCCTGGTCCGGGGCACCATCCTCGGAATCGGCTACGACTCCTCGAAAAAGGGCTTCGACGGCGCCTCCTGCGGCGTGTCGGTGTCGATCGGCGCGCAGTCCCCGGACATCGCCCAGGGCGTGGACACGGCCTACGAGTCCCGGGTCGACGGCGGCGCGGTGGTCGGCGACAAGGACGAACTGGACAAGCAGGGCGCGGGCGACCAGGGTCTGATGTTCGGCTACGCGACGGACGAGACGCCGACGCTGATGCCGCTGCCGATCTTCCTGGCCCACCGGCTGTCCAAGCGGCTGTCCGAGGTCCGCAAGAACGGCACCATCCCCTACCTCCGCCCGGACGGCAAGACGCAGGTCACCATCGAGTACGACGGCGACAAGGCGGTCCGTCTCGACACCGTGGTGGTCTCCAGCCAGCACGCGTCGGACATCGACCTGGAGTCCCTGCTGGCGCCCGACATCCGGGAATTCGTCGTCGAGCCGGAGTTGAAGGCGCTGCTCGACGAGGGCATCAAGCTGGACACCGAGGGCTACCGCCTGCTGGTCAACCCCACGGGCCGGTTCGAGATCGGCGGCCCGATGGGCGACGCCGGCCTCACCGGACGCAAGATCATCATCGACACCTACGGTGGCATGGCCCGCCACGGCGGCGGCGCCTTCTCCGGCAAGGACCCGTCCAAGGTGGACCGCTCGGCCGCCTACGCGATGCGCTGGGTCGCCAAGAACGTGGTCGCCGCGGGCCTGGCCTCGCGCTGCGAGGTCCAGGTCGCGTACGCCATCGGCAAGGCCGAGCCGGTCGGTCTGTTCGTGGAGACCTTCGGCACCCACAAGGTCGAGCCCGAGCGGATCGAGAAGGCGATCGACGAGGTCTTCGACCTCCGCCCGGCCGCCATCATCCGTGACCTCGATCTGCTCCGTCCGATCTACGCCCAGACCGCGGCCTACGGCCACTTCGGCCGCGAACTGCCGGACTTCACCTGGGAGCGCACGGACCGCGTGGACGCCCTGCGTGAGGCCGTGGGCCTGTAGCTTCGGCGTACGGCTGTGGCCGGGGCCCGGTTCTCCTTCGGGGGAGCCGGGTCCTGGCGTGTCGTGGGGGCGGCCTCGGCACTTCACGGCGTGAAGTCCTCCCCCTGCGGGGGCTCGTCGTCCTCCGGTTCTGGCTGGTCGAAGGCGAAACGGCGCTGCAGGGCATCAACCATCTCGCTCTTGCCATGTGCCGCGGCGAGTTTGGCGAGCCGTTCCGTGAACAGAGTCACATCCGGATCGTCCGCCGAGAAACCGAACCAGGCCAGGAACGAGTCGACGGCGTCATCAGAGGCGGAGCCAGTGCCCGGAGGCGGCTCGGACAGGTACGGCTGCCGGTGCGGCCCGCCTGCCGGGAAACCCTGGTCCGCGTCGGTGATTTCGCCCCACGGCGGTGCGACAAGATGTTCGAACGGAGGTGCCACCGTCTCGTTGTTGGCGGCAGCCGACAACTGGGCCAGCATGCCTATCCGCCCGACCGTGCTGTCGACTTCCTCCTCGTTGCGGGACAACCACCACACCACCGCGCTGCCCGTGTCCTTGAGGACGTCCTCGCTGAGATAGGCCCTCTTGTTGCGTTCGTAGTTGCGCTCGTGTTCCCAGACGTCCTCGTCCTTGCGGACGTTGGAGAGTTTCACGAGTCGTTCACGGTCGTGCTCCGGAAGTCTGAGAGCGACATCGTGGGCCATGGCCATGATCCGTCCGGTGGTGTCCTTCCGCATGGTGGCCAGCACGGCATCGAGCTGGTGCTGGGCGAGCGCGCTGTGGTGCGGAGGCTGCTGGGCCGTCACCGCGCGAGCCCGCTGCAACACGGCATCGACGGCGAGGGCCGCGGGGTTGATGGGAGGTGCCTCCTCGGGGGTGTCCACCACCTGCCACAGAACCGTGGCGGAAAAGGAGAAGTCGTAGTCCGCGACGGAACTGGGCAGCGCCACGTGCAGGACGCGGTGTTGCGGGTCTTCCCCCGTGACCGGCGGTTCGGGTGTGGCCGGTGCGCTTTCCGTTGTCAGGATCTTCTGTACAACGGCCGCGACGATCAGCAGGAGCGCGGCCGAGACGGGCCAGACCCAGATCGGCCAATGGACAGTGAGTCCGAGGATGACGGCGATCAATCCCAGGATGACGGTGACGAAGAGGGTCATCGTCCTGTGGCCAGAGCTCATGGAGGGCTACCTCGGGTTTCGGTTCGCCTGTCAGGCGACAGCTGAGTAGGGCTCGATGCCCTGCGCGGCATCGAGTTTCAGCAGCAGGCAGGAGAGGGTGTCCACGCGACGGATACTGCGTTCGGCGCGCTGCCAGCCGAGAGCGACTCGGTAGAGGCGTCCGGCGGCCGTATGGTCCTCACCGCAGGCTGAGGCCAGCACGTCGGTCACGGGCTCGCGATTCTTCACGTCCTCGCCCACGGTGAGCCAGCGTTCCGCGGTGCCCGCCCACTCCGTGACGGGTCGGCCCAGCAGTCCGCTCCAGCCGAGGGCCAGGAGCCTGCGCACATCCCCGTGCCGCATGAGGCGGACCGGGTCCGCCAGGTCCCGGAAGAGGGCGAAGTCCGCCGACCACTGACCCGAGGCGATTCCGGCGGAGAGCCGATCCAGCATCTTTTGGTACAGACGGTCGTCGGACCTCGACAGTGTGAGAACGGCCCGGCCGGCGGATGCCAGAGTGCTTCCGCCGGTGCGGCGACTCACATGATGCAGCCGCACCAATGCCTGGTCCGGATGGGAGTGCGCCATGGTCTGGGAGCAGACCACGACCAGCACCTGGCGCAACGCGTCGCTCGTCTCCTGGGAGGTCGCCCAGTCGTAGATCCGCTGACGGAAGAACTGGCCAAAGCGGTCGTTGTTGAGACCGATGGCGAGCGCCTGAGCGGCCGGCGGCACCAGGTGGCCCGGTGCCCTGGACGACATCCACCGGTCGGTGAGCCACACCAGATCTTCCGGTCGGCCTGTGCGAAATGCCTGGTCCGCGAATCTGTCCACGGCCTGTATGCGAACCGACGGGGCCACCGAGAGATCGGCCACCTGAGTACTCAGCCAGTCGCGCAGTTCACGGCGGATGTCGGGCAGGTAGGTCCAGAAATGGTTCCGTACGGCCCGGTCGTAGCCTACGAGGCTGAACCGGATCCTGCCGTCCGGGCCGCTGTCGGCATGGATCGCGGACAGTTCCGCATGCAGGTCCGCGCGGTCCAGCCGGGGAGTGGGATCAGGCGGATGACTGAGCACCCCGAGCAGGGCGTTCGCCCCCCTCAATACCACGTCGGGGGTCGTGTCGTGGAACATCGCGAGGGACAGCAGCAGTGCCCTGTGCCGCCCGCCGGCGGCCGACAGGTCCGCCGCCACGCGGCCTCTTTGGTCGTGCTGCTCCGCGAGCGATTCCGTGAGCCAGTCCGGAAAGCCCCGGTCGGCCGTCGAAGTGTTCCGGCAACGTCCGACCCGTTCGGCGAGCGCCGCGACATCGGCGATCGGTACACGCATGAGATAGGCGGCAAGTTCTGGATCCCCGAGTTCTTCGTCCAGCGGGAGGATGCCCTCGACCCGCAGGTGCGTGGCGAGCACGCGTCGGGCGTTCGGACGCCGGGTCTCGGCTGTCAGATGCCGCAGGTCGCCCCGGAGCAGGTAGCTCAGATGGTGCGGCAGCACCACCGCGAGATGGGCACCGCGCTCGATCACGGTGGCCCGGAAGTCCGACAATGCGCCTTGTACGGCTACGTAACGGGACTCCTCGGCTTCCGAGAGATCCAGTAAGAGCCGGTCACCGGGGTTGACGTCGGCAGGGTCGAGCGGCAAGGCCGTTTCGTCGTCCGTCGTGTCCGGTAGCTCGTGCAGGCTGCCCCGGGTCTCCGGCAGTTCGTGCAGCAGCATCAGAGCGGCAGTGCGCCGGCCGCTTCCAGGCAGCCCGTCCACCAGCACGGTGCGCTCGTTCCGGAGCCGGTTCCGTGCGTGCTGGAGGCCGGGAGGGGACACGAAGCGCTCGTGCAGGCGTTGACGGTCCGCCTCGGCGATCGAGCGGTTGCGCCCGCGCGCCCGCTCGTTCAGCAGATGCTCCGCTGCCTGGACGTAAATGTTGAACTGATGGCCCTCGCCGGAGTGCACCGAGCCGTAGGCCGCCCCGACGAACGAACTGAAAGAGCCCGTCACCGTTCCTCGCCCCCACGCGGCGGGCGCGTGCCGAAGCCCTGACGGATCCCACCGTGGTTGTCCCCGGCCACGTAGTTCGTGCCGTCGCCTTCAATATGCGGGCCCCCGTATAGATTGCCCTGGCCTGAGTGGAAAGGGGCGTGCGCGTCGTTGACAAAGGTGCCCACAGACCCGCCGACCTGGCCGATACCGCCGCTCTGGTGGTCGGTGCGGACGCCACTGGGCCCGTCGGCCGGGGCTGAGGCGCTCTCCCCGGCATCGCCGGCCAAGGCGGCGAGCGCGGGAATCAAGCGGGCGAGGCGGTCTCCCAGGTGGGCGAGATCGCTGTCGATGGTGTTCAGGCCCAGACGCGTGTACTGGCACTCGGCGAGCTCGGCCATCGAACGGGGCAGCCGGCGCGGATCGAGTTGTTCCACCCTGCGGTCGATGAACACCGGCACGACCAGGGAACCGGATGACAGAGCAGCTTCGATTTCCCGCCTAACCCAGTCGCCGGGATCGTCCAGCGCCCGCCGGCCGGGGCGCTTGCGGTCCGGTGCGTCCAGCCAGCCCTTGCCGATCAGAGCGAGCAGGACCCGGCTGTGGCGGGCGGTCTGCACGAGGGCGTCTGCGAATTTGCTGCCCGGTTCGATCGACTTCCGCGCGAGGAAGACGCTGTCCTCACCGAACCTGGACAGCAGGCCCCGGTGGCACAGGTGAGCGATCTCCTTGCCGTCTTCCGTACGGTAGTTGAGGAAGATCTCGTGCATGGTCGGACCCCTTCCTAGAAGGTGGAGGCGTGAGTCAGGGCTGCGGACAGGTCGGGCATGACCTTCCGCACCGAGTTGTTTCGCGCGTGCCGGCCCAGGGTGTGGCGGAGGCGACGCAGATCGGCGGCGATCGTCGCGGAGCCGACGAGCGGTACGCAGGGCAGGACATCCGTGGTGATTCCGCATGCGTGGTCGATGTCTCCGGCCGCCGCATGGGCGAGGGCGCGCCGGACGCCGTACCGTGCGCGAGTGCGGAACGCATGCTCCGGTATGCGTGCCGTCTCCTTGTCGAGGAGCGCGGCCGCCCGCTGCGGGCGTCCCAGATCGTGCAGGCACCAGCCGGTGAACATCGAGACGACGTCGGGTACGTGAGACGCACCCAGCACCGGCTGTGCGGGGTCCTCGGCGCTCAGTTCCAGTAGATCCCGGGCACGGTCAAGGCTGCGCATGCACGCGTCGTAGTCACCCGCGACTGCATTGCCCTGAGCAAGATGCTGTGCGGCGAGCCCGCGGACACGAGCGGGCGCGTCGCTCTCCAAGGCATGAGCGGCCAGTCGTACGGCTTCGCCGACATCACCGCGGTACAGGCTGATCAACGAGCGTCGGACCTGCGCGTAGACCGCGAGCTTGGCATCGGCGCCGGCGGCCGCCAACTGCACGGCCCGGTCGGTCCACCAGACAGCGGCCTCGTCATCACCGGATTCCTGGGCCATCCATCCCGCGTACTCCGCGTAGCGGGAGGCGAGAACCAGCAGAGTCCGCCGTGACCGGGGGCCGCTGTGAGCGGCCAACTGCTCGACCGTGTGGGTCTGGCTGATGAGTGTGGGCAGGACGCTGGCAGGGCCGGAAACCTGCCCCAGGCGCCGTAACTGCTTGAATACGGTCAGCGACGTGTCGACCAGTGTGTCCGCCGTGTCAGCCGGTCTTTGGGTGGGGAAGACCTCGTGCGGGCCACCGGCGCGGAGGGCCAGTACGGAGGCGGCTCCGGCGGCGATCAGGTCTCGCCGCGTCACCGGTTGGAAAGAACTCGAACCGTCCTTGCGGAGTTGCATCAGCCACACCTCGTCATCGTTTCCAGGGGCCGGCAGCGGCGTTCGGGCGTGCTGGAGGACCACGAGCCGAGCGAGCGCACCCCCGGCCCGGAGTTCGGTGTCGCACAGCCGCGCCAGTTCGGGCGTGGGCCGTTTGATCCCTCGCTCGACCTTGCTGAGCTGGCTCTTGCTGTAGTGAACGCGCTGCCCCAACTGCTGCAGGGAAAGCCGGGCGGCCATGCGCCGCCTGCGCAGTTCCGGCCCGAAGTCGTGCCACTGCTCCCGCACTTCAACCTCCGTCACTCCCCGGCCGGCAGCCGGTGAGCGCCGCGACTCAGCGTGCGGCAGGCGACTGGGCCGGACAAGGCGAAACAGGCGTTTCCCGTTTCCTCCTCAGGAGCGAAGCCCGAACCCGACGACCTGTCGAGAAAGCTGTTCCGGCCAAGGAACGCGGTGCGCGGCTCGCGGCGGGACGTCGGCTCGCGGCTGCTGGCGCCCGGCCTGCGCCGATGTTCTTCCGGCGGAGGCAGGGGCGAGGGCCGGGCGGCGGCGGTTGTCGGTGGCGTTTGGTAAGAATGCAAGCGTGAGCAGCGAGAACGAGGGCCGTGACGGGGGTGCGGAGGGTGCGCCGCCGGAGCAGCTCGCGCTCATTCGGGAGAGTGTGCGCGGTGCCAGGGCGCCGCGGGCCAAGCCGCGGACCTGGCGGGGGGCCGCGCTGGCGAAAGAGCTGCCCGTCGCCCGGGTGCTGGTCGACAAGGGCGTGCTCCATCTCGACCGGTACTTCGACTACGCCGTGCCCGAGGAGCTGGACGAGCAGGCTCAGCCGGGGGTGCGGGTGCGGGTGCGGTTCGGGGCCGGACGGCACCGGGTGCGGGAAGGGCGCCGGGAGGGCGGCGGGCTCATCGGCGGGTTCCTCGTGGAGCGGCGGGCCGAGTCCGACTACTCCGGGCCGCTGGCCGCGCTGGCCCAGGTGGTGTCCCCGGAACCGGTGCTGAGCGAGGAGTTGCTGAGGCTCGCGCGAGCCGTCGCCGACCGGTACGCGGGGAGCCTCGCCGACGTGCTGCAACTGGCCGTGCCGCCGCGCAGCGCGCGTGCGGAGCGGCGGCCGTCGCCCGTGCCGCCGCCACCGCCGGCGCCCCCCGAGCCCGGTTCCTGGGCGCGGTACGAGCGAGGGGCGGCCTTCGTCGAATCGCTGGCCTCGGGAGGCGTACCCCGCGCCGTGTGGAACGCGCTGCCCGGCCCCCGCTGGAGCGAGGAGCTGGCCCGGGCCGTGGCAGCCACGCTCGCCTCGGGGCGCGGTGCGCTCGTCGTCGTACCGGACGGCCGCGCCGCCGCCCGGGTCGACGCCGCGCTCACCGAACTCCTCGGTCAGGGGCGGCATGCCCTGCTCACCGCCGACGCTGGGCCGGAGAAGCGGTACGGGCAGTGGCTGGCCGTGCGCCGGGGCACCGTACGGGCCGTCGTCGGCACGCGGGCCGCCATGTTCGCGCCCGTGCAGGATCTGGGACTCGTCGCCATCTGGGACGACGGGGACGACAACCACAGCGAGCAGCACGCCCCGCAGCCGCATGCCCGCGATGTGCTCCTGCTGCGCGCCACCCAGGACAAGTGCGCCTTCCTGCTGGGCAGTCGGAGCTGCACCGTGGAGGCCGCGCAACTGGTGGAGACCGGCTGGGCGCGGCCCCTGGTCGCGAGCCGGGAGCAGGTGCGGCGGGCCGCTCCGCTGGTACGGACGGTGGGCGACGGCGACCTGGCACGGGACGAGGCCGCCCACGCCGCCCGGCTGCCGACGCTTGCCTGGCAGGTGGTCCGGGACGGGCTGCGGCACGGGCCGGTGCTCGTGCAGGTGCCCCGTCGGGGGTACGTGCCGCGCCTGGCCTGCGTGACCTGCCGGGCGCCGGCCCGCTGCCGGCACTGCTCCGGGCCGTTGGAGGCACAGGACGCGGGAGCGCTGCGGTGCGGCTGGTGCGGTCGTGAGGAGAGCGCGTGGCACTGCCCGCAGTGCGGGTCGCTGCGGCTGCGCGCGCAGGTCGTGGGGGCGCGGCGGACCGCCGAGGAACTGGGGCGGGCCTTCCCCGCGGTACCGGTGCGGACCTCGGGGCGCGAACAGGTACTGGACACGGTGCCGGGGGCGCCCGCGCTGGTCGTGAGCACCCCGGGAGCCGAGCCGGTCGCCGAGGGCGGCTACGCGGCGGCGCTGCTCCTCGACGGCTGGGCCATGCTGGGCCGCCCCGACCTGCGGGCCGGCGAGGACGCGTTGCGCCGATGGCTCGGGGCCGCCGCGCTGGTCCGCCCGCAGGGCGATGGCGGGACGGTGGTGGTCGTGGCTGAGCCGACGCTGCGGCCCGTGCAGGCACTGGTGCGGTGGGATCCGGTCGGGCACGCGGTGCGTGAGCTGGCCGAGCGGGCGGAGCTGGGGTTCCCGCCGGTGTCCCGGATGGCGGCCTTGGCGGGGCCGGTACAGGCCGTCGCCGGCTTTCTCGCGGAGGTCGAACTCCCGTCGGACGCAGAGGTGCTGGGGCCGGTTCCCTTGCCGGTCACACCGTCCGGGAGACCGCGGCGGGCCGGGGGGCCACCACCGGGCGAGCAGTGGGAGCGTGCGTTGGTCCGGGTGCCGCCCGGCAGCGGGGCCGCACTGGCGACCGCGCTGAAGGCGGCGCAGGCCGCACGGATGGTGCGGGGCGGCGAGGAGGGAGTGCGCGTACGGATCGATCCGCCGGACATCGGGTGACGGGGCCCCTGCCCCTGCCGCTGCTATTGCCCCTGCCTCTACTCCCACCCCTCCCTGTGCTACCCCTCCTTGCCCCGCTGTTGCCTGTGCGGCCTGGGGCGTCGGGAGCCGGGTGACCGGGCCTTCGGGCGCCGGTCCGCGGCGGGGCGCGGGAGGACCGGGTCGTCGGCGTGCTCCTGTGCGTCCGTCAGGGGCAACGCCCGTGGTATCGCCCAGCCGTTGACGGAGCCGAGGTGCGGGGGCGCGGCACGGCTCAAACGGGCAGCCGCCCTCCCGGAGGTGCCGGGAGGGCGGGGCGGGAGGGGGTCAGCCGTTGCGCGGGGCGGGGAAGGCCGTCGGACGGACCTCGTCGCGGAGCGTGGGGCTGCCCGCTGTCGGCTGGGTCGGCATCGAACGGGCCGCTGGGACCGTCGGAACCGTGGGAAGGCCGGTGTTCACGTTCATCGTGCGGGTGCCCGACGGCTCCGGCGTGCGCTCGGCATCCGCGGCTGCCTGGGCCGCGGCGCGACGGGCGCCGTAACGGCGGTGCACCGCCTGCTTGGTGACGCCCAGGGCCGAGCCCACCGCGTCCCACGAGAAGCCGAGCGAGCGGTCGAAATCCACGGCGGCCGTGACCAGGGTCTCGACGCTGTCCCGGAGTTCCTGGGCGAGACGGACGGTCGGAGCGGGGGCGCGTCCGTAGACTACGAAGCCCGTGGAGGGGCCGGAGCGGCGCGGGCGGTAGACGTTGCCCAGCTGGGCGGTGAGCGTACGCAGGGCGTCCACCTGCCGGCGGACCCGCTCGATGTCCCGCACCAGCAAGTGCAGGCTGGCCCGGGCCTGGGCGTCGTGGGTTGCGTGGTCGGCCATGAACAAGCCTCTCGAACCGGCGTTGAAAGGAATCGGGCCGCGTCGGCGGCCCGTTGTGGTCAACTCTTACTTGACCAACGCGTGTGCGCTCCGCTGGTCACGCGGTGGGGGCGTACGGGCATATGCGTACGCCCGTGTCCCGCTCGCGCACCACCCGTGTCCGGCCGGGTAGTCCGGTCGGTAGCGGGTAGCGGGTAGCGGGTAGCGGGTAGCGGGTAGCGGGCGAGCGGAGTCGGACGGGCCTCGGGGCGGGCGTCACCGCGGGGCGGGACGAATCGTGCGGTGGCCGCCGTTCGCAGTGCCTTCTCGTAGCGCGTGCCTTCCACTGAGTGGACAGGCCCTCGTCGTACACGCCGTCATAGACTGGTGCGCTGCCCGCCCGACCCCGCCCGAGAGGCCCGCACCCGCCCATGAAGCTCGTCTTCGCCGGTACCCCCGAAGTCGCCGTTCCCGCCCTGGACGCCCTCATCGCCGCCGGGCGGCACGAGGTGGCCGCCGTCGTCACGCGGCCCGACGCGCCGGCCGGCCGCGGGCGCCGGCTGGTCGCGTCTCCCGTGGCCGAGCGGGCGGAGGAGGCCGGGATCGAGGTGCTGAAGCCGCTGAAGCCGCGGGACCCCGAGTTCCTTGAGCGGCTCGGGGAGATCGCCCCCGACTGCTGCCCCGTCGTCGCCTACGGGGCGCTGCTGCCGCGCGTGGCCCTGGACGTGCCCGCCCACGGCTGGGTCAACCTGCACTTCTCGCTGCTGCCCGCCTGGCGCGGCGCCGCGCCCGTGCAGCACGCCCTCATGGCGGGGGACGAGATCACGGGCGCCTCGACCTTCCTGATCGAGGAGGGGCTGGACTCGGGCCCCGTGTACGGGACGGTCACCGAGGAGATCCGGCACACCGACACCAGTGGTGACCTGCTCACCCGGCTCGCCCTCGCCGGTGCCGGGCTGCTCGTCGCGACCATGGACGGCATCGCGGACGGCACGCTGAAGGCCGTACCGCAGCCGGTGGACGGTGTCACCGTCGCGCCGAAGATCAGCGTCGAGGACGCCCGTCTGGACTGGGCCGCCCCGGCGCTGCGGGTCGACCGGGTGGTGCGCGGCTGCACCCCGGCGCCGGGTGCCTGGACCACCTTCCGCGGGGAGCGGCTCAAGGTCATCCAGGTCGTTCCCGCGCCCGAACGCACCGACCTTGCCCCGGGGCAGCCCGCGGCCGGGAAGAACAGCGTGCACGTGGGCACCGGCTCGCACGCCGTCGAACTGCTCTGGGTGCAGGCCCAGGGCAAGAAGCCGATGCGGGCGGCGGACTGGGCGCGCGGGGTGCGGGTCGCGGACGGCGAGACCCTGGGCGGCTGAGTTCCGCCCGGCACCGGGGACGGCTGCGTTCCGACGTAGGCTGGGAGCGCAGCCCTTCCAGCACCGGAGCACCTTTTCGTGAGCGAGCAGTCCCGTCGGCCCCACAAGCCCGCCAAGCCCTACCGCCGCCCCCACAAGGATCCCGTCCGCATCCTCGCCTTCGACGCCCTGCGGGCCGTGGACGAGCGGGACGCGTACGCGAACCTCGTACTGCCGCCGCTGTTGCGCAAGGCGCGGGAGAAGGGCGACTTCGACGGCCGGGATGCCGCCCTCGCCACCGAACTGGTCTACGGGACACTGCGCCGCCAGGGCACCTACGACGCGATCATCGCCTCGTGTGTCGACCGGCCGCTGCGCGAGGTCGACCCGCCGGTGCTGGACGTGCTCAGCCTCGGCGCGCACCAACTGCTCGGCACGCGGATCCCGACGCACGCCGCGGTGTCCGCCTCCGTCGAGCTGGCCCGGGTCGTGCTCGGCGACGGCCGGGCCAAGTTCGTCAACGCGGTGCTGCGGAAGGTGGCGCAGCACGATCTCGACGGCTGGCTGGCCAAGGTCGCACCGTCCTACGACGAGGACCCCGAGGACCATCTCGCCGTCGTGCATTCGCACCCCCGCTGGGTCGTCTCCGCGCTGTGGGACTCGCTCGGCGGCGGCCGGGCCGGGATCGAGGACCTGCTGGCGGCGGACAACGAGCGCCCGGAGGTGACCCTCGTCGCCCGGCCCGGCCGGGCCGGTACCGCGGAACTGCTGCGCGAGGACGCCGCCGTGCCGGGACGCTGGTCGCCGTATGCGGTACGGCTCGCCGAGGGCGGCGAGCCGGGCGCCATCGACGCCGTGCGGGAGGGCCGGGCCGGCGTGCAGGACGAGGGCAGCCAACTGGTCGCCCTCGCCCTTGCGAGCGCGCCGCTGGACGGACCGGACGAGAAGTGGCTCGACGGGTGCGCGGGACCCGGCGGCAAGGCCGCGCTGCTCGGGGCGCTGGCCGCCGAGCGCGGAGCGGTCCTGCTGGCCGCCGAGAAGCAGCCGCACCGCGCCGGTCTGGTGGCCAGGGCACTGGACGGCAACCCGGGGCCCTGGCAGGTCATCGCCGCGGACGGGACCCGGCCGCCGTGGCGGGCCGGCACCTTCGACCGGGTGTTGGTGGACGTGCCGTGCACCGGGCTCGGCGCGCTGCGCAGACGACCCGAGGCGCGCTGGCGGCGACGGCCGGAGGACCTGGAGAACTTCGCGCCGCTGCAGCGCGCCCTGCTGCGCACCGCGCTCGATTCGGTGCGGGTGGGCGGCGTCGTCGGCTATGCGACCTGCTCGCCGCACCTCGCCGAGACCCGGGCGGTCGTCGACGACGTACTCAAGCAGCGCCCGCACACCGAACTCGTCGACGCCCGTCCGCTGCTGTCCCAGGTTCCCGCGCTCGGCGACGGCCCCGACATCCAGCTCTGGCCGCATCTGCACGGCACCGACGCCATGTACCTGGCGCTGATCCGCCGGACCGGCTGACCGGACCGCCGAGCCGCGGGCTCCCGATCCGTCGGTCCGCCGGTTCTCTGGTTCGCCGTCCGGCGCCGCCGTATTCACCGCCGGCGGATCCGGGCGGACCGCGTCGAGGGGGGCGGGATCGGGCGGATGGCGATCGAAGAACAGACCGGATCGGGCCGGGATCGGGCCCGAGGCTGTGACCGGGGGCTCCGTGATACGGCGGCCGCGAGCCGGCCGCCCTTCGCGCCCGGCGCGAGAGACCCGGCCCGGACGTGGCAGGCTTGGGGCATGGCCGTGCAGATCAACCCCAGCATCCTGTCCGCCGACTTCGCCCGCCTCGCGGACGAGGCGAAGGCGGTCGAGGGAGCCGACTGGCTCCACGTCGACGTCATGGACAACCACTTCGTCCCGAACCTGACGCTCGGGGTGCCGGTCGTGGAGTCCCTGGCCCGGGCCACGGACACGCCGCTGGACTGCCACCTGATGATCGAGGACGCCGACCGCTGGGCACCGCAGTACGTCGAGGCGGGCGCCTCCTCGGTCACCTTCCACATCGAGGCGGCCGGGGCGCCCGTCAGGCTCGCCCGTGAGATCCGCGCCAAGGGTGCCCGCGCCTCCATGGCGCTCAAGCCCGCGACGCCCGTCGAACCGTACGAGGACCTGCTCCCGGAACTCGACATGCTGCTGATCATGACGGTCGAGCCGGGCTTCGGCGGTCAGGCGTTCCTCGACATCATGCTCCCGAAGATCCGCCGCACCCGGGAGCTGATCGCCAAGCACGGCCTCGAACTGTGGCTCCAGGTGGACGGGGGCGTGTCGGCGGCCACGATCGAGCGATGCGCGGATGCGGGAGCCGACGTCTTCGTCGCCGGCTCGGCCGTCTACGGGGCAAAGGACCCGGCAGCGGCGGTACGTGCACTGCGCACCCAGGCGGAGGCGGCCACCGCGAAGGCGTCCTGGGCATGCGACCAGTGAGCCACAGGTACATGAACGGCGCCCATCAGGGCTAATCAACCGCGCCGGATCTGCAAGGATGAACGGCGAATCGAGAATGTGAACAGCAGTGAGGAGATCGCCGTGTCGGGTATGTCGGCGGGCCGCACGCGGATGGGACCCGCTGAGCTGGTTCAGGCGGCGGCCATGGCCCGCCGCTTCTACCTTGAGGGCAAGTCCAAGATCCAGATTGCGGAGGAGTTCGGCGTCAGCCGCTTCAAGGTGGCCAGGGTGCTGGAGACCGCCCTCGAAAGGGATCTCGTACGCATCGAGATCCGTGTGCCGGCCGAACTGGACGCCGAGCGCTCCGACGCGCTCCGCGCCCGCTACGGCCTGAGGCACGCCGTCGTGGTGGAGTCCCCGGCCGAGGCGGAGGAGACCCCGGATCCGGAGAACCTCGGCGAGGTCGCGGCCGACCTGCTCGGCGAGCTGGTCAACGAGGGAGACGTGCTGGGCTTGGCCTGGGGCCGGTCCACCATTCACATGGCCGCCGCCCTCGACCGGCTGCCGCCGTGCACGGTGGTGCAGCTGACCGGTGTGTACGACGCCGGGACCGCCGAGCGCGGCTCGGTCGAGGCCGTCCGCCGCGCCGCCCAGGTGTCCGGGGGCGACGCGCACCCCATCTACGCGCCGATGCTGCTGCCGGACGCGGCCACCGCGGCGGCGCTGCGCAACCAGACCGGGATCGCCCGGGCCTTCGAGTACTTCGACAAGGTCACGGTCGCGTGCGTCTCGATCGGCTCCTGGGAGCCGGGCATCTCGGCGGTGTACGACATGCTCAGCGACGAGGAGCGCGGCCACTACGACTCGCTCGGGGTCGCCGCCGAGATGTCCGCGCACCTCTTCGACTCGGAAGGCCGCCGGATCGGCCGGGACCTGGGGGAGCGGTGCATCACGGTCAAGGCCGACCAGCTGCGGCGTGTCCCCGAGGTCGTCGCGATCGCGGGCGGGCAGCGCAAGGCGGCCGCGATCGACGCCGTGCTGCGCTCCGGTCTCGTCACCAGCCTGGTGACGGACACCTCGGCCGCGGATTACCTGATGACCGCCGGCCCGGCGCCGCGGCCCGCCCTGAACCGGTCGGACCCCGACGGACCCTGACCGGCCCGGGCAGCGGACCCGCGCGGGGACGATCGTGACAGCATCGGCAGACGCCGGTCACGGGTCGTCCCCGTTCGCTTTTCCGCGACCTCGGGGCCGGGCGGGAAGGCCCATTACTCCGATGATCACTTACGAATCGTTCCGGACGGTGCTGAGATGACGACCCCGCTGTCGATGTCGACCCCGTACGTCGTGCTGCTCGACCTCGCGGGCATCGTCGACAAGGCGGGCCTGATGGACCGCTCCGCGCGGGCGCTGGAGCTGCCCGACTGGTTCGGCCGCAACTGGGACGCCCTCGCCGACAGCCTCGCCGACCCGTCCGTGTGGCCGCCGCAGACCGCCGGCCGCGCGCTGCTCGTCGTCGTCACCGGCTGGCGGGCGTACGCGCGGCGGCAACCACAGGAGTGGACGGTCGCACAGGACGTGTTCACCGAGGCGTCCGAGCGCGAACCACGGCTGACCGTGGCCCTCGCCCTGGGCTGAACCAGGGCTGAACCGCTGTCGTCGCCCCGGGGCTGAACCGCGGTGCCACCAGGGCCGATGTCCCGCTGGGTAGTATCTGTGTGCAAGGCAGGTAACCGCTTCCCGCCGGCGCGGCCCCGTCCACCCGCTTGGAGGAACCAACGGGCATGGGGCCCTCCAGTCGTGCCTTCGTGGCAGTGACCTGTGCCGTTTCACGTGAAAAAGTAATGTCATGCGTTTTCTTGAGCCGGGTACCGGTCGGCTTGTGCCGAGTTCGTCGGCGCCCTACGACCTGACGTACGACGACGTGTTCATGGTGCCGAGCCGTTCTTCGGTGGGCTCGCGTCAGGACGTGGACCTCAGCTCCCCGGACGGCACGGGCACCACGATCCCGCTGGTCGTCGCCAACATGACCGCCATCGCGGGCCGGCGCATGGCCGAGACGATGGCCCGGCGCGGCGGGCTGGTGGTGATCCCGCAGGACATCCCGATCGAGGTCGTCACCGACGTCATCACCTGGGTGAAGGGCCGCCACCGGGTCCTCGACACGCCGATCGTGCTGGCCCCGCACCAGACCGTCGCCGACGCGCTGGCCCTGCTGCCGAAGCGGGCGCACAACGCCGGTGTCGTCGTCGACGGGACCGGCCGCCCGGTAGGTGTCGTCACCGACCGGGACCTGTCCGGCGTCGACCGCTTCACCCAGCTCACCGAGGTCATGTCCCGCGACCTGCTGCTGCTCGACGCGGACATCGAGCCGCGCGAGGCGTTCAACACGCTGGACACGGCCAACCGGCGCTACGCCCCGGCGGTGGACGGGGACGGCAAGCTGGCCGGCATCCTCACCCGCAAGGGCGCGCTGCGCGCCACGCTCTACACCCCGGCCACCGATGCCCACGGCAGGCTGCGCATCGCCGCCGCCGTCGGCGTCAACGGCAATGTGGCGGGCAGGGCGAAGCAACTGCTGGACGCCGGTGTCGACACGCTCGTCATCGACACCGCGCACGGCCACCAGGAGTCGATGGTCAACGCGCTCAAGCTGGTGCGGGACCTCGACCCGAAGATCCCGGTGGTCGCGGGGAACGTCGTCTCCGCCGAGGGCGTCAAGGATCTGATCGAGGCGGGCGCCGACATCGTCAAGGTGGGCGTGGGCCCCGGTGCGATGTGCACCACCCGCATGATGACCGGCGTCGGCCGCCCGCAGTTCTCGGCCGTGCTGGAGTGCGCCGCCGAGGCACGCAAGTACGGCAAGCACGTGTGGGCCGACGGCGGCGTCCGGCACCCGCGCGACGTGGCGATGGCGCTGGCGGCGGGCGCCTCCAACGTCATGATCGGCTCCTGGTTCGCGGGCACGTACGAGTCGCCGGGCGACCTCCAGCAGGACGCGAGCGGGCGGCTCTACAAGGAGTCGTTCGGGATGGCGTCCGCGCGCGCCGTGCGCAACCGCACCTCGGAGGAGTCGGGCTACGACCGCGCCCGCAAGGCGCTGTTCGAGGAGGGCATCTCCACCTCCCGCATGTTCCTCGACCCGACCCGCCCGGGCGTCGAGGACCTGATCGACTCGATCATCGCGGGCGTCCGCTCCGCCTGCACCTACGCCGGCGCCGCCTCCCTGGACGAGTTCACCGAGAAGGCCATCGTCGGCGTGCAGAGCGCCGCCGGCTACGCCGAGGGCAAGCCCCTGCACGCCAGCTGGAACTGACCCGGTCGCGGCGCCCGGCCCGGCCGGCGCCGCCGTACCGGGACCGGGGGAGGGCCCGCGGTCGCCGACCGGAGCGCGGCGGCTTTCTCGCGTCCCGCGGTCGCCCGGGCCGCCCGCGCTGGGCGGCCCGGGAGGTGTGGGGCGGCCGGCTGACGGCGGGGCTCGTGTTCTACTTCGTGTACGGCCATCGCCGTTTCCGTCCCGCGGTCCCGCAGACCGTCGCGGCGGCGGAGCAGGACCCCGACGAAGAAGTGAACCGCCCGCAGTGCTGAACGATCTCGACGCACGCATCGTGCACGCCCTCGCCGAGGACGCCCGCCGCTCCTACGCGGACATCGGGCACCTGGTCGGCCTGTCCGCACCGGCCGTGAAACGACGCGTGGACCGGCTGCGCGCCTCCGGCGCCATCACCGGCTTCACGGTGCGAGTGGACCCGGTGGCGCTCGGCTGGGAGACCGAGGGGTTCATCGAGGTCTACTGCCGGCGCAACACCTCTCCGGAGACCATCCAGCGCGGCCTGGAGCGCTACCAGGAGGTGGTGGCCGCCTCCACCGTCACCGGGGACGCGGACGCCGTCGTCCAGGTCTTCGCCTCCGACATGCGCCACTTCGAACGCGTGCTGGAGCGGATCGCGGGCGAGCCGTTCGTGGAACGGACCAAGTCCGTGCTGGTGCTGTCGCCGCTGCTGCGCCGGTTCTCGTCCGGAGCGCCGGGCTGAACCACCCTCATCGTCACCGTCACCCGGACCGGCTTGCGCCCGCACCCGGGTGACAGGCGTACGCGGACGACCGGTGCCCCGGCCGTTGAGGCACGCGCGGGAGACAGACACCGCAGGCACGCGCGCGCGTACCCGCGCCCGCCCGTACCCATCCTCCGTCGGCCAGGCACGGCCCGGTGGTTCATTGCGTGCCACCGGACCGGCGGATGCGCAACGAATCGCCGGGCAGGCCGCTGAGCACGCAACGAACCGCTCATCGGTGCGCAACGGCTGCTTCTTGTCCGGCCCGGCACGCCGACCGTACGGTCTAGATGCCCCCGCCCCCCGCCACCGCACCGGTGAGGATCACGCATGCGCACCGCCCTGCTCCAGAGCTCCGGCCGCCCCGGCTCCGTCGTCGAGAACCTCAAGGTCCTCGACGAGGCCGCGGCCCGTGCCGCCGCCGCGGGCGCCGGGCTGCTGGCCGCGCCGGAACTGTTCCTGACGGGGTACGCGATCGGCGACGCCGTCGGCCGGCTCGCCGAGCCCGCCGACGGCGCGGGCGCCGCCGCGGTCGCCGGCATCGCCGCCCGGCACGGTCTCGCGATCGCCTACGGCTACCCGGAGCGTGCGGGCGGCGCCCTCCACAACTCCGCCCAGCTGATCTCCGCCGACGGCACCCGGCTCGCCAACTACCGCAAGACCCACCTCTTCGGCCGCTTCGAACAGGACCACTTCACCCCCGGCGACCGGCCGGTCGTACAGGCCGAGCTGAACGGCCACACCGTCGGCCTGCTGATCTGCTACGACGTCGAGTTCCCGGAGAACGTCCGGGCCCATGCGCTGGCCGGCACCGATCTGCTCGTCGTGCCGACGGCGCTGATGCATCCGTACCAGTTCGTCGCCGAGTCACTGGTCCCCGTGCGGGCTTTCGAGAACCAGATGTACATCGCGTACGCCAACCGGGCCGGCCAGGAGGGCGAGTTCGAGTTCGCCGGAATGTCCACGCTGGCCGGTCCGGACGGCGTCGCCCGCGTCCGGGCGGGCCGCACCGGCGAACTCGTCCTCGCGGACGCCGACCCCGCCCTCCTCGCGGCTTCCCGCGAGGCCAATCCGTACCTGCGGGACCGCCGCCCCGGCCTGTACCGGTCCCTGGTCTGAAACCCGCTCGCCGTCCCCTCAAGTTCACCCGCGCAAGGAGTCCGTACCCCATGACGTCCACGGTGCCCGCCGCCGTCGAGCAGGCAGTCAGGCAGCAGCCGCCGATCACCATGTTCGGACCGGACTTCCCCTACGCGTACGACGATTTCCTCGCCCACCCGGCGGGCCTCGGCCAGATCCCCGCGACCGAGCACGGGAGGGAGGTAGCGGTCGTCGGCGGCGGCCTGTCCGGACTCGTGGCTGCCTACGAGCTGATGAAGATGGGCCTCAGGCCCGTCGTGTACGAGGCGGACCAACTCGGCGGCCGGCTGCGGACGGTCGGTTTCGACGGCTGCGACCCGTCCCTGACCGCCGAGCTGGGCGCGATGCGCTTCCCCCCGTCCGCCACGGCGGTCCAGCACTACATCGACCTCGTCGGCCTGCGGACCAGCCCCTTCCCCAACCCCCTCGCCGAGGCGACGCCGTCCACCGTCGTGGACCTCAAGGGCGAGTCGCACTACGCGACGACCATCGACGACCTGCCGCAGGTCTACCGGGACGTCGCCGACGCCTGGCGCAGGTGCCTCGAAGAGGGCGCGGACTTCTCCGCCATGAACCGCGCCCTGCGCGAACGGGACGTGCCGCGCATCCGGGAGATCTGGGCGCGGCTCGTCGAGAAGCTCGACAACCAGACCTTCTACGGATTCCTGTGCGACTCCGATGCCTTCAGGTCCTTCCGGCACCGGGAGATCTTCGGGCAGGTCGGCTTCGGCACCGGCGGCTGGGACACCGACTTCCCGAACTCCATCCTGGAGATCCTGCGTGTCGTCTACACCGAGGCCGACGACCACCATCGCGGCATTGTCGGCGGTTCCCAACAACTGCCGCTGCGGCTGTGGCGGCGCGAGCCGGAGAAGATCGTGCACTGGGCCCCCGGCACCTCCCTCGCGTCGCTGCACGACAACGGCGAGCCCCGCCCGGCCGTGGCCCGGCTGGACCGCACCGCGGACGACCGGATCACGGTGACGGACGAACACGGCGAGGTCCGCACCTACCGGGCGGCCGTCTTCACCGCCCAGTCCTGGCTGCTGCTCTCCAGGATCGACTGCGACGACTCGCTCTTCCCGATCGACCACTGGACGGCGATCGAGCGCACCCACTACATGGAGTCCAGCAAGCTGTTCGTCCCGGTGGACCGGCCGTTCTGGCGGGACGAGGACCCGGCCACCGGCCGGGACGTGATGTCGATGACGCTCACCGACCGCATGACGCGCGGCACCTATCTGCTGGACGACGGTCCGGACCGGCCGGCGGTCATCTGCCTCTCCTACACCTGGTGCGACGACAGCCTGAAGTGGCTGCCGCTGTCCGCGGACGAGCGGATGGAGGTCATGCTGAAGTCGCTCGGCGAGATCTACCCGGACGTCGATATCAGGGGGCACGTCATCGGCGACCCGGTGACCGTCTCGTGGGAGAACGAGCCCTGGTTCCTGGGCGCGTTCAAGGCCAACCTGCCCGGTCACTACCGCTACCAGCGGCGGCTGTTCACCCACTTCATGCAGGACCGGCTGCCCGCCGACCGCCGCGGCCTCTTCCTCGCCGGGGACGACATCTCCTGGACGGCCGGGTGGGCCGAGGGCGCCGTCCAGACCGCGCTGAACGCGGTCTGGGGTGTGATGCACCACTTCGGCGGAGCGACGGATCCCGGCAACCCCGGACCGGGCGACGTCTTCGACGAGATCGCGCCGGTGGAACTACCCGAGGACTAGGACGGGTGTGCCTGCCGAAGTCCCGCCGGGGCCGCGACGCCTGGCACGGGACACCGTCGTAGCGGACGCCGCGGCACCAGGCGCCGCGACGCCGGAGGCCGCGGTCCGAGCGCCGCCGCCTGATCCGACGCTCCTGGCGAAACACGTCCTAGACCCCGGCGGCCCGGGCCTTCTCGTAGACCTCCGCCGCGATGTCCTTCAGGTGCTCGGCGTCACGGGCGCTGTTCTGCAGCTCGACGAGGATCTCCTGCGGGCCGGCGGCCGCGTGGGCGACCAGGTCCTCGACGATCTGGTCGGCGTCGCCCTGGAAGGGCAGGCGGTCGGCACCGGTGTGGGGTTCGGCCGAGAGGGACGCGTTCGCCCGCACGACCGTCCGGAGGGGTTCCGTACGTCCCCGCTCGGCCGCCAGGTCCTGCACCTGCCGCCACTGCGCGGCCAGCTGCTCGGCGCCCATGGCCACCGGCAGCCAGCCGTCGGCGTGGTCGACCAGCCGCCGCAGCGCCCGCTCGTTGCCCGCGGCCAGCAGGATCGGGATCGGCCGGACCGGCTTCGGCCCCACCACGGCCGAGGCGATCTTCGTGATGCGGCCCTCGTAGCGCACCGGGTCGGGGCCCCACACCGCCCGGCAGACCTCGATGGCCTCGTCCAGTACCCGGCCGCGCTCCGCGAACGGACGGATCCCGGCCGCCGCGTACTCGTCCAGGGACCAGCCGGTGCCGAAGCCCGCGATCACCCGGCCGCCGCTCGCCGCGTCCACCGAGGCGAGCGCTGTGGCCAGTTGGAACGGCTGGTGCAGCGGCGCCACCAGCACACTGGAGCCGAGTTCGGCCCGCTCGGTGGCCGACGCCGCCAGGGTGAGGGTGACCAGCGGATCCGCGACATGCCGGTAGCTGTCCGGCCAGGGCAGCCCTTCGATGTTGTAGAGACCCTGGGTGGCCGGATCGGGGACCAGGGCCCGTTCGAAGACCCAGAGGCTGTCGTAGCCGATCCGTTCGGCCGTGCGGGCCACGTCGGGTACGTCCGTGCCGAGGGAGTACTGCCGTGTCTGCGGGAGGCCGAGTCCGAGCCGGATTGCCATGCCGGAGCTCCTTCTTGATCGAGTGTCTGTACGTCAACCTAATCCTGTCGCACGGCTGTTCCTGCGAAGGCTCGCGCAATGTCCGGATCAGTCCGGTAGCGGGGTGAGCAGCAGGCGGCCCGCGAGACCGACGGCCGCGTCCAGGCGTTCGGTGAACTCCTCGGCGAGGTCCCCGCAGCGGCGCAGCGCCCACAGCGCGCGCGCCGCCGACCAGGTCGCGTCCCGGGCACGCTCCAGGCTCCAGGAGCCGAGCAGATGGGTCAGCGGATCGGCGATCTGGAGGACGTCGGGGCCGGGCATCAGATCCTCGCGGACGCGTTCCTCCAGCGACACGAGGAGGTCGCCCACGCGGTCGAACTCGTCCTCCAGGTCGTCGGGTTCGCAGTCGAGGGTGCGGCAGGCGTCCACCACGGCGAGCGCGAGGTCGTGGCCGATGTGCGCGTTGATCCCCGCCAGTGCGAACTGCAGGGGCCGTACGCCCGGATGGCGGCGCAACTGGAACAGCGGCCGCCAGCAGGCCGGTGCGCGGCGGGCGTCCGCGGACGCGTCCACCGCGGCCAGGTACCGGTGCGCGAACCGGACGTCCAGCGCGATCGCGCTCCGCCGGTCGGTGAAGTACCCGGTGTCCAGTCCTCGTTCGACCTCCTCGGTGACGGTCAGATAGACGCGGTTGAAGACCGCGACCCCGTCCCGGGCCGGCAGGGTGGCGGCCAGGGCGCGCATCCGCGAGGCGACGGCGTCGACGGTGCGGACGGATGCGGTGAGCTGTTCCAAGTGCGCCATGGGGGCAGGGTGTCAGCCCCGGGCCCGCCGGAGCGCCGACGGGCCCGGGGCGTCCCCGGAACGAGGGAACAGGGCCGTCGTGCACGGGGGTTGGGCCACCGGGGAACGGCGAGCGGGCCGGGCGGCGTGCGCACTTCCCAGCCCGGCGCCCGGTGCCCGGCCCGGAAGTGCGCACGCCGGAGCAGGACGGCGAACCGGCGCGGTGGCTGCCCGTCGCAGACGGGCGGGGTGAGCGCCCGTCCCGGACAGGGGAAGTGACCGCGCGTCACGAACCGGAGCGATGACCGTTTGTCCCGGTGTCCGGTGTGTCGTAGGCGGAGGTGCCCTCGTCCAGCAGCGGCCGCTGCTCCTTGAGATGGGCGGGGGCGAGGGCGCGCAGCGCGTGGTAGCCGATGATCACGACCAGCGTGCCGAGGGCGATGCCGCTGAGCGAGAAGGTGTCGGTGAACTTCAAGGAGACGTTGCCGACGCCGATGATGATGCCCGCGGCGGCCGGGACGAGGTTCAGCGGGTTGCGCAGGTCCACCCCGCCGTGCAGCCAGATCTGCGCGCCGAGCAGGCCGATCATGCCGTACAGGATGACGGTGATGCCGCCGAGGACCCCGCCCGGGACGGCGGCGACGATCGCGCCGAACTTGGGGCACACGCCGAACAGCAGCGCGAACCCGGCGGCGGCCCAGTACGCGGCCGTCGAGTAGACGCGGGTGGCGGCCATCACGCCGATGTTCTCGGAGTAGGTGGTGTTCGGCGGGCCGCCGACCGCGGTCGAGAGCATCGAGGCGACGCCGTCCGCCGAGATCGCCGTGCCGAGCTTGTCGTCCAGGGGATCGCCGGTCATCTCGCCGACCGCCTTGACGTGCCCGGCGTTCTCCGCGACCAGCGCGATGACGACCGGCAGGGCGACCAGGATCGCCGACCAGTGGAAGGACGGGCCGTGGAAGGACGGCAGCCCGACCCAGTCGGCCCTGCCCACGCCGGACAGGTCCAGGCGCCAGTGGTCGGTGAGCTTGCCGCTCGCGTCCACCGAGTGGATGCGGCCGAAGACCCGGTCGAAGGCCCAGGAGGCGACGTACCCGAAGACCAGGCCCAGGAAGATCGCGATGCGTGACCAGAAACCGCGCAGGCAGACCACGGCTACGGCGGTGAACAGCATCACGAGCAGGGCGGTCCACTGGTCCTGCGGCCAGTAGGTGGACGCCGTCACCGGCGCCAGGTTGAAGCCGATCAGCATGACCACGGCGCCGGTCACGATCGGCGGCATCGTCGCGTGGATGATGCGTGCCCCGAAGCGCTGCACGGCGAGACCCGCAAGGAACAGCACGACGCCGACCACGAAGACCGCGCCGGTCACCGTGGCGCTCGTACCGCCCTGGGCGCGGATGACCGCGGCGACCCCCACGAAGGACAGGGAGCAGCCCAGATAGCTCGGCACCCGTCCGCGGGTCGCGAGCAGGAAGATCACCGTCGCGACGCCCGACATCATGATCGCGAGGTTGGGGTTCAGCCCCATGAGCACGGGGGCCACGAAGGACGCGCCGAACATCGCCACGACGTGCTGGGCGCCGAGGCCCACCGTGCGGGGCCAGGACAGCCGTTCGTCGGGGCGTACCACCGCTCCGGGCGCGGGCGTACGCCCGTCGCCGTGCAGCTTCCAGCGCACGCCGAGGTCCATGGTGTGGTTTCGCTTTCTCTGTACGTGAAGACGGTCCGGACCATTGTCACGGCTACCTGGTGGTCCTACGCTCGCCTGGCCCCACTCATGAACTGCGTTCATATCTGTGATCGGAGGGTGTGATGCGTGGAAGCTCCCGCGTCGCGGTCCTGCTCGCCGCGGTGGTGGCGTTCGCGGCCATGGTCGTCCCCGGTGCGCAGGCGGCGCCGAAGGCCCCGGACACCGCCGTACTGGACGGCTCCCGCCTCCAGCGGACGAAGGTCCGGCTGGACCACGGCGACCGTCGACTACGGCTCGTTCTCAAGGACTTGACGGCCCGTGCGGACACCTGGCTGGACCAGGGGCCCTGGACCGTCGTCGACAAGCCCAGACCCGCTCCCGGCGGCGACGTGCACGACTATCTGAGCCAGGCGCCCTACTGGTGGCCGAGCACGGCGCCGACCGCCGGCAACCCCTGGGGCTGTCCGTACGTCCAGCGGGACGGACAGCGCAATCCGGAAGTGGACAGCGGCACCGACCGCCAGGACGTCGAGAGGGTCTTCGACTCGGCCTACGACCTCTCGCTCGCCTGGTACTACACCGGCGACCGGCGCTACGCCGAGAAGGCCGGGCAGATCCTGCGCACCTGGTTCCTCGACCCGGCCACGCGGATGAACCCGAACCTGAACCACGCCCAGTTCATCCCCTGCAAGTACGACGGCCGGGCCATCGGCATCATCGACTTCTCGCAGTCCTACACCAGCGTCGTCGACGCGCTCGCGATCCTCGCCACCGGGGCACCCGGCTGGACCGGGACCGACCGTAGCGGCATGACCCGGTGGAACGCCGACTTCCGCGACTGGCTGGAGAACAGCGACTTCGGCAAGGCGGAAGGCGCCGCCGCCAACAACCACGGCACCTTCTACGACATGCAGCTCGCCGCGCTGGCCTACGCGACCGGCGATACCGCCCTGGCACGGCGGACCGTGCTGGACGCCCGGGCTGGGCGCATCGACCCGCAGATAGCGGGTGACGGCAGCCAGCCCCAGGAGCTGACCCGGACCCGCAGCTGGCACTACTCGACCTTCGACCTGGTCGCCTACACCCGCCTCGCGGCCATCGGCCGGCACGTCGGCGTGGACCTGTGGGCCTACCGGGGACCGGACGGGCAGAGCCTGTTCAAGGCCGTGGACTACCTGCTGCCCGCGGCGACCGGCGCCACCGCGTGGCCGCACCCGGAGCTGGAGTTCCAGCGCTTCGCGGCGAGCGATGTCGTACACGCGGCGGCCGACGCGGGGGACGCAGCGGCCCGGCGGGCGGTCCCGCTGCTGGAGGAACCGCCCGGCGGCGACCTGTGGCGACTGCGCCCGGCCGCGGAGCAGTTGGACTCGATCGCGGGCTGACGGCTGCGGCGGCGGGTGTGCCGGCGGTGACGCCTCAGGGCCGCGGGTCGGGCACCGCCGCCGGCCGGCCGGCCTCGGCCCGGGTCCGGCCGCGCGGGCGGAGCACCCCCGCGAACACCGCCAGCCCGCACGCCAGCAGGGTCACCAGGCAGAACGACACCGTCAGGCTGGTCGCCTGGGCCACCCCGCCGATCATGCTGGGCGCTACCAGGCCCGAGGTGTAGGTGATGGTCGCCACGCCCGCGATGGCCTGGCTCGGATTGGTGCCGCTGTGCCCGGCCGCCGCGAAGCACAGCGGCACGACCACCGCGATGCCCAGACCCATCATCGCGAACCCGGCCATCGCCACCGCCGGATGCCCGGCCAGGACGATCAGCAGCCCGCCGGCCGCGGCGAGCACCCCGCCCGTGCGGACGGTGCGCACCGCGCCGAACCGGTTCACGACCGCGTCCCCGGCGATCCGGGCCACCGCCATGGTCAGCATGAATCCGGTGGTGCACGCCGCGGCCAGCCCCGCGGAGGTCCCCAGCCGGTCCTGAAGGAACACCGCCGACCAGTCGAGGCTCGCGCCCTCCGCGAACACCGCGCAGAAGCCGACCGCGCCGATCAGCAGCGCCGAACGGGGCGGCAGCGCGAACCGCGGCGGCGGCTCCTCGTCCTCGGCGGCCTGGAGATCCAGGACCCAGCCCGCGGCCAGGATGCCGAGCAGGGTGAGGACGGCCGCCGCGAGCCCGAAGTGCACCCGTGCGTCCGAGCCCAGATGGGCGGCGATGGTGCCGGCGGCCGAGCCGGTCAGGGCACCCGCGCTCCACATGCCGTGCAGCCCTGACATGATCGACTTGTCGAGCAGCCGTTCCACCTCCACGCCCAGCGCGTTCATCGCCACGTCGGCCATGCCGGAACTCGCGCCGTAGACGAACATGGCCAGGCACAGCGTGTACAGGTTCGGGGCCACGCCGGGCAGGATCAGGGACAGGGTCCACAGCGCGATCAGCCCACGCAGCGCGGTGCGGCTGCCGAGCCGGTGACTGATCCAGCCCGCCAGCGGCATCGAACACGAGGCGCCGAGCGCCGAGAAGGCCAGCGCGAACCCGAGCTGTCCCGCGCTCAGCGAGGCATGGTCCTGGATCCAGGGCACCCGGGTCGCGAACGAGCCGGTGACGGCTCCGTGCACGGTGAACACGGCCGCGACGGCGTACCGGGAGCGTTTCACCTCCCCCTGTGTGTGGATCACGCCACTCATGCTCCGGCCCCTCCCTGGATGCGTCACCCCGCTGTGCGGCAAACTATCAGGGACCCTGCCTGATAGATAGCGAGTATTCTGCCGTCCCCGGCAGGGACAACGGGCGGCCGGGCCGGCAACGCCGAAGTGGGAGGGTTCCCGTCATGCCCGCATCACCGAGCACCGCCCGGGCCATCAACGACCGGCTCGCCCTGCGGCTGCTGCAGGAGGAAGGCCCGCTCACGGCCGGGCAGTTGAAGCAACTGACCGGGCTGTCCCGGCCGACCGTCGCCGACCTCGTCGAACGGCTCACGGAATCCGGCCTGATCACGATCGTGGGCGAGTGGGGAGAACAGCGCCGCGGCCCCAACGCCCGGCTCTACGGCATCGTCGCCGACCGGGCCCATCTGGCCGCACTCGACGTCCGCACGGAGAGCGTCTCCGTGCTGGTCTCCGACCTGCTGGGCCGCGTACTCGCCGAGGCGTCGGTGCCGATCGCCGGGGACAGCGGGACCGGGCCCGCGGTGGAGCAGGCGGTGATGCTGGTGGAGCGGGCGGCGAAGGAAGCCGGGGCCGACCGGCTGCACACCGTCGGCATCGGTGCGCCGGGGCTGATCGACCCCGCCACCGGCGAACTCCGGGACACCTCCGGGCTGCCCGCCTGGCACCGGCGCCTGGTCGCCGCGCTTCAGGAGCGCATTCCCGCGGCCCGGGTCACCGTGGAGAACGAGACCAACCTCGCGGCCCTGGCCGAGCAGCGCGAGGGCTGTGCCCGGGACCGCGACACCTTCGTCCTGCTCTGGCTCAGCCACGGCACCGGTGCCGCCGTCGTCCTGGACGGCATCCTGCGTCGCGGCGCTTCCGGCGGCACGGGCGAGATCGGTTTCCTGCCGGTGCCGGGCACCTCGGTGCTGCCCTCGGCGACGGACTGCGAGGGAGGCTTCCACTCGCTCACGGGGGCCGCGGCGATCGAGGTGCTGGCCGACGGGTTCGGGCTCGCCGCGGCCGCGGGCGACACAGCGGGATCGCGCGCGGCGGGCCTGGTCAGGGCGGCCGTGGCCGGGGCCGTGGCAGGCTCCGACACCGCGGCCGACCGCTTTCTCGACGCGCTCGCCGACCGCATGGCCATCGGTGCGGCTTCCGTGGCCGCGATTCTGGATCCCGGCTGCGTGGTCCTCGGCGGCGAGGTCGGCCAGGCCGGCGGCGCGACGCTCGCCGCCCGGGTGGCGGAACGGGTCCGGCGGATGTCACCCCTGGCCACCGAGGTGCGCGCGAGCGCCCTGGGGGGCGGCGCCGTGCTACGCGGCGCACTGCTGACCGCACGGGAGCGCGCCCAGGACGACTTGTTCGGACCGCAGGACCGCTAGACCGCTGGTCCCGCTGCCCCCGCTCGCCCTTGGTTTCTGGGGCGCCTGGGGCCTCCTGGGGCACCTTGGGGCCTCCTGGGGCCTCTGGGGCGACCGCACCGAACCGTGCTCCCACGATGTGCCCCCTGTCACAGCTGTCCGCAGCACCGCGTCGACGGCGAAAGATATCAAAAGGAACGGAAAGGCTGCGAAATGCCTGGAAAGGAGGTGAAGGGCGGCGAAATGCAAGGGAAGCCGGGGAAGGCGCAGGGAAGGGGAAGGTGGCGTAATTCGATGACGGACAACAGAAGCCGACTGGAAAGGGAAAGCGGCGAAAGGGTGCGCGCGGGTCGGGTCCTTTCGGGCTGCCGCCGGGCCGTGGTCGCCTGGCCTGTCGCCGGAAGGCTGGCGACCCGGCGGCGGGCAAGGGCCGTCGTCACCGCCACCGGGCCCGCCCGCACCATAAAAGGACTAGACCAGTAAGGTCAATGGGTGTGGACCGATGGTCAGGAACCTTTCCTGGCATGGTAGTTGACCTGCGACGGCCCTGCGGGCGAGTCCGGCGCACGCCGCTGTGAGGCAATCCACAGAGGCACCCTGTCTGGGCGGTGCTCGGGCGTGGCACACTGGTCGGGTACCAGAAGCAGCGCACTCCGGGGTCGGTGTAATTCCGAACCGGCGGTTACAGTCCGCGACCCGGCCGCGTCCAGCGGTCGGCTGATCAGGTGAAATTCCTGAACCGACGGTTAAAGTCCGGATGGGAGGCAGTGCGCGGCGGGCGGGCATCCGTGCGCGCCGCCGTATGCGGGTTCGTCCCCTGTGGGCGATCCCTTCCGGCGTCGTTCCCCGAGTGCTCATCCGTCCCTTCTGTCGATATCGACAGGCCCCGGAGTCCGTGCCCGAATGAGGCAGGAGGACCCGGGAAGTGTTCACCGGAATCGTCGAAGAACTGGGTGAAGTCACCGCCGTCGAGAACCTGGGCGATGCCTCCCGTTTCCGGCTCCGCGGCCCCGTCGTCACCGACGGCGCGCGGCACGGCGACTCCATCGCCGTGAACGGAGTCTGTCTCACCGTCGTCGAGCACGAAGGCGACGAGTTCACCGCCGACGTGATGGCGGAGACGCTCAGCCGCTCCAGCCTGGGCGCCCTCACCGTCGGCTCCCGCGTGAACCTCGAACGCCCCACCGCCGTGGGCGCCCGCCTGGGCGGCCACATCGTGCAGGGCCACGTGGACGGCACCGGCGAACTGCTGACGCGCACCCCCTCCGACAACTGGGAGATCGTGAAGATCTCCCTGCCCGCGGACCTCGCCCGCTACGTGGTGGAGAAGGGCTCCATCACCGTCGACGGCATCAGCCTCACCGTCGTGGAGGCGGGCGCCGACCACTTCACCGTCAGCCTCATCCCGACCACCCTCGCCCTGACCACGCTCGGCCTCAAGAAGCCCGGCGACCCGGTCAACCTGGAGGTCGACATCATCGCCAAGTACGTCGAGCGGTTGCTCGCCGGCCAGGGAGCGACCAGGTGAACTGGCTCAACTCGGAGGCATTCACCCTCTTCGGCCAGCACATCAAGTGGTCGGACGCGATCGGCAACGTCTTCGGCCTGATCGGCCTGGCGTTCGGCTGGCGCCGCTCCCTGTGGAGCTGGCCGACGCAGTTCGTGTCCGGTCTGATCCTGTTCGCCGCGTTCGCCACCGCCCATCTCTCCGGCAGCGCCGGCAAGCAGATCGTGGTCATGGCCGCCGCCGGCTACGGCTGGTGGCAGTGGAGGCGCGGCACCGTGCGGGGCGCGGACGGCCAGGTCACCGTCCGGTTCGGCACCTGGCGCGAGCGGGCCGTCCTGGCCGGCGCCGCCGCCGTCGGCACGGTCGCCGTCTCCGGACTGTTCCACGCCTACCCCGCGCTGTCCTGGGATCCCTGGCCGGACGCCTACATCTTCGTCGGCACCGTGGTCGCGATGTACGCCCAGGCGCGCGGCATGGTCGAGTTCTGGCTCGCCTGGCTGCTCGTCGACGCCGTCGGTGTCCCCCTCAACTTCGCAGGCGGCTTCGCCTTCTCCGGCTTCGTCTACGTCATTTACGGCGCGCTCGTCCTGTGGGGCCTGCGCGACTGGTGGCTGCGCTCCCGCAAGGCCGCGCGGCCCGTCCTGGAAGGAGCGCCGGCATGACCGCGGCACCGATCCTGTACGGCACGGACAACATCGAGGACTTCGGCCTCGACCCCATCGAGCAGGCCGTCGCCGACATCGCGGCCGGCCGCCCGGTCGTGGTCGTCGACGACGAGGACCGGGAGAACGAGGGCGACCTCGTCATCGCCGCCGAGAAGGTGACCCCCGAGATCGTCGCCTTCATGATGAGCGAGTGCCGCGGCCTGATCTGCGCCCCCATGGAGGGCGCGGAACTCGACCGGCTGCGGCTCCCGCAGATGGTCGAGGACAACACCGAGTCCATGAAGACCGCCTTCACCGTCTCCGTCGACGCCTCCCCCGCCCACGGTGTGACCACCGGGATCTCGGCCGCCGACCGCGCCACCACGCTCCGGCTGCTGGCCGGCGGCACGGCCGAGCCCGGCGACCTGGTCCGCCCCGGCCATGTCTTCCCGCTGCGCGCCCGCTCCGGCGGTGTCCTGGTCCGCCCCGGCCACACCGAGGCCGCCGTCGACCTCGCCCGGCTCGCCGGGCTGCCGGCGGCGGGCGCGATCGTGGAGATCGCGGGCGAGGACGGCCGTATGCTCCGCCTGCCCGAACTGATCCCGTTCGCGCGCAAGCACGGCCTGACGATCGTCTCCATCGAGGACCTGATCGCCTACCGGCGCATCACCGAGCAGTCCGCCCCGGCCGCGCTGCAGGTGCCCGCGCCGGTCCCGCTCCCGCAGCGGGCGCCCACGCCCGAGCCCGCCGTCCGGCGCGAGGCCGAGGTCCACCTGCCCGCCCGGCACGGCACCTTCACCGCGTACGGCTACCGCTCCACCACCGACGGCGTCGAGCATGTCGCCCTCGTGCACGGCGAGATCGGCGACGGTGAGGACGTGCTGGTCCGCGTCCACTCCGAATGCCTCACCGGCGACGTCTTCGGCTCCCTGCGCTGCGACTGCGGCCCCCAGTTGGACGCCGCCCTCGAACGCATCCGGGAAGAGGGCCGCGGCGTCGTCGTCTACCTGCGCGGGCACGAGGGCCGCGGCATCGGGCTGCTGTCCAAGCTGCGCGCCTACGAACTCCAGGAACGCGGCCGGGACACCCTGGACGCCAACCTCGAACTCGGCCTGCCCGCCGACGCCCGCGACTACGGCGCCGGAGCCCGGATCCTGACGGACCTCGGCGTGCGCAGCCTGCGCCTGATGACCAACAACCCCGACAAGACCGACGCCCTGCTGCGCCACGGCCTGAGGGTCGTCGGGCGCGAGCGGACACCCGTGCCCGCGGGCGAGCACAACCTCCGTTACCTGCGCACCAAGCGGGACCGGATGGGGCACGACCTGCCCTGGCTGGACGCACAGGCTGCTTCCGGCCACGGCGACAAGTAAGCAAGAGCACTGAGGAGACACGTGAGCGGCAAGGGTGCACCGGAACTGTCCGTCAAGAACGTCGGGGACCTCAAGGTCGCCGTCATCGCGGCGCAGTGGCACGAGAAGGTGATGGACGGACTGGTCGACGGCGCCCTGCGCGCCCTGCGCGACCTCGGGATCGAGGAGCCGGCCCCGCTCCGGGTCCCCGGCAGCTGGGAGCTGCCGGTGGCCGCCAGGGCACTGGCCGGCCGCGGCTACGACGCCGTGGTCGCCCTCGGTGTCGTCATCCGCGGTGGCACGCCCCACTTCGACTACGTGTGCCAGGGGGTCACCCAGGGACTGACCCAGGTGGCAGTGGAGACCGGCGTGCCCGTCGGCTTCGGCGTGCTGACCTGCGACACCGAGGAGCAGGCTCTGGACCGCGCCGGTCTGGACGGCTCCCACGAGGACAAGGGCCACGAGGCGGTGACCGCCGCGGTCGCGACCGTCGCGGCACTCCGTTCGGTATCCGAGACCGGGCACTGACGAGTCCCCACAACCGCGTAGGGTGGGGATCACCATGTCGAAGAAGACGTTCGAGGAGCTGTTCACGGAGCTCCAGCACAAGGCCGCACACGCCGACCCGGCCGGCTCCCGCACCGCCGAACTGGTCGGCAAGGGAGTCCATGCCATCGGCAAGAAGGTCGTCGAGGAGGCAGCCGAGGTCTGGATGGCCGCCGAGTACGAGGGCAAGGACGCGGCCGCCGAGGAGATCTCCCAGCTGCTGTACCACGTCCAGGTGATGATGGTCGCCCGCGGCATCTCCCTGGACGACGTCTACGCCCATCTCTAGGCCGTCCGGCCGAGCCCACGGGCAAGCTCCGCACACTCCCCGCCCCGTCACACGAAGGAAGCCGACCTCATGCTGCGCATCGCCGTCCCCAACAAGGGTTCCCTGTCCGGCCCTGCGGCGGACATGCTGCATGAGGCCGGCTACCGGCAGCGCCGGGAGTCCAAGGAACTCCGGATCGTCGACCCGGCGAACGAGGTCGAGTTCTTCTACCTCCGCCCCCGCGACATCGCGATCTACGTCTCCTCCGGCCGGCTCGACATCGGCATCACCGGCCGCGACCTGCTGGTCGACTCGGGCGCCAACGCCGAGGAGATCCTGCCGCTCGGCTTCGCCCGCTCCACGTTCCGCTACGCCACCAGGCCCGGCATCGCGAGCGGCGTCGCGGACCTCGACGGCAGGACGGTGGCCACCTCCTACGAGGGCATCGTCGCCAAACACCTCGCCGACCAGGGCATCGACGCCTCCGTTGTCCACCTCGACGGTGCCGTGGAGACCGCCATCGAACTCGGTGTGGCCGAGGTCATCGCCGACGTCGTCGAGACCGGCACCTCACTGCGCAACGCCGGCCTGGAGATCATCGGCGAGCCGATCATGAAGTCCGAGGCGGTCGTCATCCGCCGCACCGGCGCCCACGCCGACGACGTGGCCGAGCCGAAGGTCCAGCAGTTCCTGCGCCGGCTCCAGGGCGTCCTGGTCGCCCGGACGTACGTGATGATGGACTACGACTGCCGGGCCGAGCACCTGGAGGAGGCCGTCGCCATCACGCCCGGCCTGGAGGGCCCGACCATCTCGCCCCTGCACAACGAAGGCTGGGTCGCCGTCCGCGCCATGGTTCCGGCCGAGGACGCCCAGCGGATCATGGACGATCTGTACGACATCGGCGCGCGGGCCATCCTGACCACGGCCATCCACGCCTGCCGCCTGTGACGCCGAGGAGACCGTGCCTCCCATGTCCGACCTGTCCGACCTGCCCGACCTGCCCGTGACCTTCCGCCCGAACCGCACCCGGGTGATCCTGCTCACCGCCGGTGTGGCGATCTTCGTGGTGATAGGCGGAGTAGCGCTGCTGCTGGAGCAGCTCAACCCCGGGGAACAGCTCAGCTTCTTCCTCGTCGGAGCACTGATCTTCTGGGTGCTGGCGCTGCTCGCCCGGGTCCGGGTCGTCGCCGACGAGTCCGGTGTCACCGTCGTGAACATCGCCAGCAGGCGCCGTCTGGAGTGGGCGGAGATCCTCCGGGTGAACCTCCGTCCGGGCGACCCCTGGGTCTTCCTCGACCTCAGCGACGGCTCCAGCCTGCCTGCGCTCGGCATCCAGCCGGGCATCGCCAAACAGAGCGCCATCGCCGACGCGAGCGTCCTACGGGCTCTCGCCGAGGCCCGCGCCGGACAGGGCCCGGAGCGGCTGCACAGCTGACTCGGGGCCCGGCCGCCCTGCCACGTCGGCCGGTGTCTTGATTAATCTGGTGGGCGGAGGCGTTCCCGTTGTGCCTCCGCCCCTGCTGTGCCGCCCGGCGCACAGGGGTTCCTGCTACCCGAGGAGTGACCCCCTCCGGCGATGGACGGATCGTCCTGTAGTACCTGCGCCGCCCCCTCCCGACATACCGTGGAGGCGGCGGCATCATGAGCACACCCCTGCTGCTCCTCGCAGCCGCATTCCTGCTGATTCTCGCCAACGGCTTCTTCGTGGCGGCCGAGTTCGGCCTGGTGACGGTCGAGCGGCCGGACGCCGAGAAGGCCGCGGCCGACGGCGACCGGCGCGCCCGCACGGTCGTCGAGTCGCTCAAGGAGCTGTCCTTCCAGCTCTCCGGCACCCAGCTCGGCATCACCATCACCTCCCTGGTCGTCGGCATGCTCGCCGAACCGGCCCTCGCGGAGCTGCTGAACGGCCCGGTCACCGCCACCGGCATCCCCGACGGCGCCGTCCCCGGCGTCGCCGTCGTCATCGGCATGCTGCTCGCCTCCGCGATCCAGATGGTGATCGGCGAACTCGTACCGAAGAACTGGGCGGTGTCCAGGCCGCTGCAGGTCGCCCGGTTCGTCGCGGGCCCGCAGCACCGCTTCGCCCGGCTGCTGCGCCCGGTGATCGCCGCGCTGAACGCGGCCGCCAACCGGCTGGTACGCGCCCTGGGCGTCGAACCCGCCGAGGAGCTGGCCTCCGCCCGCACCCCCGGCGAACTCGTCTCGCTGGCCCGGCACTCCGCCCAGGCCGGCGCACTGGAACAGGACACGGCCGACCTGTTCGTGCGGACGCTGTCGCTGGGCGAGCTGACCGCACAGCACGTCATGACCCCGCGGGTGAAGGTCAGCGCGCTCCAGTCCTCGGCCACCGCCGAGGACGTCGTCAACCTCACCCGGGCCACCGGGCTGTCCCGCTTCCCCGTCTACCGGGAGAGGATCGACGAGATCGTCGGCATGGTCCATCTCAAGGACGCCCTGGCCATCCCGCCGCACGAGCGGCTGCGCACCCCGGTCCGCCGGATCGCCCGCAAGGCGCTGCTGGTCCCGGAGACCCTGCGCGTCCAGCCGCTGCTGGCCCGGCTGCGCAGCGAGCAGCCCATCGCCGTCGTCGTCGACGAGTACGGCGGCACCGCCGGCGTGGTGACCCTGGAGGACATCGTCGAGGAACTCGTCGGCGAGGTCCGCGACGAGCACGACGGCCAGGACGTCCCCGAACTCGCACCCGCACCGCCCGAGGACGGCCGACCCGCCTGGGACGTCGACGGCAGCTGCCGCGTCGACGTCCTGCAGCGGATAGGCCTCGACGTCCCCGAGGGGCCGTACGAGACCGTCGCCGGCCTGGTCGCCGACCTGCTCGGCCGCATCCCGGCGAGCGGCGACCGGGCCGAGCTGCCCGGCTGGCGGCTTTCGGTGCGCCAGGTCGGGCACTACCGGGCGGAACGGGTCCGGCTGGTGCGCACCGTCCCCGTGGCCCCGGCCGTGGAGGCGGCCCGATGAGCCTGCTGCAACTCTTCTTCGCCGCGCTGCTCGTGCTCGCCAACGGCTTCTTCGTGGGCGCCGAGTTCGCGCTCGTCTCCGTACGCCGCAGCCAGATCGAACCGCTCGGCACCGCACGGGCCCGCCAGGTGCTGTACGGCCTGGAACGGCTGCCGCAGATGATGGCCGCCGCCCAGTTCGGCATCACCGTGTGTTCACTGACCCTGGGCGCGGTCGCCGAGCCGACGGTGGCGCAACTGCTGGAGCCCGCGTTCGAGTGGATCCATCTGCCGCACGGCATGATCCACCCGCTCGGCTATGTCGTCGCCCTCGCCGCGGTGGTCTTCTGCCACCTGCTGATCGGCGAGATGGTGCCGAAGAACCTGGCGATGGCCGCACCGGAGAAGACGGCGCTGTGGCTCAGCCCCGGCCTGGTCGCCTTCGCCCGCCTGTGCAAGCCGATCACCGTGGCGCTCGGCGCCTGCGCCCAGGGCATCCTGCGGCTGTTCCGCGTCGAACCCAAGGACGAGGTCGAGGCCGTCTTCACCAGCGTGCAGCTGGGCCGGCTGGTGGAGGACTCCGGGCAGGCGGGGCTCCTCGCCCCCGAGGAGCAGGAGCGCCTGGAGGACGCGCTGGAACTGGGCTCGCGCCCGGTCACCGACGTACTCCTCGGGCGGGAGTCGCTGGTGACGGTGCCCCCCTCGGCCACCCCGGGGCAGATCGTCCGGCTCACCGCGGAAACCGGATTCTCCCGCTTCCCGGTCGCCACCGAGTCCGGCGCCTTCATGGGCTATCTGCACGTGAAGGACGTCCTCGACCTGGAGGAGTCGGAGCGGGCCGTGCCGCAGCAGGTGTGGCGGCCGATGACCACGCTCCGGGCCGAACTGCCGCTGGACGACGCGCTCACCGTGATGCGGCGGGCCGCCACCCACCTGGCGCAGGTGGCCGACGCGTCCGGCCGGATCCTCGGTCTGGTCGCGCTGGAAGACGTACTGGAGCTGCTGGTCGGCGAAGTACGCGATCCCGCGCACCGCCGGGCCGGCGGCCCCAAGGTGACGGAGCCGCGGGTGAGCGGGGAGCCGGAGGAGGCGTTGGCGGGCTGAGCCGGACCGGGGCGGTCGGCCGGGCAGGTCCGACGGGCCGGGCCTTCGGCCGGGACCGGTCCGGCCGCCCGCACCGGGGCGCGGGATCCGCGGGTCACCTGGCCGACGGATCCTGCGGCCCCCGCCCCGACAGCACCTCGCCGTACGCCTGCATCAGATCGGGCAGCCGCAGCGTCGCCAGGTCGTCCCGGGACAGCGCTCCGGGACAGCCCGACAGCCGCAGATCACGGTAGGCGCAGCTCTTTTCGTACAGCGTCCGCAGGAACCGTCCGTTGCCCAGTTCGTCGATCCACCCCTGGTCGACCACGTGCCCGGCGATGGACCGCAGCTCGTCCAACGCCTCCTCGTCCCACACGTCGCCGTTCTCCTCGGCGAGCACCTCGCCGATCGCGGTGAGTTCCAGCGGCCGGTAGGAGGGGAAGTCGACGCGGCTGGTGAAGCGGGACGACAGCCCGGGGTTGGCGGCCAGCAGGCGGTCCATGCCCTCGGGATAGCCGGCCAGGATCACCACCAGGTGGTCCCGGTTGTCCTCCGCCCGCTTGAGCAGCACCTGAAGTGCCTCGTCACCGTAGGCGTCGCCCTTGCCGTAGCCGGAATTGGACAGCGAGTACGCCTCGTCCACGAACAGCACGCCGCCGATCGCCGAGTCGATCAGCTCGTTGGCCTTCACGGCGGTCTGGCCCAGGTACTCGCCGACCAGGTCGGCCCGCTGGGCCTCCACCATGTGGTCGCCGCCGAGCAGCCCGAGGGCGTAGAAGACCCGGCCGAGGATGCGGGCGACGGTGGTCTTGCCGGTGCCCGAGGGGCCGGAGAAGACGAAGTGCCGCTTCGGCGGCTGTACCGGCAGTCCCTGACCGGCCCGCAGCCGCGCCATGTTCAACTGCGCCGACAACGCCTTGACCTGGCGTTTCACCGGCTCCAGCCCCACCATGCGCTCCAGTTCGGCGAGCGCTTCCTCCAGCAGGGCGGGATCGGTGGGACCGGGGGGCAGCGGCGGCGACGGCAGACCGGCCCGCTGCCGTACCGTCGGATCGGTCACCGCCGGCAGCGAGCCGGCCGGCGGCAGGTCGGGCTCGGGCAGCCGCAGGTCGCGGCCCTCGGTGCCGAAGAAGGGGTCGAGCAGGTCCGGGCCGTCCACGCTGTCCTGCCCGGCCCCGGTGAGCATGATCGCCGCGAGGTCCGCCGCGTCGTCGTACCCGTCGCCCTCGGCGATGGCGGCGAGCCGCGCCGAGGTGTCCATGAAAGCGGGGTCGACCCGGTGCACCGCCCGGTACAGGGGGAGGGCGGCGGCGCTGCGGCCCGTGCCCTCGTGCGCCCGGGCCAGCCAGTAGCGCAGCTCCTTGCGCTGCGGCTGCTCGCTGCGGCAGCGCATCAGGGCCGCCGCCAGCAGCGGTTCCGCCTGGCCGTACATCTCCAGGCGGACCCGGGCCATGCCGCCGAACAGGCCCGCCTCGATGCCGAGCATGGCGTCGTCCTGCAGCGAGTCGGTGTGCCGGACGAGCTGTTCCCAGTCCTTGACGAGATACGCGCGGCAGGCGTGCAGGAAGCGGACCTGCGGGTCGGTGTCCACGGGCGGCAGGCCGGCCAGCGCCCGGTCGAGCTCCGGCACATGGCGGCCGTCCAGCCAGTGCGAGGAGTGCGCGAGCAGCAGGTCGCGCGGGCTCTCCAGCACCGGTTGCACCCACCAGCCCAGCCAGTACCAGGAGTTGAGGGCCCGGCGGTGCCGGGCCCGCTGCTCGCCGAAGCGGTCCCGGTGCCGGAACATCCGCAGCAGCGCGGTCGTCGTGTCGACGCGCAGCGCGTGCAGCCCGAGCCAGGCGTCGGCCATCCCCGGATCCAGCCGCACCGCGGTGTGGAACTCTTCTTCCGCCTGTGGATAGGCGCCCATCGTGTAGGCGTCCACGCCTCGCAGCCAGGCGAGGTCGGCAGGGGCCTCGGGGCCCTGCGTGCCGAAGTCCATCACGTCCCCCACAAACCGTGCCCCGGTTGGTTCACCGCCGGGCGTGTGCCCGGTGGTCGCCTTTGGTCGAACCGCTGTGCCGCGGACCGGAGTTGCAGGTGCGCGAAACTGCCGATCGTAGGTCGCACCAGGGGCATCGTACCCGCGCGGTGGGCGCCCGCCGAAGGGTGTCGCACGGGCCGTTTGACGAGGTGGGAGCAGACGGGGCGCACACCGCACAGTGACCGTGGGTGAGCGGATCGGCGCGGTGCGCGTGCGGGAAAGGGGGGTGCTGGCAGAACGAAGCCCCCGATCACGGGGGAACAACCGGGGGCCTCGCGTCTGTGGGCGGCTCCGAATGGCCGCACATCGAGAACGTAAGTCCTGTACGGCCCCCGGGTCAAGCGGAGTTGAAGCGACCGGAGAAGTTCTCATGCAGAGACCTTCACAAGGTCAGCACACGGCCGACGGGCCATCACCCAGTGTGACGATCCGGTCGGATCCGCCGGGGGCGGCGGGCCCCGGGAGCACCTCGTACCCCTGCTGTGACTGGCGTACCAGCAGGTCGGCGTACGGCCGTGAAGGGTCCGCGGCGAAGTGCCGGCGCTCCGCCGCGACCCAGCCGGCCCAGAACTCCCGCTGCTCGCTCCCGTCCCGCAGGCGCCCGCGGGCCCAGGACTCCTCGCGTGCCAGCTCCATCCACAGCAGCCCCGCCAGATGCGGCCGCAGGGCCCGCCGGCCCGCCCCGACGCCCTCGACGAGGACCACGGGTGCCGGGTGCAGCGGGCGCGGTGGGCCGAAGGACCGCGCCCGCCAGTCGTAGGGGGCGTACGACGCGCTCGCGCCCCGGGCCAGTGGTTCGATCACCTGGGCCAGCAGCCGTGCGGTCCAGCCGAACAGTTCGTCGTGGCTCGCGATGTCGTCGAGGTGCAGCACCGGCGCCCCGCCCAGAGCGGCGGCCACCTTCCCGGTGAACGTGGATTTCCCCGAGCCCGCGTGGCCGTCGATGCCGATCAGCCGGACCGGACCGCAGGACGGCGGGCGGCGGCGCAGTCGGGAGGCGAGGTCGTGCATGGCGGATCCCGGGGCGAGGGTGCGTGGGCGGTATTTCGGAAACATCCTAGTGGCGCCCGTGGGACCGGTCCGGTGCCGCCAGTGGACGAGACCAATATTCGTGGGCGCGGCCTGGGTCGAAGTGCTGGCAGGGGCATGCCGCCTGATCCATAGTTGGCGGACAACAGCACGGCCGTCGGGCCCGCGGGCAGCCCCGCCGCGGAGCGGACCTGTGCAGACACGGACACCTGGGGGTACTTCCGCCGATGAGCAACGCCGAACACCCGTCCCGTAGAACCGTCCTGACCGTCGCGGTCGCCGCCGCCGTGGCCTCGGGCGCAGGACCGGCGGCCGCCGCGTCCGCGTCCGTCCCCGACACCGACGACCCGGCACCCGCCCCGACCGCGGACTACCGCGCCTGGACCACGTACGCCGACTGGCGTTCCGGTGCCGTCAAGGGAGCGCGGGCCGTCACGGGCGCCCGGCCCGGCGTGGTGATCGCCGCCCCCGCGGGCACCACCGACTACACCGACCCGCACACCGGCACCACCGCCGCCTGGGAGTACGCCACCTGGACCTCGCCGGTCCACCGCCTCTCCGTCCCGTCGACCGAGGCCATCGCCTCCTGGAACGCGCACACCCCGGAGGGCACCTGGCTCCAGGTCGAGCTGAGCGGGACGTACTCCGACGGCACGCCGACCCCGTGGTACGTGATGGGCCGCTGGGCCGCCGGTGACCAGGACATCCGGCGGACCTCCGTGGACGGCCAGAGCGACGGCAGGAGCAGCGTCTGGACGGACACCTTCGCCATCGACGACGCCTCCACGGGGCTGCGCCTGGTGTCGTACCGGCTCCGGCTCACCCTCTACCGCAGGCCCGGCACGAAGCTGACCCCCACCGTCTGGCGGCTCGGCGCGATGGGCTCCGACGTCCCGGACCGCTTCACCGTCCCGGCCTCCACGCCCGGCCTCGCCCAGGAACTGGTCGTCCCGCGGTACTCGCAGGAGGTGCACGCGGGCCAGTACCCGGAGTACGACAACGGCGGTGAGGCGTGGTGCAGCCCCACCTCCTCGCAGATGATCATCGAGTACTGGGGCGGCCGGCTCACCCCCGAGCAGTTGTCCTGGGTCGACCCGGACTACGCCGACCCGCAGGTGGACCACGCCGCCCGGTACACCTACGACTACCAGTACGCGGGCTGCGGCAACTGGCCGTTCAACGCGGCCTACGCGGCCACCTTCCAGGGCTTGCAGGGCGTGGTCACCCGGCTCGGCTCGCTCACCGACCTGGAGACGCTGATCGCGGCCGGCATCCCGGCCATCACGTCCCAGTCGTTCCTCAAGACGGAGCTGACCGGTGCCGGGTACGGCACCTCGGGGCACCTGATGACGGTGATCGGCTTCACCGCCGAGGGCGATGTGATCGCCAACGACCCGGCCTCGCCGGACAACCAGGCGGTGCGCCGCGTCTACCCGCGGCGCGAGTGGGAAAATATCTGGCTCAGGACCAAGCGGTACAACGCCAGTGGCGCGGTGGCGTCGGGCACCGGCGGGGTCTGCTACCTCTACTTCCCGGCGCAGCCGACGGCACGCCAGCGGCAGGCGCTCGCGGCGGTCGGTGTGCGCTGAGCCGATGGGCGGCGCGGCTCCCGGGCACCGGCCCCTGGTGCCCGGGGGCTGTGCCGCCTGTGACAGCCGGGGGCTGTGCGCCTGTGACCAACCTCTCCGCCGCGCGGGCCGCCGGCGGTGGCATGGTG
The DNA here is from genome assembly GCF_042871185.1 of Streptomyces sp. NPDC006012. NCBI lineage: Bacteria > Bacillati > Actinomycetota > Actinomycetes > Kitasatosporales > Streptomycetaceae > Streptomyces > Streptomyces sp. NPDC006012. The sequence continues at coordinate 387,537 of NZ_JBIAIE010000005.1, forward strand.
GACAGCACGGTGGGGGAGTCCGTCCAGCGCAGCCGACCCAGTGAGATGTCATGACCGCACACTCAGCTTCCGCCGTCCGTACCCGCACCGGTGGCCCCCGGGACGACGGGCCGAAAGTCCTTGAGCACGTGGTGGGCTGGACCCTGGTCGTGGTCCTGGCCATGCTCGTGACCCAGCTGGGCCTGCTGTGATGTGCTGACCTGCCGTGGACGTCCGGCATTGCCGTGGACGTCCGGCAGCCTCTTGGGACCGGGTCCGGATCGAACACCGACCGGCTGCCCGCCGCCGTCCGGCCGCGGGCGCGCGGTGCTGTGAGTTCGCGTCCCCGCCGTCCCACCGGCCGCAGGGACGACCGAGGCGGGACGCGGGCCCCTCGGCCCCCGCCCCGCCCTGCGCCGCTGGTCCTAGCTGATGGCCTTGATCAGTTCGCCGTTCGAGGTGTCCCCGCTCAGCTCCCAGAGGAAGGTGCCGCCGAGGCCCTGCTCGTTCTTGTAGGTCATCTTGGTCGCGATGGTCGACGGGGTGTCGTAGCTCCACCAGTCGCTGCCGCACCTGGCGTACGCGGTGCCGCCCACGGTGCCGGTCGCCGGGCACTTGGTCTTGAGCACCTTGTAGTCGTCGATGCCCTGATCATAGGTACCCGCCGCCGGGCCGGTCGCCGTGCCGCCGGGTGCGTCCTGGGTGACGCCGGTCCAGCCGCGGCCGTAGAAGCCGATGCCGAGCAGCAGCTTGTCGGCCGGTACGCCGAGGCCCTTCAGCTTCGCGATGGTCGCGGAAGAGTTGAAATCGGCCTTCGGGATGCCGGAGTAGGAGGTCAGCGGCGAGTGCGGGGCCGTCGGACCGGTCGCGTCCCAGGCGCCGAAGAAGTCGTACGTCATCGGGTCGTACCAGTCGACGTACGGGGCCGCGCCCGCGTAGTCCGCGGCGTCGATCTTGCCGCCGCTGGAGGCGTCCGCGGTGATCGCCGCGGTCACCAGGCTGCTGGAGCCGAACTTCGAGCGCAGCGCCGCCAGCACGTTCTTGAAGGCGTCCCGGCCGCTGGTGTCGCAGGTGTTGCCGCAGGCGTTCGGGTACTCCCAGTCGATGTCGATGCCGTCGAAGAGGCCCGCCCACTTGGAGTTGTTCACCAGGTCGTAGCAGGACTGGGCGAACCCGGCGGGGTCCTTCGCCGCCTCGCCGAAGCCCGCGGACCAGGTCCAGCCGCCGAAGGACCACAGGATCTTCAGGCCGGGGTGCTTCTGCTTCAGCTTGAGGAGCTGGTTGAAGTTGCCGCGCAGCGGCTGGTCCCAGGTGTCCGCGACGCCGTCCACGGACTCCGCGGCGGTGAAGGCCCGGTCGGTCGCCGCGTTGGCGTCGCCCATCGCGCACTTGCCTCCGGTGACGTTGCCGAAGGCGTAGTTGATATGGGTCAGCTTGTCGGCCGAGCCGGAGGTCTCGACGTTCTTGACGAAGTACTTGCGGTCGTAGACGCCCCATTCCGTGAAGTAGCCGACGACCTTGGAACCTGCGGCGGCGGCCTTCGGTGCCGGGGCGGTGGCGGCCGTGGGGGCCGCCGCCGTGGCGCTGCCCGCGCCGGCCAGCAGCCCGGCGCCGAGGACGGCGCCGCACACGGCCGAGAGCAGCCCCCGCAGGGGGCGGGAACGAAGGGAAACGTGCATCGGTGTGTCTCCTCGTGGGGGAGAGGGGAACGCGCGCCGATTGGCATGAACGCGATCAAGCGTTGACCCGAGAGGCTAGGAGGACTAGACCACTCTGGTCAATGGTTCGGACCGGCTTCGGGATTCGGAACGGGTGGAACATCTGCCGGAGTAAGCGCTCGTTAACCCGTGACCGTAGGGCGCTGATCGGGCATACTCGCAGCACACAGCCGTAGGCCGGCGTCTTCCGCAACTCGGGAGCGCGCGCCGCGACAGCGGAGGAACGACCCAGGCGGAGCCGCCCCACCCGCGGCGCGCGTTCGCCGATTCGCCCGACAAGGGAGGAGGCCGTCGCCATGTCCGACCGTGCCCTTCAGCCCGTGGAGCGTCAGCTGCCCACGGACGAGGCCAGGGACCTGATCTCGCTCGTCCGCGAGATCGCCCAGCGTGAGATCGCCCCGCGAGCGGCCGAGGAAGAGGACGCCGGGCGCTTCCCGCGCGAGATCTTCACCCTGCTCTCCGAATCCGGACTGCTCGGCCTGCCCTACGACGCCGAGTACGGCGGCGGTGACCAGCCCTACGAGGTCTACCTCCAGGTCCTGGAGGAACTGGCCGCGGCCCGGCTCACCGTCGGCCTCGGGGTCAGCGTGCACACCCTGGCCTGCTATCCGCTCGCCGCCCACGGCAGCAAGGAACAGCGGGCCGGGCACCTGCCCGCCATGCTCGGCGGCGGACTGCTCGGCGCCTACTGCCTCTCCGAGCCGTCCTCCGGCTCGGACGCCGCCTCCCTGCGGACCAAGGCGGTGCGCGCGGACGCGGGCGCCGCCCGGGGCGGGGACACCGCCGGCGCGAGCGGGGCCGGGCGGGGCCCGGACTGGGTGATCGACGGCACCAAGGCGTGGATCACGCACGGCGGGGTCGCCGACTTCTACACGGTGATGGCGCGCACCGGAGCGGAAGGAGCGCGCGGGATCACCGCCTTCCTGGTGCCCGGCGACGCCGAGGGCCTGAGCGCGGCGGCGCCGGAGAAGAAGATGGGCATGAAGGGCTCGCCCACCGCCCAGATCCACTTCGACGGTGTAAGGGTGTCCGACGAGCGGCGGATAGGTGAGGAGGGCCAGGGCTTCGGCATCGCCCTCGCCGCACTCGACTCCGGGCGGCTCGGCATAGCCGCCTGCGCGATCGGGCTGGCCCAGGCGGCGCTGGACGAGGCCGTCGGCTATGCCGCCGGCCGCCGGCAGTTCGGGCGGCCGATCTCCGACTTCCAGGGCCTGCGCTTCCTGCTCGCCGACATGGCGACCCAGATCGAGGCGGGCCGCGCGCTCTACCTGGCCGCCGCCCGGCTGCGTGACGCGGGTCTTCCGTTCGCCAAGCAGGCGGCCATGGCCAAGCTGCACTGCACCGACACCGCGATGAAGGTGACCACCGACGCGGTGCAGGTGCTCGGCGGATACGGCTACACCGCCGACTTCCCGGTGGAGCGCTACATGCGCGAGGCGAAGGTGCTGCAGATCGTCGAGGGCACCAACCAGATCCAGCGGATGGTCATCGCCCGGCACCTGGCGGGGCCCGAGGGGCGCTGAACTCACCTGGCGGGGCCGGGTGCCCTTCGGGTGCCGTGGTCCGGGGGCCGGTGCGGCTCCCGGTCGCCGTGGGCGGGCGCACGCGGCGGCGGGGCAGGCCGCCGTCCCGGCCCACGTCGGCATCCGTGTCCGTGTCCGGGCCGCGTCCGGGGTCCGTCCTGTTCCGCCTCTGGCTTCGTCCGGTTTGCTGACGTACCGTCAGCTCCACTCTCTCCAGGGGGATTCCGTGGCCGACGACCGTCCCGTGCCGCTCGACGAGTACCCCGTGCACCAGGTGCCGCTGTCCATGAAGCACCTGGCCACCGGGGACCGGAACGCCTACGACCGCTGCATCTTCCACGTCCTCGACCACCAGGGACGCGCCCTGCTGATCCTCGGGCTCGGGGTCTACCCCAACCTGGGCGTGATCGATGCCTACGCCACTCTCCGGCTCGGCGACACCCTGCACGCGGTGCGCACCTCGGACGCGCTCGGCGACGACCGGATGCACCTCGCCGTCGGCCCGCTCAGGATCGAGGTCCAGGAGCCGCTGCGCCGGCTGCGGCTGACGGGCGAGGGCGCGCTGTCGTACGACCTGACGTGGACGGCCGCGTTCCCCGCCCTGTGGGAGCCCCACCACCTTCAGCGCCGCGGCGACCGGCTCACCCTGGAAGGGCGCCGATTCGTCCAGGCCGGCACCGTGGAGGGCGTGATCCGGGCCGGCGACGAGGAACTGCGGGTCGACGCCGCGGAGTGGACCGGCACCCGTGACCGCAGTTGGGGCGTGCGGCCGATACCGGGGGAGGAGGGCGGCCGGTTCGCCGAGGAGCAGCCGGCCGGGGGCTTCCACTGGATCTGGTGTCCCGTCCGCTTCGCCGACCGGTTCCTCATGGTGATCACCCAGGAGGACGCCGACGGCTACCGCACCCTCAACGACGCCACCCTCGTCCGACCCGGCCGGCGCGACCGCCAACTCGGCTGGCCCCGGGCCGAGATCGGCTACCGGTCCGGCACCCGCCACCCGGAGCGGGCGGTGATCCACCTGGGCGACCCGCGCGAGCCCCAGCCGCTCGACATGGAGGTGCTGACCTCCTCCCCGCTCGCGATCGGCGCCGGGTACCCGCCCGCCGACGACTGGCAGCACGGCACCTGGCGCGGCCGGGGCTGGACCGACAGCCGCACCTACGACCTCACCGACCCGCCGGCGCCGCCCTCCTCCCGGGCCGCCTTCGGGGTCGTCGACCACTCCGCCAGGTTCCGGTTCGACGGGCGGGTCGGGTACGGCATCTTCGAGCACGGCTCGTTCGGACGGCACGATCCCAGCGGATTCACCGGCTTCGACTCGGTGGCGCCCTGAAGGAGGTCGAGATGGCCACGGCACCGCGCCCCCGCACCACCACCCGCGACCCCGCGGACGTCGCCCGCCGGCTCACCGGCTGGCTCCGCACCAGACTGCCCGGCGCCACCGCGGTCCGGGTCTCCGTCCCCGCCTCGAACGGCATGTCCAGCGAAACCCTGCTGTTCGACATCGAGCACCCCGAACCGCCCGCCGGCTCTCCCGGCTCCGCCGGGGCGGGCGGTGCTCCCGGAACGGCCTGCGCGTTGCGGCTGGCGGCGGATCCGGCGGCGTACACCGTCTTCCCGCGCTACGACATGGTCCGTCAGTACCGCACCATGCGGCTGGTGGGCGAGCGCACCGACCTGCCGGTGCCGAAGGTGCTGTGGCTGGAGGAGGATCCCGGCCCGCTGGGTGCGCCGTTCTTCGTCATGGAGCGGGTTGCCGGACGGGTGCCCCCGGACGTCATGCCCTATACGTACGAGGGGAGTTGGCTGCACGCGGCGAGCCCCGCGGAGCGTGCGCACCTGGAGGCCGCCACGGTCGGGCTGCTGGCCCGGCTGCACGATCAGGTCCCGCCGGCCGAGGCGGGGTTCCTCGCGCTGCCGGGCGACGGCGACTGCCTGCGGCGGCACGTGACCGCACAGCGCGACTACTACGCCTGGGTGGTGGACGGCCTGCCCAGGTCACCGCTGATCGAGGCGGCGTTCGACCGGCTCGTCGAACTCTGGCCGCGGGAGCCCGCACAGCCCGTGCTCACCTGGGGAGACGCACGCATCGGGAACGTCGTCTACGACGGCTTCGACCCCGTCGGCGTACTCGACTGGGAGATGGCGGCGCTCGCCCCGCGCGAGGTGGACCTCGGCTGGACCATCTATCTGCACCGCTTCTTCCACGACCTGACGGTCGCCGCCGGACAGTGCGGACTGCCGGACCTGCTGCGCCGCGAACGAGTGGAGGAACGTTACGCCCGGCTCACCGGCCACCCGCCCCGGGACATGGACTTCCACATCCTGTACGCCGCCCTGCGGCACGCGATCGTCATGCTGCGCATCGCCTACCGGCAACTGCACTTCGGAGAAGTCGCCCGGCCGGCGGACCCGGACACGCTGATCCTGCACCACGCCAGCCTGCGGGCCATGGTGCAGGGCGATTATCGGGACTGACCGGGCCGGCTCAGGCGGCCTGGCGGCGCATTTCCGGTACCCGCATCGGGCGCGAGCTCGGGCCGCCGACGTGCGAGAAGGGCTGCGTCCGCCAGTCCAGGCTCTGCGGCAGCGTCAGCAGGAGGGCGGTGTCCTGTTCCTGGGGGGCGGCGGATTCGTCCGCGGACCGGGCCTGGGCGGCCGAACGGCCCGTGCCCGAGCACACCGTGAGACCGAACGGGTTCCACGGCGAGGCACACAGCGCGTGCTCCGGCAGGACGTCCTCGTCCGCCAGCAGGGCGATGGGCTGCGCGCAGTCCGGGCAGATCACCCGGTACATCTCGAAGGTTTCGTAGGCGTCGAGTTCCTCGATGTCGTCGGCGTAGGGTTCGACGCCCTCCGGCTGGGGCTCGACCGCCGGCTGCTGCCGCTTGGGCACGGTACGACCAGGGCGCTTAAGACTCTGCATGGGATTCTCCCCCTCGGGCTGGGCCGTGAAGGCACTGCGGCCTCGACCACAGCAAGCACTTCCCGTCCGCTCTCGGCGGTAATCACGAGAGCATTACGGAGCTAGCCCAAAGGATGTGGTGTTCGTCACACCCCCTTCGCGGCTGCCCGGTGCGGTTGTTTTGTCCCTCCGCAACGCGGCCGCCGGCCCTCGGGGACGGCTCAAACCGGGTATGACCTGGGTTGGTCGGGTATCCGAGGAGATCAAGCGCACGGTAAATTCTGGCGCCATGGAGGAGCTGGACCGTCAGATCGTGCAGTTGCTCGTCACGGACGGGCGGATGAGCTACACAGACCTGGGCAGGGCCACCGGCCTGTCCACGTCGGCCGTGCACCAGCGGGTGCGCCGGCTGGAACAGCGCGGAGTCATCCGCGGCTATGCCGCGATCGTCGACCCCGAGGCCGTGGGACTGCCCATGACCGCCTTCATCTCGGTGAAACCGTTCGACCCCAGCGCTCCCGACGACATCGCGGACCGCCTCGCCGGTATCCCCGAGATCGAGGCGTGCCACAGCGTCGCCGGCGACGAGAACTACATCCTCAAGGTACGGGTGGGCACACCGCACGAACTGGAGGAACTGCTGGCCCGGCTGCGGTCCCTCGCGGGTGTGTCCACGCGCACCACGGTGGTCCTGTCCACGCCGTACGAGGCCCGGCCGCCGAAGATCTGAGCCGCGGGCCCGCACGCACAGCTGCACCGCACGATCCTCTGAGGTCTCTGAGGTCTCTGCGGGCTGTGCGAGTCGTGCGGACCAGGTGGTGTCGGTGGTCTCGGCGGGCCCGGTCGGCTGCGCCGCGCGCGGCGTCGGCACCGACGGCGTGTCCCGTTTGCGTCCGCCCGGTCCGCGAGCACCTCCGCGGTACGCCCCGAGTGCCGTGCGGCCGGTGATCCGCGAGAGACTGTGGGGCATGAGCGAGCGACCCTCCGGCCCGAAGACCGTTCTCCTGCGCCGAGGAGAAGTGCACAGTCCCGCCGACCCCTTCGCGACCGCGATGGTCGTGGAGCACGGCCAGGTCGCCTGGGTCGGTTCCGAGGGTGCCGCCGACGCCTTCGCCGACGGCGTCGACGAGGTGGTCGACCTGGACGGCGCCCTGGTCACCCCGGCCTTCACCGACGCCCATGTGCACCTCACCTCCACCGGTCTGGCCCGCACCGGCCTCGACCTGTCGGCGGCCCCCACCCGCGAAGCGGCGCTGGCCCTGGTCCGCGAGTTCGCCGCGGCCCGCCCGGGCGACCGTGTGCTGCTCGGACACGGCTGGGACGCCGCCCGCTGGCCCGGCGGCCGGCCCCCGACCCGCGCGGAACTGGACGAGGCCACCGGCGGGCGCCCGCTCTACCTCTCCCGCATCGACGTCCACTCGGCCGTCGTGAGCACCGCCCTGCTGGACCTGCTGCCGGACCGGATCGCCCGCGAGGACGCCCCGCTCACCGGTGACGACCACCACACCGTGCGGGCCGCCGCGCTCGCGGCCGTCACGCCCGCCCAGCGCACCGAGGCGCAGCGGGCCGCCCTCGCGCACGCCGCCTCCCTCGGCATCGGCACCCTCCACGAGTGCGGCGGCCCGCGGATCTCCTCCGAGGACGACTTCACCGGCCTGCTGGAGCTCGCCGCGCGGGAGCCCGGCCCCCGCGTCGTCGGCTACTGGGCCGAACAGGGCGACGAGGGCGTCGCGAAGGCCCGGGAGCTGGGCGCGTTCGGCGCCGCGGGCGACCTGTTCGTGGACGGCGCCCTCGGCTCGCACACCGCCTGTCTGCACCAGCCCTACGCCGACGCCGACCACACCGGCCTCGGCTACCTCGACGCCGCGGCGGTCACCGCACACGTGATCGCCTGCACCGAGGCGGGGATGCAGGCGGGCTTCCACGCCATCGGCGACGCCGCGGTGACGGCCGTGGTCGAGGGCGTGCGCGGCGCCGCCGAGAAGATCGGCCTCGGCCGGATCCGCGCGGCCCGGCACCGGGTGGAGCACGCGGAACTCCTCACCCCCGAGACCATCGCCGCCTTCGCCGAACTGGGCCTGACCGCCTCCGTCCAGCCCGCCTTCGACGCGCTGTGGGGCGGTGCGGACGGCATGTACGCCCGACGGCTCGGCCCGGAGCGGGCCCGTGCGCTCAACCCGTTCGCGGCCCTGCTGCGCGCGGGCGTCCCCCTCGCCCTCGGCTCCGACAGCCCCGTCACGCCCCTCGACCCCTGGGGCACGGTGCGCGCGGCGGCCTTCCACCGCACGTCCGAGCACCGCATCTCGGTACGCGCCGCGTTCACCGCGCACACCCGTGGCGGCTGGCGGGCCGTGGGCCGGGACGACGCGGGCGTCCTGGTGCCCGGCGCTCCCGCGGACTACGCGGTGTGGCGCACCGACGAACTGGTCGTGCAGGCGCCCGACGACCGCGTCGCGCGCTGGTCGACGGACCCGCGCTCGGGCACGCCGGGACTGCCCGACCTGACCCCGGGCCGTGACCTGCCGGTCTGTCTGCGCACCGTGGTGGGCGGGCGGACGGTGTTCGTAGGGCCGGGCGAGTGATCTCCCGGGGTGGCGCGGCGGCGATCATCGTCCGCCGCCCCGTCGCGCGACCTGCGCATCCTCCGCGAGGACCTGGGACGAACAGGTATCCATGCAGGTCAAACGGCTGTTGACAGCCCCCGGCCGGGGGCCGGTAGGTTCGGCCGAGTCCACCACCGGACGCCCGACCGGGGAGCTTCCGCGCACTTGTCGCAGCGCCGCTGGGTCAGGGACGGTGCGCCGCACCGGGGCACCGTCGCTGGGAGCCAGGCTCAGCGCCCGCGCCGACGAGGGAACGTTCCGGCCGGTCGGGGAGGTGCGACCCGGGTGGGGCCCGGACGCTCAGTAGACAACGGCTTTCGGTCGACCCGCAGCCAGCGGGTCCCAGGTCGGCCCGAAGGGCGCCGGGCCTCCATCCGCAGCGGGAACCCGCGCCCGGCGCGTGGTCTTACCCCGCTCTTGCGGAATCGACACCGCCACACAAACCAGTCAGCACGTCATCGCAGGCGACGGCCACTATGGTGGACCCCTGCGTACGACATGAAGGGACAGCAGTGAACGACGGCGACGGGACCCCCGCGGCTCAGTCCGGGGGAAGGCAGTTCGGTCCGCTCGGTACGGCTTTGGTGATCATCCCGACCTACAACGAGGCGGAGAACGTCAAGGCGATCGTCGGCCGGGTACGCAAGGCCGTCCCCGAGGCGCACGTGCTGGTGGCCGACGACAACAGCCCGGACGGCACGGGCAAGCTAGCCGACGAGCTCGCCGTCGCGGACGACCACGTCCAGGTGCTGCACCGCAAGGGCAAGGAGGGCCTGGGCGCCGCCTATCTCGCGGGCTTCCGCTGGGGCCTGGAGCACGGATACGGCGTGCTGGTCGAGATGGACGCCGACGGCTCGCACCAGCCCGAGGAACTGCCCCGGCTGCTGACCGCGCTCAAGGGCGCCGACCTGGTGCTGGGTTCCCGCTGGGTGCCGGGCGGCCGGGTGGTGAACTGGCCCAGGAGCCGGGAGTTCATCTCCCGCGGCGGCAGCCTCTATTCGCGGCTCGCCCTCGACCTGCCGCTGCGCGACATCACCGGCGGCTACCGCGCCTTCCGCCGCGAGACCCTCGAAGGTCTCGGTCTGGACGAGGTCTCCTCCCAGGGCTACTGCTTCCAGGTCGACCTCGCCCGCCGTGCCGTCAAGGCGGGCTACCACGTCGTAGAGGTCCCGATCACCTTCGTCGAGCGGGAACTGGGCGACTCCAAGATGAGCCGCGACATCCTCGTGGAGGCGCTGTGGCGGGTCACCTCGTGGGGCGTGGGCGAACGGGTCGGCAAGATCACGGGGAAGCGCAAGTCCTGACGTCCGGCCGGCAGCGGGCCGGCCGGACACTCGGCTGGACGGGCCCGGCATGGCGCCGGACGGGTCTGACGTTGCCGCCGGGCGGCCCGTGATCCGTCGCCGGCCGTCCGCGACGTGACCCGGCCGGTCGCAAGGTCCCGTGTCCCTTCCGACGGCGGCCGCCCCCTTGTCCCGTACAGAGCGGGATCCAGGCACACTGGGGGTATGACGACTGGCGCTCAGACTCCTCCGCCCCCGGCCCGGCCTCACCGCTCCCGGCTGCGCCGTTATCTGCCGCTGGGCATCGCCGTCTGGTTCGTCCTGGAGATCTGGCTGCTGACCCAGGTCGCCGGAGCGGCGGGCGGTTTCACGGTGTTCCTGCTGCTGGTGGCCGGCGTCGTGGCCGGTTCGGTGGTCATCAAGCGGGCGGGCCGCCGTGCCTTCCGGAGCCTGAACGAGGCGATGCAGCGCGGGGGGTCCCCGGAGCGCGGCGGCGGCAACGGCCTGATGATGCTGGGCGGCCTGCTCCTGATCGTTCCGGGGCTGGTCTCGGACGTGGCGGGTCTGCTGTTGCTGGTCCCACCGGTCCAGAAGGCCGTGAGCCGCTACGCGGAGCGGATCTTTGAGCGCAGGCTCGGCAAAGCGGCCCCCGGCTCCCTGGGGGACGCTTTCCAGCAGGCCCGCATGCACCGCCCCGACGGCAAGGTCGTCCAGGGTGAGGTCATCAAGGAGGAAGCCGGCGCACCGGAGGACGCGGCCCGCGAGCCGCGCCCGCCCCTGGCGCGCTGAGGCCCGCCGTGGCCCGTGCCGTCCATGGCGACGCGGTGCCGCGGCGGCGAGTTGGCGCAAAAACGCGGACGCCGTACGTCTGACTCACGTACGGCGCCCGCGATGGCTCATGTGCCGAGTTGTCCGGATGCCCGCTAGGCGGACTTACGGCTGTCCCGGGGGTGAACCGCGATGTTCATCGCCCCGGAGCGCAGAACCGCCAGCCGCTCCTCAAGGACCTCTTCGAGTTCCTCACGGGTGCGCCGCTCCATCAGCATGTCCCAATGTGTGCGGGCGGGCTTGGCCTTCTTCTCCTCAGGGCCGTCGCCGTCCACCAGGAGTGCCTGGGCACCGCAGACCTTGCACTCCCACTCCGGCGGGATCTCCGCCTCGACCGAGAAGGGCATCTCGAAGCGGTGCCCCTTCTCGCATGCGTACTCCACGGCCTGGCGCGGAGCCAGGTCGATACCGCGGTCCGTCTCGTAGCTGGTCACCACGAGGCGGGTACCGCGAAGAGCTCGCTCACTCATGAATCGTGCCTCCCGGGCTTGTCGCCCACAGGACAGGTGTCGCTGTCGTCGTCATCCGGTCAACGTCCGGTCGGCGGTAAAGATTCCCGTTCCGAGTCCCGTTCCGGGTCATGCGTCGCCGTCGTAGCCGCAGCCTTGTCAACCAGTGCAGTACCCATCGGCGCCCGGTTTGTCACATCTACTAGTAGATGTCACCCAGCGTTTCAGTAACTCTGACGCGCAGTAACGGTACGCCTGGCAGGCCAAAGGCGTACACTACCGTTCTTTCGCGACGAGTGCTAAATCCGTGCTAAATCTTCTCCGGGACCGGGTTCCCGGCCGCGCCGATCGCCCTGCGCACGGGGACCCGTGCGAGCAGCGCGAACCCGATGACGAAGAAGACCACCAGGGAGATGATCGCCGAACGGTAGCTGCCGGTCAGCTGGTAGGTGAGACCGAACAGCAGCGGGCCGAGCCAGCTCATCCCGCGGTCGCTCACCTCGTACGCCGCGAAGTACTCGGCCTCCTTGCCCGGCGGGACGAGGTGCGAGAACAGCGACCGGGACAGCGCCTGGCTGCCGCCGAGCACCAGCCCGATCCCGGCGGCGAGCACGAAGAACCACACCGGTGCCCCGGCGGGCAGGAAGTACCCGGCCGCCAGGGTGAGCGTCCAGGCGACGAGCGAGCCGAGGATCGTGCGCTGCGCGCCGTAGCGCCGGGCCAGCCGCCCCATCGCCAGCGCTCCCGCCACGGCCAGCACCTGGACCAGCAGCACGGCCACGATCAGGGTCGACTGGCCGAGTCCCAGTTCCTCGGAGCCGTAGACCGACGCCTGCGAGATCACCGTCTGGATGCCGTCGTTGTAGATGAGGTACGCCAGCAGGAAGGCCAGCGTCAGCGGGTGCCGGCGCATGTCGCGCACGGTCGCCGCGAGCTGCCGCAGCCCCGGGGCCGTGGCGGCGGCGACCGCGGTCCGGCGGTCGCGCAGCCGGCGCAGCGGTACGAGCGTGAAGGCGCCCCACCACAGTCCGGCCGAGGCCAGGCAGATCCGCACCGCGGCCGTCTCGGACAGGCCGAAGGAGTCGTGGGCCGAGTAGAGGACCAGATCGACGACCAGTACGAGGGCGCCCGCCGCGTAGCCGAAGGCCCAGCCGCGTGAGGAGACCGCGTCGCGCTCCTCGGGCCCGGCGATCTGCGGCAGATAGGAGTTGTAGAGCATCATCGCCACGGACTGCGCCGCGTTCGCGACGACCAGCAGCAGCCCGCCGAGCAGATAGCGGTCGCCGTCCAGGAAGAACATGGCCGTCGTCGCCGCTGCCCCGGTGTACGCGGCGACCGCGAGCAGGTGCTTCTTGCGGCCGGTGCGGTCGGCCAGGCCACCCGCCAGGGGCATGACCACGACCGCGAGGATCACCGACAGGGAGACCGCGTAGGCGAAGAACGAGCCCGCCCGCACGGGTATCCCGAGCGGGTGCACGAAGCCCTCGGAGTCCGCTGCCGCCTCGGCGACCGAGGTCAGATAGGGGCCGAGGAAAACGGTCAGGACACTCGTCGAATAGACCGAGCACGCCCAGTCGTAGAAGTACCAGCCGCGCTGTTCGCGCCGCCGTTCGGCGACATCGGCCGCCCCCGCCCGCACGGTCCGCGTGCTCACCCGTGCCCTCGCTTCCCCGGTGAAGGTGCCGCCCTGAAGGTGCCCGCGCGCGGGCCCGGTGGGACCGGGGTGTTCAGGCCCAGACGCCCCGGTCCTCCATGACCTTGCGCAATGTGTCGATGCGATCGGTCATGATGCCATCGACGCCCAGGTCGAGGAGCCGGTGCATCCGTTCCGGTTCGTTGACCGTCCACACGTGCACCTGCAGCCCACGCGCGTGTGCCGCGCGGACGAAACGCCGGTCGACCACGGGGATGCCCGACTGGGACTGAGGGACCTGGGCGGCGACCGCGGACCGGCGCACGGCGGCGGGCACTCCCCAGGAGCGCAGCCGCAGCCCCAGCACGCCCCGGGTGCCGAACGACGTGGCGAGCCGTGGCCCGGCGAGCCGCTGGGCGCGCGCCACCCGACTCTCGGAGAAGGAGCCGACACAGATCCGGTCCCAGCAGTCCGTGCGCTCGACCAGGTCCAGGAACGGCGGCAGCGTCGGCTCCTCCTTGAGGTCGACGTTCCAGCGCACCTCGGGGAAGGTCTCCAGCAACTCTTCGAAGAGCGGCACCGGTTCGCTGCCCGCCACGCGCGCGCCGCGCACGTCCGACCAGGGGAGGTCGGCGATCCGGCCCGCTCCGTCGGTGACCCGGTCGAGGGTGTCGTCGTGGAAGGCGACGAGCTTCCCGTCCGCGGTGCGGTGCACGTCGGTCTCGATGTACCGGTAACCGAGTCCGACCGCGCGCCGGAACTGCGCCACGGTGTTCTCCAGGCCGTCGGCGGCACCGCCCCGGTGGGCGAACGGGATCGGGCCGGGATGGTCGAGGTAGGGGTGGCGTCGTGGCGTGCTCACGGACGCAGTATCGCCCGTCCGGGTGACCCCGCGGCAACGGCCGTGCTGCCGCGGGCTGCCGACGCAGCGGCGAAAACCCGCAGGAAGCTCTGTGCCGGCGGTCCCACGGGCGGGTTGGAGCCGTCGCCGCCCTGACCGGCCTTGGCCGGGTGTGGGTGAAAGGTGCCATCTGATGGTGTTGGTGGCCTCACTCATGGCACTCTGTGGCTGGGTACGAAACGCCGTTCAGGGCCAATCTGAGGAAGGTGGACTGATGTCCGTGGCGCAGTGGACCTCAGCGGTGGGTGCCGCGCAGCTCGCGCGACTGCTCACTCCCCAGCGGGACCGCCCGGCCGCCCCCGGCACCCGCCGCCCGCCCGCCTACCGCGCGCTGGCCGACGGCATCCGGCTGCTGGTGCTGGAAGGCAGGGTGCCGGTGGCCGCCCGGCTGCCCGCCGAACGCGAACTGGCCCTGGCACTGTCCGTGAGCCGCACCACGGTCGCCGCCGCCTACGAGGCGCTGCGCACCGAGGGCTTCCTGGAGTCCCGGCGCGGCGCGGGCAGCTGGACCGCCGTGCCCGCCGGGAACCCGCTGCCCGCGCGGGGCCTCGAACCGCTCCCGCCCGAGTCGCTGGGCTCGGTGATCGACCTCGGCTGCGCGTCCCTGCCCGCCCCCGAGCCGTGGCTCACCCGGGCCGTCCAGGGAGCTTTGGAGGAACTGCCCCCGTACGCCCGCACCCACGGCGACTATCCGGCCGGAATCCCGCCGCTGCGCGCGATGATCGCCGAGCGCTACACCGCGCGCGGGATCCCGACCATGCCCGAGCAGATCATGGTCACCACCGGCGCGATGGGCGCGATCGACGCGATCTGCCATCTCTTCGCGGGGCGCGGCGAGCGGATCGCGGTGGAGTCGCCGTCCTACGCCAACATCCTCCAGCTGATGCGGGAGACGGGCGCCCGGCTGGTCCCCGCCGCCATGGCCGACGGGCTCGCGGGCTGGGACCTGGACCGCTGGCGGCAGGTGCTGCGCGAGGCGGCCCCGCGGATGGCGTACGTCGTCGCCGACTTCCACAACCCGACCGGTGCGCTCGCCGACGAGGACCAGCGGCGCCGGATGGTGGACGCGGCCCGCTCGGCGGGCACGGTGCTCGTCGTCGACGAGACGATGAGCGAGCTGTGGCTCGACGAGGACCTCGACCGTGCCGCGCTGCCGCGGCCGGTCTGCGGGTTCGACCCGGCCGGCTCGACGGTGGTCACGGTCGGCTCGGCCAGCAAGGCGTTCTGGGCGGGGATGCGCATCGGCTGGGTGCGCGCCGCCCCCGACGTCATCCGCAGCCTGGTCGCGGCGCGGGCCTACGCCGATCTGGGCACGCCCGTGCTGGAGCAGTTGGCGGTGAACTGGCTGTTCGGCACCGGGGGCTGGGAACAGGCGGTGGCACTGCGCCGGAGGGAGGCCCGGGAGAACCGGGACGCCCTGGTGGCGGCGGTACGGCGACAACTGCCCGACTGGGAGTTCGAGGTACCCCGGGGCGGGCTCACGCTGTGGGTGCGCGCGGGCGGCCTGTCGGGTTCGCGGCTGGCGGAGATGGGGGAGCGGGTCGGGGTGCGGGTGCCCTCCGGCCCCCGCTTCGGCGTCGACGGTGCCTTCGAGGGCTATGTGCGGCTGCCGTTCACCGTGGGCGGTGCGGTGGCCGAGGAGGCGGCGGCGCGGCTGGCGGCGGCGGCCCGCCTGGTGGAGTCGGGGGCGAGCACCGGGACGGAGGCGCCGCGGACTTTCGTCGCGTAGCGACGGGTCGTCCGCGGTGCCGCCGTCCTCCTCGCGGCGCGAGCTCTGCCGCCGGTGGCTGCGGGTCGTCCTCCGGCGGCGGGCGTTCGGGCGCGCGGTGCCGCTGCGGGGCGCGGGGACGGGACGGAGTGTTCTCGGCGGCTGCTGCGCCGCGGGGCTCGTTCGCTTTCCTGCCGCCGCCCTGGCCGCACTGATCGCCGGGTGCCGGGTGGGAACCGGGTGGATCAGGTGGGGCTCTCCGCCGCCATGGCGTCCGCCGCGACAGCCCTGGCCTGGGACGTCTTCGCCGGGGTCGTCTTCACGGGCGCAGTGTCGAGGGGCACGGTGTCCGGCGACACCGCGTCCGCCGGTGCGTTGTCCGCGGGCCCGGAACCGGCCTGGAGCGTTTCCAGCCGGACCGTCTCCGCAGGCACGCGCTCCGTGCGGGCCGGGTCCCCGTCCGCAGGGGTGGTCCGCGGGGGCAGCAGGGCCAGCACCGCCTGCCGGTCGGCGTCGCTCGTGGCGTCGTCGTACGGATCCGGGGTCGCGGGGACCTGCAGCCGGTGGACGGGGCCGTCGCCCAGCCGGGCGTACCCGCGGCCAGGCGGAACGTGGACCGGCGCGGTCGTGTGCGGCAGCGCGCCGAGGACCGCGGCCAGTTGCTCCGGGGCCGCGGGTCCCAGTGCGACGCGCGCGCGTGTGTGCTGCCGTACCGAGTCGCCGAGCGCGTCCGCGTAGTCGAAGCCCTCGGCGACGACCACCGTCACATTGGCCGCGCGTCCGTGCCGCAGCGGGACCTGGAGCAGGGACTGCGGATCCGGGCGGCCTTCTGCCGCGGCCAGATGGGTGAGGGAGCCCGGACGGTCCAGCAGGATCCACAGGGGACGCTTGGTGTCCTCCGGCGGCGGGTGCCCGGCCTGCCGGGCCCGGTTGGCCGCGATGAGCCGCCGTTCCGTCTCGTGCGCGGCCCACTCCAGGCTGGCCAGCGCCCCGGTGAGCCCGCCCTCGACGCCCAGCACCCCGTCCCGGCCGGTGAGGCAGGCGTACTCGCCGGTGCTGCCGCCCTCGACGATCAGCACGTCGCCGTACCTCAGCGCCTGGAGGGCGACGGAGCGCAGCAGCGTCGAGGTGCCGCTGCCGGGCTGGCCCATGGCCAGCAGGTGCGGCTCGGTCGAGCGGATCCCGGTGCGCCACACGACCGGCGGGACGTCGCGCTGCGCGTCGCCGTAGCCGAGCGGCAGCGTGCGCTGGACCTCGGAGGGGTCGGTGAAGCCGAGCACCGTCTCGCCCGGCGCGGTGACGAAGCGCTGGGCCGCGACGTCGGTGGGCAGGGGGGCGAGGACGCTGACCGTGAGCTGGTTGGCCTCCTCGTCCCACCCGAAGCGGTACTCGCGGCCCCGCCCGGCCTTGGCGGCGAGCAGGTACTCGATCCGGGCCCGGGCCTCGGGCTCGGCGTCCGGGAAGTACGCCGGATAGCGGATCACGAGGTGCCCCACGCGTCCGGCGTCGTCGAAGTCGTGGTCGGTGAAGGCGTTCTCCCAGTTCCCGCCGTGGATGAAGACCGGGGCGGGGTCCTCGGGGGACGAGAAATACGGCACCAGGGCCTCGTACAGCGACTGCAGGCGCTGCGTCTGGGACTCGTCGGGGCCCTCGGGTGCGGCCGGGGCGCGGTCCCGGCCGTGCCAGGCTGCCGCCGCCATCAGCGTGATGGCGGCGAGCAGCGGTCCGTACGGAGTGAGCGCCACGACCAGGACGGCCGAGGCCACCAGGAACAGCAGTGGCCCGCGCTTGTCCTTGGGCGTGTCGGCCCATTTGTGCCGTCCGGCCGCGGCCAGACGGTTCAGTCCGCGGGAGACGGTGATCAGCGGGTGCAGGACGTCGGTGGCGCTGTCGACCGCCGTCCGGGCCAGCTCCCGGCTCCTGGCGATCTGCGCGCTGCCGTAGCTCAGAATGCGGGGGAGAGGGCGCCGGGCCACTGCTGTCTCCTGACGGTGCGTGCGGGCGGGGGAACGGCGTCAGAACTTGATGCCGCCGAGGAGGCTCGCCAGGCTCTCGCCGCCCGCTTTGATGCTCGGGGCGATGGCGGTACTGGCGAGGTAGAAGCCGAACAGGGACGCGACCACGGCGTGCGACGCCTTGAGTCCGTCCTTGCGGAAGAAGAGGAAGACGATGATGCCGAGCAGGACGACGCCTGACATGGAGAGAATCATTTGAGGTCTCCTGGTGTCGAGGGGGGACAGTCACCATGAGTACTTCCAGCATCACAGGGTGTATCTATACGACAAAAGGTGCAATTGGGTGAAATCTGGCTGATTTCCCTCGGGTGGCCGAGCCGCCTTGGCCCGGTCGAGCAGGACTCGCCGGGCCGACGGGTGTGGCTCGTGCGGCCGGTGGGGGCTCGCGATGATCTTTACCTCGGGCGCATCCGGTCAGGTGCCGCCCGGCGGCCAGTACGCTGGCGATTCACCCGTACGGCCGGGCCCCGCCCACTGCCGTAGGCTCTGTCAGTTACGCATAAGCCACCGAAGGAGAGGCGGTCCGGCCGATGAGCGAAGCCCCCGACCCCGATGTCGTGGAGCTGGCGACCAAGATCTTCGATCTGGCCCGGCGGGGGCGGACCGAGGCGCTCGTGGCGTACGTCGACGCGGGTGTTCCGGCCAACCTCACCAACGACCGCGGCGACTCGCTCGTGATGCTCGCCGCCTACCACGGCCACGCCGAGGCGGTGCGTGCCCTGCTCGCCCGCGGTGCGGAGCCGGACCGGGCCAACGACCGGGGGCAGACCCCGCTCGCCGGCGCCGTCTTCAAGGACGAACCGGAAGTCATCAAGGCCCTCCTCGACGGCGGTGCCGACCCCGCCGCGGGCACTCCGTCGGCCGTCGACACCGCCCGGATGTTCGGCCGTACGGAACTCCTGGAAATGTTCGGGGCGCCGTGATCCGACCATTCTGACCAGGCAGAACCGGGAAAATGGGGGAGGCGGTGACAGGCCGCCGGAAATACGGTCGCGGCAGGAGAAACCCGCGAGTCATCATGACGACGTGGTTCACGGACGCGATGGCGGGGCAGGTGTTGCCGCACCGCGCGGACCGTGATGCGGTCCGCATGGGCCACCGACGAGAGGCAGAGAAAGATGGTCTACAGCAAGCAAGAGACGGCGGGCGCCCCGACGTTGTGTCACGCGGCCTGGTAGTGCGTGTCCCCCGGTTGCGTCGAGGCTTGATGTGAGGCTGTTTCCCATGTTCGATCCGGTCATAGCGCCCAGCGGTACGCTGCTCGGCCTGCTTCAGCGGGGCCGCGGTGACGGCACGCTGCACGCGCTCACCGCCCCCCGCGCCGAAGCGCTCGCGGCGCTGAACCACTGCGTGCTGCACGACCCCCGCCACGACTGGCAGGTCGAGAACCGCTCCCTCTACTACGCCCGCCTCTACCTCGACCTGAACGGCGGTCTTGACGAGGTCGAGGCGCATCTCTTCGACCCCGAGGACATCCGCGAAACCGACGAGTCCCGCACCGGCCTCGCCCTGGCCGTCCTCGGGCACCTCGCCTCGTACGGCCGCCAGGACGCGCTGCACCTGCTGCGCGGATACGCGGCACGCGGCGCCAATTGGGCCTGGGCGCTGGACGAACTCGCCCTGCGGGACGACGACGCGGCCCTGCGCGCCCTCGCCGTGCCCGTCCTCGCCCGCTTCGGCACCGACGCGGAGGGCGAGGCCGAGCTGGCCGCCGCCGTCCGTGACGCCTTCGAGCCCCGGCCGTGGCGGCTGTGGGCCGAGGACCCGCGCGAATCCATCGCCACGCGCGTGCGCGGCGCCCAGGAGACCGGCTGCTTCGACCGGTGGCAGCGCCAGCTGCGGCCGAGCGGACCGCGCCCGGACTGGAGCGTGCACGCCGTCCTCGACTGGGCCCAGCAGGGTGTGGAACGCGGCACCGCCCTGCACGTTCCCGCCGCCCGCTGTCTGGTCGCCGTGGCCGGCCCCGAGGACCGGCCCGAGATCGTCCGCGCCGCCCGGGACGGTACCGAGGGAGCCCGCTGCACCGCCCTGCGGTATCTCGCCGACGCCGACGACCCCGACGCCCTCGCCCTGATCGAGGCCGCGGCGACCTACGGTCCGACGCCTGTCGCCCAGGCCGCGGTGGACGCC
Organism: Streptomyces sp. NPDC006012; assembly: GCF_042871185.1. Lineage (NCBI taxonomy): Bacteria > Bacillati > Actinomycetota > Actinomycetes > Kitasatosporales > Streptomycetaceae > Streptomyces > Streptomyces sp. NPDC006012. The sequence goes on from NZ_JBIAIE010000005.1 coordinate 407,215, forward strand.
TTCGAACGGATGTGCAGCATCGCCGCCGTCGACCACGCGCGCGGCTGGGCCCACCGGCCCGATGTCCTCGGCGGCGCCGCCGGACGCATGCTCGCCTGCCGCGGCGCGGCCCGGGACAGCGGACTGGTGCTCTCGGCGCTCCGGGAGGCCGTCCGGGGCGACGGACCCGACGCGCCCACCCTGTGGACCCTCGTCGACGGTGCCGGACGCCTCGGCATCGCCTGCGCCGCGCCCGTACTGCGCCACGTCTACCGCGAGACGGCCTCCTCCCACCTCCGCGGCCGCGCCGCCCGCGCGCTGGCCGCCACCGACCCCTCCTTCCCCACCGGGTTCGCCGTCGAATGCCTCTGGGACTGCGAGGAGACCACGCGCGAGGTCGCCGCCCGGCACGCCGAGACCGGCGACGCCCGGGTCGTCGAGCGGCTGCGCCGGCTCGCCGCCGACCCGGCCGAGGAAGCGGAGGTCCAGACGGCCGTCCGCAGCCGCATCGCCCCGGACGGACGGTTCGCGTGAACTGCGGGTGACCCGTGGGGAAGGAGCTCGTGGACAGCCGCTGACCTGCCCGGGTGTGCAGCGCAACGCTCACAGGACGTTCCTCGTTCGGAAAGATCCACGTTGACGCGGCCACGTCCGGCACGGCGAGAACACGGGTATGCGTGTCGTCATCGTGACCGAATCATTTCCCCCCGATGTGAACGGCGTGGCCCACTGCGCGCTCCAGACCGCCCGGCACCTCGTCGACCGCGGTCACGCTCCCCTCGTCGTCGCTCCGGCTCCCGCTCCTGTGAACAGGCCCGACGCCGGCGCGCCGTGCCCTGTCGTCCATGTCCCCTCGCTACCGCTCCCGGGCTACCCCCAGGTCCGCGTCGCCCTCCCCAGCCGACGCCTCGCCGCGGCGCTCGTCGAGCACCGCCCCGACATCGTGCACCTGGCCAGCCCCTTCATCCTCGGCGTCCGCGGCATGGCCGCCGCCGCCCGGCTCGGCATCCCCACCGTGGCCGTCTACCAGACCGACCTGGCCGGCTACGCCCGCACCTACATGGGCGCGGGCGAGGCCGCCGCCTGGCGGCGCATCCGCTCCGTGCACTCCGCCTCCGACCTCACCCTCGCCCCGTCCAGCGCCGCCCTGACCGACCTGGAGACCCACGGGGTGCCCCGGGTGAAGCTGTGGCCGCGCGGCGTGGACACCGTCCGCTTCCGCCCCGGCCACCGCGACACGGCGCTGCGCCGGGAACTCGCACCGAACGGCGAGGTCATCGTCGGCTACGTCGGCCGGCTCGCCCCCGAGAAACAGGTCGAACTGCTGGCCGGGGCCTGCGGTCTGGACGGCGTCCGGGTCGTGGTGGTGGGCGACGGGCCCAGCCAGCCCCAGCTCGCCGAGGCCCTGCCGGGCGCGGTCTTCCTGGGCCGGCGCACCGGGGACGACCTCGCCCGGGTCTTCGCCTCGCTGGACGTCTTCGTGCACACCGGTCCCTTCGAGACGTTCTGCCAGACCGTCCAGGAAGCCATGGCCAGCGGCGTACCGGTCGTCGCGCCCGCCGTCGGCGGCCCGCTCGACCTGGTCGCCCACGGGCACACCGGCCTGCTGGTCCCGCCTCGCGACGCGGACGCGGTCCGGGCCGCCGTACAGGCACTGGCCGCGGACCCGGCGCTGCGCGCCGAGTACGGCGCCGCCGGGCGGGCCACCGTGGAAGGCCGCACCTGGTCCGCGATCGGCGACCGGCTGATCACGCACTACGAGAACGTGCTCGCGGCACGGAAGACGGCGGTGCCGGCATGACCAACGACTCCCTGCGCATCGTCAGGCTCGCCAACTTCGTCGCCCCCGCCTCCGGCGGTCTGCGCACCGCACTGCGCGAGCTGGGCAAGGGCTTCCGGGCGGCGGGCCACGAGCCGGTGCTGGTCGTGCCCGGCGAACGCCACACCGACCAGGACACCGAGCAGGGCCGGGTCATCACCCTGCCCGGCCCGCTGCTGCCGGGCACCGGCGGCTACCGCGTCCTGCTCGACAAACGACGCGTCGCCGCCCTCCTGGAGGAACTGGCGCCGGACCGGCTGGAGGTGTCGGACCGTACGACGCTGCGCTGGACCGGCCGCTGGGCCCGGCGTGCCCGGGTCCCCGCCGTCATGGTCTCGCACGAGACCGCCGACGGCGTGCTGCGCACCTGGGGCCTGTCGGAGAACGTCTCCCGGCGGGCAGCCGACGCCCTCAACGTCCGTACGGCGCACTCGTACTCGCGCATCGTGTGCACCACCGAGTTCGCCGAGCGCGAGTTCGTCCGGATCGGTGCGCGCAACGTCGTACGGGCCCCGCTGGGCGTCGATCTGACGGACCGCCACCCCGCGCTGCGGGACCACGCAGCGCGGGCCGCGCACGCGCGCGTGGACGAGACGCTGCTGGTCATGTGCTCCCGGCTGTCCGTGGAGAAGCGGCCGGGCACGGCGCTGGACGCGTTGGAGGCGCTGCTGCGGCGCGGGCGGCGGGCGGTGCTCGTGGTGGCCGGGGACGGACCGCTGCGGGCACGGCTGGAGCAGCGGGCCCGGGAGCACGGACTGCCCGTGACCTTTCTCGGGCACGTCTCCGACCGGACCGCGCTCGGCGCGCTGCAGGCTTCCGCGGACGTGGCCCTGGCCCCGGGACCGGCCGAGACGTTCGGGCTCGCCGCGCTGGAGGCCATGGCGTGCGGGACACCTGTGGTGGCGAGCGCGTCGTCCGCGCTGCCGGAGGTCATCGGGTCCGCCGGAGCCACGGCGGCCGACCACGGAGAGGCGTTCGCCGACGCCGTGGACATGCTCCTCGGGCGCCCCGTCGCCGAGCGGCGGGACTCGGCACGCGCGCGTGCCGAGTGCTTCGGATGGGGCGCCGCGGTGGAGGCGTTCCTCGCCGCGCACGACGCGCCGGTGACGGCCCGCAGCGCCGGCGACGACGAGCCGACGGATCCGTCGGGCCGCACCGGGGACGCGGCGGTGCCGGGCCGGGCGGGTGCGGGCGAGGCGTCGGCCCGGTCCGACGGGGGCGACGCGCAGGCGCAGTCGCGGTCCGACGCGCCCGAGGTGCCCGGCACGCCGGGCGGGTCCGGGGCGTCCCGCCGTGTCGTGCCGGAGGGCGTGGCATGAGACCCGTCCGTTTCGTGGCGCTCGGGGATTCGCTGACCGAGGGCGTGGGCGATCCCGTCGGCGCGGGATGGCGCGGCTGGGCCGCGCTGCTGGCCGGCGGCATGGCCGAGGGGCCGGTGGACTTCACCAACCTCGCGGTCAGCGGCGCGCAGACGCGCGACGTGCTGGAGCGCCAGACCCCGGGCGCCCTCGGTCTGCGCCCGGACGTCGCCTCCGTCGTGATAGGCGTCAACGACACCCTGCGCTGCACCTTCGACATCCACGCGGTGGCCGCCCGGCTCGACGAGGTCTACGCGGCGCTCACCCGGCAGAAGACCGTCCTGCTCACCGCGTGCCTGCCCGACCCCGGCGCGATGCTGGGACTGCCCGGTGTCCTGGCCCGCCCGCTGGCCCGGCGCCAGCGCGCCGTCAACACGGTGGTCCACGCCCTGTCCGAGCGGTACGGCGCCGTCCACCTGCACGCGGCGCACGGCGCGTGGCTCACCGACCGGGCCATGTGGAGCTCGGACCGGCTGCACCCGGGCGAGCGGGGCCATCGGCAGCTCGCGCTGCGGTTCCACACCCTGCTCGTGGAGGCGGGCGCCGCGACGGGCACCGCGCCCTCGCCCGAGCCTGAGTTCCCCGTGCCGACCAGGTCGGCGAGCCTGTGGTGGCTGGCGACCGCCGGTACGGCCTGGGTGGCGAGGCGCTGCACCGACCTGCTGCCGCAACTGCTCAGGCTGGCCGCCGACGAGGTGCGGCACCGCGCGCGGGGCACCAGTGCCCGCCTCGACCTGCGGGCCGCGGCCGCCGTGTCGGCAGCCCTCGCCGCTCTGTCGGCGGCGGAGCGGACGGACGCGGCGGACGCGGCATGACCGTTCAGTGGCGCCGTACGGCGACGAAACGGACCGGGGTGCCGGGCACCGCCTGCCCGGCGGCCGGGAGGTCGGCGGCGCGCACCACCGCGATCACCGGGTAGCCCCCGGTGGTCGGGTGGTCCGCGAGGAAGACCACCGGACGGCCGTCCGGCGGCACCTGGACCGCGCCCAGGACCATGCCCTCACTGGGAAGTTCGCCGGGCCGGGCACGTACCAGAGCGGGTCCCTCCGTGCGCAGCCCGATCCGGTTGCTCGCCGACGACACCCGGTACGCGCGCGAGGTGAGGTCGCGCACGGCCCCCGGAGCGAACCAGTCCGCGCGTGGCCCCGGCGTCACGCGCAGCACGAGTTCGGCCGGCGGTGCCGGCTGCGGGGCGACGTCCACGCGCGCGTACGGACCGGGCGGCGGGTCGCCCAGGGGCAGCACCACACCGTCCGCGAGTGGCGCTGGACCCAGTCCGGACAGCAGGTCCGTGGACCGGCTGCCGAGCACCGGCTCGACGGCGATGCCACCGGACACGGCCACATAGGCGCGTACCCCCAGGGCCGGCGTCCCCACCTCCAGCAGGTGACCGGCCGGCACGCGCAGCGCGGCCCCCCAGGGGGCCGGGCGCCCGTCGACCCGGACCGGACCCGGAGCGCCCCCGACCGCGACGACGACGGGAGAACGCGGCCGCAGGGCACAGCCGTCGAGCGTCGTCTCCAGAACCGCGGCGCCGGGCGGATTGCCGACCAGCCGGTTGACGAGCGCCGCCGCGGGCCCGTCCAGTGCCCCCGAACGGGGCACGCCGAGGTGGGCGTGGCCGGGCCGGCCCCGGTCCTGCACGGTGGTCAGGGCGCCCGCCCGGACCACCACGAGCGCACGGTCGGTCATGCGGTCGCCACCGGTACGAAGCGGACCCGGGTGCCCGGAGTCAGCAGGGCGGCCGGTACGCGCGCGTGGTCCCACAGGACCGCCTCCGTGCTGCCGATCAGCTGCCAGCCGCCCGGTGACGACCGCGGGTAGACGCCGGTGTACGGGCCGGCCAGCGCCACCGTCCCGGCCGGGACTGCGGTGCGCGGCGTGCCCCGGCGCGGCGTGCCGAAGCGGGCGGGCAGACCGGTGAGGTAACCGAAGCCCGGGGCGAACCCGCAGAACGCGACGGTGAATTCGGTGGCCGCGTGGATCCGGGCCACCTCTTCCTCGGACACCCCCCAGTGGGCGGCGACCTCGCCGAGGTCCGGGCCGTCGTAGCGGACCGGGAGGGAGACGACGGTACGCGCGGGTGCGGGGGCGGCAGGCGCCTCGGACGCGGTCAGTTCCCTGGCCAGGGCCGCCGGGTCGGCCAGGCCGTCGAGGAGCACCGTACGGGCCGCCGGGACGATCTCCTCGGCGGTCAGCGCGCCGTCCGCGCGGCGGCGCAGCAGTTCCGCGTGCAGCGCCTGCGCCTCCTCGGCCGAGGCGACTTCGACGAGCAGGGCGCGGTCGCCGACCGGCAGTGTTCTCATGCGAAGGCCGCCAACCGGACCCCCGACGCCGTCAGGTGCTCGCGCACCCGGCGTGCCAGTTGCACCGCCCCCGGGGTGTCCCCGTGCAGGCACAGCGAGCGGGCGCGCACCGCGATGCGCGCACCGGAGTGCGCCCGCACGGCGCCGTCGCGTGCCAGGTCAAGGGAGCGGGCCACCACGGCCGCCGGGTCGGTGAGCACGGCGCCGTCCTGCCCACGCGGTACGAGCGTGCCCTCGTCGGTGTACGCGCGGTCCGCGAACGCCTCCGTGACGGTCGGCAGCCCGCACGCGTCCGCGCGTTCCAGCAGACGGGAGCCCGGCAGTCCCAGCACGGGCAGCGCGGCACCGGCGAGCAGGACGCCGTCCACGACCGCCGCGGCCTGTTCCTCGTCGCGCACCACACGGTGGTAGAGCGCCCCGTGCGGCTTCACGTATCCCACGCGTGCGCCCGCCGCCCGCGCGAAGACCTCCAGGGCACCTATCTGGTACGCCACTTCGGCGGCCAGTTCGGCGGGCGGCACGTCCATCGCGCGCCGCCCGAACCCCGCCAGGTCCCGGTAGGAGACCTGGGCGCCGATCGTCACCCCGCGCCCGGCCGCCAGTTCGCACACCCGTCGCATGGTGACCGCGTCGCCGGCGTGGAATCCGCAGGCGACGTTGGCGCTGGTGACCACCGCGAGCAGTTCCTCGTCGTCGGTCAGCCGCCAGTGGCCGAAGCCCTCGCCGAGGTCGGCGTTCAGATCGATGGAGGTCATGGGTCTTCCGGGTCTCCCTTCAGGATGGGGGGTGCTGCTCGTGGCGGGTGGTGCGGTGCTGGGGGTCGTGTCGGGCGGTGGGGTGATGGTGGTGTGGGGCGGTGTCCGGCGGTGGGGCACTGCTCGTAGCGGGTGGTCGGTCGCGCTGCCCGTACCGGGTGGTCGGGCAGCGCTGGTCGTGTCGGGCGGTGGGGCGCCGCTGGTGCCGCCCGCGGGGTGCCGACCGTGTCAGGCCACGCGGTACTGCTCGTCGCGTGCGTCGGTGAGGAACATCTGGCCCGGTGCGTGGGTGAGGGCGAACGGCGGTTTGGAGGCCATCACCGCGGCCTGTGGAGTCACCCCGCAGGCCCAGAACACCGGGATGTCGTCCGGTGCGCGGTCCACCGGGTCCCCGAAGTCGGGCCGGTCCAGATCGGCGATGCCGAGCGCGGCCGGGTCGCCGCAGTGCACGGGACTGCCGTGCACCGCAGGAAGCAGACTGGTCTCCCGGATCGCGCTCGCCAGGTGCCGCGGCGGCACCGGGCGCATGGACACCACCATCGGACCGCGCACCCGCCCGCCCGGCCGGCACTCGCGGGTGGTCACGTACATCGGCACGTTGCGGCCCTGCTCGACGTGGCGGATGGGGACGCCGGCCCCGGCGAGCGCCCACTCGAAGGTGAAGCTGCACCCGATCAGGAACGACACCAGGTCGTCCCGCCAGTGGGCGCGCACGTCCGTCGGTTCGTCCACCAGCTCACCGTCCCGCCAGACCCGGTAGCGCGGCAGGTCGGTCCGCAGGTCGGCGCCGTCCGCCAGCACCGTGCGCCAGGACCCGGCGTCGGTGACGTCGAGCACCGGGCAGGGCTTGGGGTTGCGCTGGCAGAACAGCAGCATGTCGTAGGCCCAGTCGGCGGGCACCGAGATCAGGTTGGCCTGGGTGTGACCCGCCGCGACGCCCGCCGTGGGACCGGACAGGCCCGCACGGAAGCGGGCCCGCGCGGTCGCCGGGTGCCACGCGTGCGCGTGCGGGTCGACGAGGACCAGGGGTCGGTCCTCGCATCGAGGCGTGCCGCTCATGTCAGTTCCTTTCCGCGGGTTTCCGGCAGCCCGAGGAGCGCCAGCGCCGCAATGCCGTATCCGAGCGCTCCGAAGACGAGCGCGCCGCCCACTCCCCAGCTGTCGGCCAGGAAGCCCACCAAGGTCGGGAAGGCGGCGCCCACCGCGCGCCCGGTGTTGTAGGTGAAGCCCTGTCCCGTGCCGCGCACCGCCGTCGGATACAGCTCGCTGAGGTAGGACCCGAAGCCGCTGAAGATCGCCGACATGCAGAAGCCGAGCGGGAAACCCAGCACCAGAAGCAGGGTGTCGGCGCCGGCCGGGATGTTCGCGTACGCCAGGACGCAGACCGCCGACAACAGGGCAAAGAGCCAGATGTTGCGGCGTCGGCCCAGCCGGTCGGTGAGGTGACCGCCGGTCAGATAGCCGAGGAAGGCGCCGGAGATCAGGAAGGTCAGATAGCCGCCGGTGCCGACGACCGACAGGCCGCGGTCCGACTTGAGGTACGTCGGTACCCAGGTCGCCAGCGTGTAGTAGCCGCCCTGGACGCCGGTGGACAGCAGGCTCGCGAAGAGTGTCGTGCGCAGCAGACCCGGCGCCCCGGCCGTGCCCGGCCGGAAGATGGCCGCGAACGAGCCGCGCTGCGGGTTCCGTTCGCGGACCGCCACCGCCTCAGGTGCGTCCTGCACCCGGCGGCGCAGCCACACCACGAGCAGCGCGGGCAGGGCACCGGTCCAGAACATCACCCGCCAGGCCAGGTCGTTGCCGAGGAACGAGAAGACCAGGGTGTAGACGATCGCGGCCAGCGCCCAGCCGATCGCCCACGAACTCTGGATCGCGCCGAGCGTGCGTCCCCGGTGCTTCGCGCTCGCGTACTCGGCGACCAGGGTCGCGCCGACCGCCCACTCGCCGCCGAAGCCGAGGCCCTGGAGGGCGCGGAACACCAGCAGCGTTTCGTAGTTCGGCGCGAAGCCGCAGGCCACGGTGAAGACGGCATAGGTGATCACCGTGATCATCAGGGCCCGGACCCGGCCCACCCGGTCCGCCAGCACCCCGGCCGCGGCGCCGCCGATCGCGGAGACCACCAGGGTGACGGTGGTGACCAGGCCGGTCTGGCCGCTGTCCAGGCCGAAGTACGCCGCCAGCGCGACCGCGCTCAGCGGCAGCGTGAAGTAGTCGTAGGAATCCAGGGCATATCCACCGAAAGCTCCGGTGAACGCGCGCCGGCCGCGCGGGCCGAGGGCGTGCAGCCAGCCCAACGGGCCGTCGTCGGCGGCGCGTTCACCCGCGCCGGAGCGCAGGCCGGAGGGCAGGGTCGGCGGTGGAGGGGGCGAGCTCATGAGCACCTCGCAGATGAAGGACGGAGAGTGCGGGGACTGAACTGAGCGGGAACCGTGCCGTGCCGTAGATGTGTGGCGCAGGAGCCGGATGAAGCTGGGGGCGGACGGTGCCGGAGGCCGGAGGAGCCGCGGGCGGTGGTGCCGAAGCCGATTGATGCCGTGGGCGGGTGGAGCCGCTATCGGGTGAAGCCGCAACCAGGTGGAGCCGCAATCAAGGGGAGCCGCCATGGGGTGGAGCCGTGGGCGGGTGGTGCGGGAACCGTGCCGAACGAGAACTGCGCCGTGCGGGACTGCGTCGTGCGGGAACCGTGCCGTGCGAAGCACCGTAGAGGATCGTTCAACGATCCTTCAATACCTACGTTGTTTCGTCCTTGTGTCTGCGATTGAATTCCGGGCATGGCAGAGCAGTTGACGGGACTGGCAGGCGACCGTGCGCTCCTGGGGCGCACCAGCACCGCCGAGCGGGTTTCGGACATTCTCAGAAGCCGTATCGCCGAGGGCTATTTCCCGCCCGGCACCCGGCTGTCCGAGGACAGCATCGGCGGTGCGCTCGGCGTCTCCCGCAACACCCTGCGCGAGGCGTTCCGGCTGCTCACCCACGAACGCCTGCTCGTCCACGAACTCAACCGGGGCGTCTTCGTGCGGGTGCTGGCCGTGGAGGACGTCGAGGACATCTACCGCACCCGCACCCTCGTCGAGTGCGCCGTCGTCCGCGGCCTGGGCGAACCGCCGTACGCGCTGGACGGACTGGCGTCCGCGGTGACGGAGGGGCAGGCCGCGGCGGCCGAGAACGACTGGAAAGGCGTGGGTACGGCCAATATCCACTTCCACCGGGAACTGGTCGCCCTGGCCGGCAGCGAACGTACCGACGAGTTGATGCGCAGCGTCTTCGCGGAACTGCGCCTCGCCTTCCACGTCGTCGACGATCCGCGTCGGCTGCACGAGCCCTACCTCGCCCGCAACCGCCAGATCCTGGAGGCCCTCCAGGCCGGCGACCGGGGCGAGGCCGAGCGGTTGCTCGGAACCTATCTGGCGGACTCGTTGGAGCGGGTTGTGGACGTCTACCGGCGCCGGGTCGGCCAGAGCGGCCACAGCGACGACTGAGAGGCGGACGGGTCGGCGACGACTGAGGGGGCGGTCGGGTCGTACCCGGGGGAAGGGATTGCGCAGGCCACGGTGCCGACCGCGGACGTGGCACAGGCCACAGCGTCACTTGCGGGCGTGGCGCGGACCCCAGCGCCTGGCCTCGGGCGTAGCACAGGCCACAGTGCCGTCCACGGGCGTGGCGCAGGCCACAGCGCTGGCCACGGGCGTCTCGCGGTGTGGTGACGGCCGCCGCTTCTGCGTCGTTTGGGTCGTTGTCAGACGGAGGACCTAGTCTGTGCACCGTGACTTCGCCTGCATCGACGGACAGCGTTCCGCCCCAGTTCAGCGCTGGGCCGCGCCCGGCACCGGGCCCGGCCGCCGACGAGGGGCTGGCGCGGCGGCTGCGCGCGCTCGCCTGCACCGCGCCGCTGCACGACCTCGACGCCCGCAAGGCCAACCTCGCGGGCGAGTACTCGGTGTACGGCATGGCGGAGGTGGCCCTCGCCGCCATCGACCTGGTCACGCTCAACATGGACTTCGACACCGGCGCCGACCACGACCAGATAGTCGCCCGGCTCGTCCCGCGCATCTCCGCCCAGGCCCCGCTCCGCCCCGTGGCCGAGCACGAGCGCGTGGCCCGCTGGGTCCTGGAGAACCTGATCAACGTCGGCAGTGTCGACCGCGGCTTCCGCGCCGTGTACGGCACCTTCGCGCCCGATGGCACCTACGTCCGCCGTGACTACGACTTCAAGCTCATCGAGGAGGTGCCGGGACCCGGCGGCACCGTCTACCTCCGCACCACGGACGAGGCCGTCAACGTCCTGGTCGGCGCGCTCGACACCGACGTCACCAGCGCCCAGATCGCCGCCGAGGTCAAGCTGGAGGTGCTGATCAACCGCGGCCGCCTCGCCGACGCCCAACTCGCCGCGGAGCAGGCCCGCTACCGCACCGTGCAGTACTCGGAGAGCCTGCGCAGGGCGCTCGAAGCCACCCGGCGCAACGTCCGCGCGGTGGACTGGCTGAGCACCGTGCCCGACATGATCGCCGAGGCCCTGGACCACGTCGCCGACCGGTACCGCCACGAGAACGCGATCCTCACCAACATCCGCAAGGCGCGCGACGAGTCCGAGGACCCCGAGCACAAGCGCCGCGCCGCCGAACTGGTCGACATCGTCAAGGACTGCATCCGGCGTCACACACAGCTCCAGTCCCGGCTGCTGGAGGCGGGCCCGCTGTTCCGTGCCGAACAGGACCGCCAGGCGTTCGCGACCCCGATGACCACATCGGGACTGGACCTGTACGGGCACCTCGTCGCCCCGGTCCTCCCGCTCCCCGTCGAGGGAGCGGTCCGCGTCACGGACGCCTTCTTCGCGCGCGGCACCGGACCGCGCACCCCGGTGTCGGTGCGCCTCGGCGACCTGGTCGGCCTGCTGCTCACCCCACCGGTGGAGCGGGAGCACCTGGGCGCGGAGATGCCCGAACCCGACCTGATCGCCACACCGGACGACAGCCGGTTCAGCGACGAGCAACTGGCCACGGCCAACGAACTGCTGGACCTGCCGGCGGACGCGCCGCGCCGGCTGTCCGGACTGCTGGCCGAAGCACGCCGCCGAGACCCCGCACTGCCGTACCTGGTGGCACTGCTGGCCGTGCACGCGGCCAGCCCGCCGGTCGGCACCGCCTACCGTCAGGGCGAGGAGAAACTGCTGTTCGCCGTGGACGACGGGACGGAACTGGACGACCCGGAGTTCGGCGGCGCCGATCTGATCGTCGGCACGGCCCTGCTGGACGCGGCGGGCATGGCGGCCGACCGGAAGGAGGCAGCGTGACCCGACCCGGCCGTCCCACCCACACCGGCCCGCGCAGCAAGGAGCCCCGCCCGTGACCGAGCATGCCGACCGGAGCGAGCCCGGGCCCGCCGCCGCACCCGCGGGCGCCGCCGTCACCCCGGCCGACGCCGCCGACGCGGCACGGCTCGTCGCCTTCGGACTGCAACCCAAGCTGCAGCCCGCGCGCGACCAGGAGTACGCGGAGCTGCTGCGCCGCCACCGCGAGGACCCGGCGTTCGCACGGCTGGCGGACGCCGTGGCCGCCGGTCTCGGCCTGATCGTGCTGGAGGTGTCCCCGCGCGCGGGCATGGCGGTGACGGCCGCCGAGGACTCCGTCTTCGCCGTGCGCATGGGTGACTACGCCCGTCGCACCGCCGCCGACTCCGGGGACCGGTTCCTGCACGGCCTCGCCCATCTCGCCGTCGCCGCGCTGGCCTTCCCCCGCCCCGAGGACCTGGCCGACGACGGCTACATCGGGCGGATCTCCGTCCACGGCGTGGACGCGTTCGTACGGCAGGCATGCCGGCGCCTCGAAGAACGGGCCGCGCAGCAGGGCGAGAACACCGACCCGGCCACCGACGCGCCCGGCCTGGAGTCCGCCTGGCGGATCTGGGTGCGGCGCAGTGCCACCGGCGCCACCAAGGACGCCCGCAGACTTGCCGGTTCCACCACCGGCATCGTCGGCAAGGCGGTCGCCTTCCTCACCGACTCCGGATTCCTGCAGAGAACCGGCGATGACAACGGCGGCACCTACCGCACCACCGCGCGCTACCAGCTCCAGGTCCGCGACATGGCCGGCAGCGCCGCCATGGCCGAACTGCTCGAACTCGACGTCGTCCCGGTCACCGACGGCACGGCCAGCCTGCTGCCCGCCCAGGACACCGACGATCTGGAGCTGGTGGCGGACGCCGGGCTGCCGTTCCACTCCTGACACCCCGAAGCGTCCCACCCCTACGAAGCCCCGCCGCCCCCGACAACTCCCCCCCCGAAGACCTACCGGTCGAAAGCGTTACCCGTCCGAAGACCTACGGGTCCGAAGACCAACCGGTCCATAGCCCAACGTCCGTAGACCTACGGGCCCGAGGGCCTGAACCGTCCGAAGGCCCAACGGTCCGAAGACCTACCGGTCCGAAACCCGCCCCGTCGAAGACAAGCCACGAGAGTCCGCCATGTACGAGCTGTCCCGGGTCCGCCTCTACTCCATCGGTCCCGCCGGTGCGCGCTACGCCGACACCGTGCTCGACCTGCGGGACGTGGGTGAGCCGGTGCCCGATCCCGCTCCCATGCAGACGGAGTTCTTCGAGGAAGAGCCCGTCGGCCCGCCGCGCCGCCCCGCCCCCGCGGGCGTGCTCTTCCTGGAGAACGGCGGCGGCAAGTCCGTCCTGCTCAAACTGATCTTCTCGGTGATGCTGCCGGGCCACCGCAACACCCTCGGCGGTGCCAGCTCCGGTGTGCTGCGCAAGTTCCTGCTCGCCGACGACTGCGGCCATGTGGCGCTGGAGTGGCAGCACGTGCAGACCGGCGAATGCGTGGTCGTCGGCAAGGTCAGCGAGTGGCGCGGACGGCAGGTCTCCAACGACCCGCGCAAGTTCGCCGAGGCGTGGTACTCCTTCCGGCCGGGCCCCGGACTCAGCCTCGACAACCTCCCCGTGGCCGAGTCCACGGCCGTACGCCCGATCGTCGAGGGCCAGTCGGGCGCCCGCGGACGCCGGCGCACCATGAAGGGGTTCCGGGACGCCATCACCGAGGCGGGCAAGGCGTATCCGCACCTGGAAGTGCACTGGGAGGAGATCCACGAGCGCTGGACCGAGCACCTGGGCGATCTCGGCCTCGACCCCGAACTCTTCCGCTACCAGCGCGAGATGAACGCCGACGAGGGCGAGGCGGCCGGCCTGTTCGCGGTCAAGAAGGACTCCGACTTCACCGACCTGCTGCTGCGCGCCGTCACCGACACCCGGGACACCGACGGTCTCGCCGACCTGGTGGGCGGGTTCGGCAACAAACTCGGCAGGCGGGCCGAGCTGATCGCCGAACGGGACTTCACCGCCGGATCCGTCGATCTGCTCGGACGGATCGTGGAGGCCGCCGACACCCGCGCACGCGCGCGTGACATCCACGCCGGTGCCGAACGCCGAACCCGCGCCCTCGCCCGGCGGCTGTCCGTGCGGGGCGCACGCGAACGGGCCTGGGCCACCGACCTCGCCCATCAGGTCACGGCCGCCGCGCACACCGTCACCCGGTCCTCGGACGCGCGCGAGCGCAGCGCGCTGATCGCCGCCGAACTCGCCTACCGGCACGCTTCGCTGGCCCTAGCCTTCGGCGAGAAGTCGGCCACCGCTCAAAAACGCGAGCTGGCCGACGCGCGCACCCTGCACTCCGCCTGGCAGGCGGCCGAAGCCGTACTGCGCCACCGCGCCGCCGCCGACCGCGTCGCGCGGGTGGCCACCGCCATCCAGGAGGCGGAACGGGACGCCGCCCCGGCCCTCGCCGCCCGCGCCAAGGCAGCCGTGGACCTCGTACGGGCGCTGCACGAGGCCGCCGGGAGCGCCGAGGCCCTCGCCAACGAAGGGGAGGAACGCTCGGCCGCCCTCCAGGAGACCGGCGAGTCGGCGTACCGTGACTCGACCGCCGCCGCCACCGAGGCGCAGCGCGCCCGCAGTGAGATCGGGCACCTCAGGCAGCGGCTGACCGAGGTCGAGCAGGAGACCGCCGAGGCGGTGCGCGCGGGCTGGCTCGACGACAGCGCGCCCGACGCGGACCCGGCCCGCGCCGCCCTCGCCGCCAGCGACGCCGAGAAGACCGCCGTCGCCGCGTGGGACACGGCCCGTGACGCGTCGCGCAAGGCAGCGGAGCACGCGCGTGAAGCCGCCTCCGCCGAGTCCCGCGCCGAGCTGACGGCGGCCCGCGCGGCGGACGCTGCGACCGCCGCCGACCGCACCCACCAGGCCGAGAGCCGCATCGCCGAGGCACTGGCGGCCGAGGAACGGCTGGGCGAGCTGCTGAGCCTGCCGGGCGTCGGCGGCAGGCGGGCCGGGGTACCCGCCCAGCGCGCGGGTGCCGACGCCCCCGCGGTCCAGGACCCTGCGGCCGGCGCCTCCGCCGCGAGCCCCGACCCGGACGGAGTCCGCAGCGGTGGCGAACACCCGCTCACCGCCGAGGACCTGGACCGGTTCGCCGACGAACTGCGCAGCCTCCTCGACGATTCCGTCTCCTCCGCCGAACGGCACCTCTTCGAACTGCGCACCGCAGCCGCCGACGACTCCCGGATCCTCGGTGCGCTCGGCGACGGCGGACTGCTGCCGCCCGGCCCCGACGTGCTGGCCACCGTCGAGTTCCTCGGCGAGCACGGCATTCCCGCGCTGCCCGGCTGGCGCTATCTCGCCCAGGCCGTGGACCCCGCCGACCACACCCGGGTGCTCGCCGCCCGCCCGGAACTCGTCGACGGCGTGATCATCACCGACCCGGACAGCCACGCCCGTGCCCGCGAAGCCCTGGGCGACGCGGCACTGCTGCCACGGTCCGCCGTGGCCGTCGGCACCGCAGCCGCCCTGCTCGCCCCGCCCCCCGCCGCCGACGCGAGCGGCGCGGATGTGTTCCTCGTACCGCCGAACCCGGCCATGCACGACGAGCACGCCGCCGACGAGGAACGGCAAGCACTGCGCGCGCGAGCCACCGAACGGGACGAGGAGATCCGTGCGCTCGCCGCCCGGCTCGCCAAGGACCGGGAACTCGCCGCCCGACTCGCCTCCTGGCGCACCGGCTGCCCGGCAGGACGGCTCGTCGAGCTGGCGGCGGCCGCCCGGGACGCGCGCGAGTTCGCCGAGGAGTCCGAGGCGGAACTCGCCGAGGCCCGGACCGTGTGCGCCGAGGCCGAGGAAGCCTCCGCCGAGGCCGCCCAGGCGCGGGACGAACGCCAGGAGGCCGCCCAGAAGGCCCGCCGCGCCGCCGACGCGCTCGCCGGACTCGCCTTCCGGCTGCGCGAACGCTCCGACTGGCAGGCCAAGCTGCGCGAACTCGCCGACGAGGCCACCGAGTCGGAGGCCCGCGCCCAGGTCTGCCTGGAACGCGCCCGCGCCGCCGACGAGGACCGCCGCGCCGCCCAGCGCGCCGCCGACGACGCCCGGCGTACCGCCCGCGCCCTGCGCGCCGAACGCGCCGAGATCGCAGGCGCGCCCGACGACCTGCCCGACGCCGCCGACGACGACCCGAAGGCATCGTTGCCCGCACTCCGCGAGGCATACCGAGCGGCCTCCCAGGTGTACGAGAAGGTGGGCGTCGGCGCCGATCTGCGCGCCGAGCAGGCTCGCGCGGAGAGCGACGAGAGCGCGGCCCGCGCCGAACTCGACCGGCTCAGCAACAAGGTCCGCACCCGGGCCGAACAACTGCTGCAGTCACCCGATGGTTCCGACGGCCCCTCCCGACAGGCCGCCGCCGCCCGCGCTGAGCAGCTGGTCCAGCTCCTGGAGACCCGCATGTCCACCGCGAGCGAGCAACTCGGGCGGCTGCGCGGCGAGGCCGAACGGCACGCCCCCGACGGCGGCGAGGCGCACACCGAACTGCCCGAGGAACTGCTTCCGCGCGACGCCGAGCACGCCCAGGCGCTGCTGCGCACCGCCGCGGCCGAACTCGCCTCCCACACCGAAGCATTGGCCCAGGCCCGCGAAGCGCACGGCCAACTCCTCGCGACCCACCGCGCGGCCGAGGACGCCGCCGGCGGTTTCGACGAGGTCGCGGCCATGCTCCGCGATCTGCTGCGCGAGCATGCAGGCGACGAGGAGCAGGAGGAACCGGAGCCGTACCCAGGCTCCCTGGAGGAAGCCAGGCGGTCCGCCGCAGAGGCCCGCCGCTCGCTGCGCGGCTGCGCCGCCGACCTCTCCGCCGCCGAGGCGGCCGTACGCGAGGCCGGCGACGTACTGGTCCGGCACGCCAACTCCACCCGCTACGAGCAGGTACGCACCCCTGCCCGGCAGCAGATCCGCGAACTGCCTGCCGCCGCGCTGCCCGAGCACGCCCAGAAGTGGGCCGACGCCTTCGCCCCCCGACTGCGCGTCCTCACCGACGAGTTGGCCCAGCTGGAACGCAACCGCGACTCGATCGTCGACCGGCTGCGCGGACTGGTCGAGTCCGCGCTGGCCACCCTGCGGTCCGCCCAGCGGCTGTCCCGCCTGCCGGAAGGACTCGGCGAGTGGTCCGGACAGGAGTTCCTGCGCATCCGCTTCGAGGAACCCGACCAGGCCTTGCTGACCGAGCGGCTCGGCGAGGTGGTCGACGAGGCCACCCGCGCTGCCGTGAAGAAGAACTCCGACCTGCGGCGCGACGGCATGTCCCTGCTGCTCCGCGGCGTAGCCGCCGCCCTGCGGCCCAAGGGCGTCGCCGTGGAGATCCTCAAGCCGGACGCCGTCCTGCGCGCCGAACGGGTCCCCGTCGGGCAGATGGGCGACGTGTTCTCCGGCGGCCAACTGCTCACCGCCGCGATCGCCCTGTACTGCACGATGGCCGCCCTGCGCTCCAACGACCGGGGCCGTGACAAGCACCGCCATGCCGGCACCCTGTTCCTCGACAACCCCATCGGCCGCGCCAACGCCACCTATCTGCTGGAGTTGCAGCGTGCCGTCTCCGACGCCCTCGGCGTGCAGTTGCTCTACACGACCGGCCTGTTCGACACGACGGCGCTGGCGGAGTTCCCCCTGGTGATCCGGTTGCGCAACGACGCCGACCTGAGGGCCGGGCTGAAGTACATCAGCGTGGAGGAGCATCTCCGGCCCGGACTGCCCCAGCCGACCGCATCCGAGGAAGCCGCGCACAGCGAGATCACGGCGACACGTATGTTCAAGCGCCCGGCGACCAGCACCCCCTGACCCGGTCGCACTCGCCGGTCGAACGCGACCGTACGCGGACCAGGACCGGTCTCAGGAGTGCGACAGCTGCCCGGCGCTGCCCTGTCTGTGTATCCGATCCCGCCTGGCGGCCTTCGCCTGTCGCCGGGCGGCACGCCGCTCCCGGCGCAGCGACCGCGCCGTACTGCTCGGCACCGACACCACGCCATCACGCTGGTTCCACACCTGGCGCGTGACCCAGACGTCGAGCGCACCCCAGGTGGCGACCACCGTGCTGGCCACACTGCTGATCACCATCGGGAGGGCCAGCCAGGACCCCGCCAAGGTGCACAGAAAGGCCACCATGGCCTGCATCAGCGTCACCGCGATGATGATCACCGCACGGACCGCGGCCGTACGCACCGGATCGGGCATCCGGCGTCTGCGCGCGGGCTCCTCGACCCACAACGGCCGGTACTCCGGCTGCTGATGCCCCGTGGTGACCCCGGCACCCCGCGGGTACGAACGAACGCCGCCCGACGCCGGAAGACCCCGTCGCGTCATCGATTCCCCCGCCACGCCGTCCTCAGGCCCCTCGCGTCGCTCCGCCGTGCCCATCAACGTGTCACTCCCCACCGCCGACAGCCCCCCTCGCCCCAGTGCCCCAGAGGCACCGGCTCCCCAGTGATTTCCCGGCTTGCGCTGCTTTACGCCGCCAGGATGGTGGATGCGGTTCCCATGGCCGATTCGGCCCCCCATTCCCCATGGAGAAGGACGAACGGCGCGTCACGAAGATTCCCGACCACCGCAGAATTCCGGCCAACCACCCGGAGCGTTGAACCGGCAGATGCCCCCGCGCCCCCGGAACCGGGGGCGCAATCTCCCGTAATGCCCGGACAACTCGCCATGTCGTCGTGGTGAAGATGAAGTTCAGCCTCCGGACGCGCCTTCGAGGCGGCCGTGTGACGGTAGTAGGCTCACGCCGTTTGTTGACGCACATATGCACCCCCGTCCGGAGGGGGACCGAGCTGGGGGAGGCCATGCGCTTTCGCGGGAAGTCGATCCGCCGGAAGATCGTGGCGCTGCTTCTCGTGCCGCTGGTGTCCCTGGCCGCCATCTGGGGCTTTGCGAGCGTCCTCACGGGACGGGAGCTCGCCCGGGTCTTCGACGTGTCGCATCTCGTGGAGGACGTCGGCTACCCCGTCGAGGACACCGTCCGCGCACTTCAACAGGAACGCCGCCAGACCCTCGTCTACCTCGCCGACCCGCGTGCCGCCGACGCGCTCGGTGCGCTGCAGCGCACCCGGACCGCCACCGACGTGGCACTTGTCAAGATCCAGAAGAACGCCGGGGACTCCGGCGTCCGCGACAGCATGAGCACGGGCGACGGCGAACGCCTCACCGCGGTCCTGGACGCGTTCGACGGCGTCAACTCCCTGCGCCGCAGCGTCGAGGACGGCACGGTCACCCGCCACCAGGCACTCGATCTGTACAACCGGGTCGTCGACCCCTGCTACGCCCTGCTGGCGAGCCTCGAAGGCGTCGACGACGTGGAGATGGACACTCAGGCCCGCGCCCTCGTCAACATCGACCGGGCCCGCGAACTCCTCTCCCGCGAGGACGCCCTGCTCGGTTCCGCCCTGGTGGTCGGCCGGCTCACCCAGGACGAGACCCGCGAGATCTCCGCCCTCGTCGCCCAGCGCACCCTCCTGTACGACATCAGCCTGCTGCAGCTCCCGGCATCCGAACGCGACCGCTACGACCGGTTCTGGAAGGACGCCACCACCGCGCCGGTGCGTGCGGCCGAGGCTGCGGTCACCGTCTCCGGGGCGGGCACCCCGAACGCGGTCAGCGCCAAGAGCTGGGACGCCGCCGCGGACGCCGTACTCGATAACCTGCGCACCCTCGACGATGATGCCTCCGACCGCTATCAGGACCGTACGCGCCCCGTGGCGGTGAGCGTGATCATCCAAGCGGCCGTCGCCGGCCTGCTCGGACTGGCCGCTCTGATCGTCTCCCTCGTCCTGTCCGTGCGCGTGGGCCGCGGACTCATCCGCGATCTGCGCCAACTGCGCCTGGAAGCGCACGAGGCCTCCGGCGTCCGGCTGCCCAGCGTGATGCGCCGCCTTTCCGCGGGTGAAAAGGTCGACGTGGAGACCGAGGCACCGCGCCTGGAGTACGACAAGAACGAGATCGGCGAGGTCGGCCAGGCACTCAACACCCTCCAGCACGCCGCCGTGGAGGCAGCCGTCAAGCAGGCCGAGCTGCGCGCCGGGGTCTCCGAGGTCTTCGTCAACCTCGCCCGGCGCAGCCAGGTGCTGCTGCACAAGCAGCTCACCCTGCTCGACAGCATGGAACGCAGGACCGAGGACACCGACGAACTCGCCGACCTGTTCCGCCTCGACCACCTCACCACCCGCATGCGGCGGCACGCCGAGGGCCTGGTGATCCTGTCCGGAGCCGCTCCCTCGCGTCAGTGGCGCAAACCCGTCCAGTTGATGGATGTCGTCCGCGCCGCCGTCGCCGAGGTGGAGGACTACGAGCGCATCGAGGTCCGCAGGCTGCCGCGGGTCGCCGTCACCGGCCCGGCCGTCGCCGACATCACCCACCTGGTGGCCGAGATCCTGGAGAACGCCACGGTGTTCTCCCCACCGCACACGGCGGTCCAGGTCATCGGCGAGCGGGTCGCCAACGGCTTCACCCTGGAGATTCACGATCGTGGCCTCGGCATGGCGGCCGAGGTGTTGCTGGAGGCCAACCTCCGGCTCGCCGAGACCCCGGAGTTCGAACTCTCCGACACCGACCGGCTCGGCCTGTTCGTGGTCAGCCGACTCGCCCAGCGCCAGAACATCCGCGTCTCCCTGCAGCCGTCCCCGTACGGCGGCACCACCGCGGTGGTCTTCATCCCCGATGTGCTGCTGACCGACGACGTGCCCGACACCAACAGCATCGGCTTCCGCCTCGACCGGGCCCGGACCATCGGGGGTGCCGACGGGGAAGAACGGCGCGCAGCCGCCCTGGCCCAGATGCCCGTACAACTCCCGAGCCCGCCCACCTCGCTCTTGGACGGCCCGGTCGAACTGGACGGCCCCGTCGACCTGGACGCGCTCGACGACCTCCCGGGCGGCCTCAGCGACGAGCACGGCGAACGCGGTGGTCTCCGCGGTCGCCGCTCCCTGGCCCGTGCCGACGACGCCATGGGCGGCCCAGGAGGGGATCATCGGCAGCCTTCCGACGCGACGGACCGAGCCGGGGCGGACGACCGCCCGGACGCCCCCGTGCCGCTGCCCCGCCGCAGGACGCCCAAGCTGGTCAGCTCGCACGGCCGGCCGGTCAGGGAACAGCGCGCCCGCCGGGCCGCGGAGAAGGAAGCGTCCGAGGCCGACCCGTCCGGTGCCGAACCCAGCCTGTCCCCGCTGCCTTCCCGCCGGGGTGCGACGTCCCCGCGCTCCGGCGGCGCAGACAGCGGCCCTGCTGACGCGCGCGCGGAATCCCGGGCCGACGGCCCAGGAGACCCGTCCGAGGCGCCCAAGCTTCCCCAGCGGCCCCGCCGCCCGGAGATCAGCTCCGGCGACGACGGCCGGGACGGCACTGCCCAGTCGGCCGCCGAGGCACCGGAGCAGGCCGTATCCGAAACGGGCTCGCTGCCCCGACGCGTGCGGCAGGCCAGCCTCGCCCCGCAGCTCAAGCACGAGGCCGCGCGACGAACCGGGCGCGAAACGGAACCCACGGACCGCGACGCCGAGGAGGTGCGCAGCCGGATGGCCTCACTCCAG
Organism: Streptomyces sp. NPDC006012; assembly: GCF_042871185.1. NCBI lineage: Bacteria > Bacillati > Actinomycetota > Actinomycetes > Kitasatosporales > Streptomycetaceae > Streptomyces > Streptomyces sp. NPDC006012. The sequence continues at coordinate 428,314 of NZ_JBIAIE010000005.1, forward strand.
CGCGGCTGGCAGCGTGGTCGGGAGGAGAACGCCGCGGGCGACGACGCCCAGAACGGCGCAGCACAAGGAACGACTAAGGGGGACGGTCGATGACCGCACCAAAGGCGACCGGCCACACCGCACCGGACAAGAGCACCCTCAACTGGCTCCTCGACGATCTCGTCGACCGGGTCGCCAGCATCCGCAAGGCCCTCGTGCTCTCCGGCGACGGCTTGGCCACGGGTGTGTCCCAGGACCTGACCAGGGAGGACAGCGAGCACCTCGCCGCCGTCGCCTCCGGGTTCCACAGCCTCGCCAAGGGCGTGGGCAGCCACTTCGAGGTAGGCAGTGTCCGCCAGACGGTCGTCGAACTCGACGAGGCATTCCTCTTCGTCACCGCGGCCGGTGACGGCAGCTGCCTCGCCGTCCTCGCCGACGCGGACTCCGACGTCGGACAGGTCGCCTACGAGATGACCCTCCTCGTCAAGCGGGTCGGTGCGCATCTGGGGGCCGCCCCGCGTACCGATCTGCCCGTCGGCGGGTAGTGGGATGACATGAGCGGAGACGGTCAGGGAAGAGACCACTGGTTCGACGACGAGGCCGGACCGGTCGTCCGTCCGTACGCCATGACGCGCGGCCGCACCACCAGTGCGGCCCAGCACCGCCTCGACCTGATCGCGGTGGTCGTCACGGAAACCCACGCGGGCGATCCGGAAGCGGACCAGATGCTGTCCCCGGAACACGTGGACATCGTCGGACTCTGCCGGTCCGCCCCGCAGTCGGTCGCCGAACTGGCCGCGGAGCTCGACCTGCCCATCGGCGTGGTGCGAGTCCTCGTCGGCGACCTGGTGGCCAAGGAACTCGTCCACGTGACACGTCCCGTACCTCCGGCAGAACTGCCGGACGAGAGTATTCTGCGCAACGTGATCAACGGCCTCCGGGCGCTGTGACCGGCGCGGAAGCGGAGTAGTGACGTGACAGGCTGGCAGTTCTGGGTCGACCGGGGCGGTACCTTCACCGACATCGTCGCGCGGCGCCCGGACGGCCGCCTGCTCACCCACAAACTGCTGTCCGACAACCCCTCGCGGTACGCCGACGCGGCCGTCGCCGGTGTCCGCGAGCTCCTCGACGGCTCCCCGGAACCCGTCGACGCCGTCCGCATGGGCACCACGGTCGCCACCAACGCGCTCCTGGAACGCAAGGGCGAGCGCACCCTTCTGGTCATCACCCGCGGATTCCGCGACGCCCTGCGCATCGCCTACCAGAACCGCCCCCGTATCTTCGCCCGCCGCATCGACCTCCCCCAGCTGTTGTACGAACGCGTCATCGAGGTCGACGAGCGGATCGCGGCCGACGGCACCGTTCTGCACCCTCCTGACCTGGACGCTCTGCGCGGTCCGCTCCAGGAGGCGTACCACGACGGGATCCGCGCCGTGGCCGTCGTCTGTATGCACAGTCACCTGCACCCCGCGCACGAAGAAGCGATCGGCGAGCTGGCCGCACGCACCGGCTTTTCGCAGATCTCGCTGTCCAGCGAGGTCAGCCCCCTGCTGAAGCTCGTCCCGCGCGGCGACACCGCGGTCGTCGACGCCTACCTGTCGCCCGTGCTGCGCCGCTACGTCCGGCAGATCGCCGACCAGCTCCAGGGCGTACGGCTGATGTTCATGCAGTCCAACGGCGGGCTCGCCGAAGCCGGGCAGTTCCGTGGCAAGGACGCCATCCTGTCCGGACCTGCCGGCGGGATCGTCGGCATGGCCCGCATGTCGAAGCTCGCCGGCTTCGACCGCGTCATCGGCTTCGACATGGGCGGCACCTCCACCGACGTCTCGCACTTCGCGGGCGAGTACGAACGCGTCTTCACCACGCAGATCGCCGGCGTACGGCTGCGCGCGCCCATGCTCGACATCCACACCGTCGCCGCCGGCGGCGGCTCGGTCCTGCACTTCGACGGCTCCCGCTACCGCGTGGGCCCGGACTCCGCGGGCGCGGACCCGGGACCCGCCTGCTACCGCGGCGGCGGCCCGCTCGCCGTCACCGACGCCAACGTCATGCTCGGCCGCATCCAGGCCGCCCACTTTCCCGCGGTGTTCGGACCCGAGGGGAACCAGCCACTGGACGCCGCTCTCGTCCGCGACCGCTTCGCCGCCCTCGCGCGGGACATCCACGAGCGCACCGGTGACGACCGCACCCCGGAGCAGGTCGCCGAGGGCTTCCTGCAGATCGCCGTCGCCAACATCGCCAACGCCGTGAAGCGGATCTCCGTCCAGAAAGGCCACGACGTCACCCGCTACGCCCTCACCACCTTCGGCGGGGCCGGTGGGCAGCACGCCTGCATGGTTGCCGACTCGCTCGGTATCCGGACCGTCCTGGTGCCCCCGATGGCCGGTGTGCTCTCCGCGCTCGGCATCGGCCTCGCCGACACCACGGCGATGCGCGAGCAGTCCGTCGAAGCACCCCTGACCGCCGACGCCCTGCCCGGCGTCCGCAGGACCGCCGACGATCTGGAGAACGCCGCCCGCGCCGAGCTTCTGGCCGAGGACGTCCCTGAGGACCGCATCACGGTCACCCGCCGCGCCCAGCTCCGCTACGACGGCACGGACACCACCCTCACCGTCGAGCTGAGCGAGCCCGACGCGATGCGGCACGCCTTCGAAGAACGTCATCGCGCCACGTACTCCTTCATGCTCGACCGCCCCGTCGTCGTCGAAGCCCTCTCCGTCGAAGCCACCGGCATCACTCGACCCCCCGATCTCTCCGCCCTCGCCACCTACGAGGGCAAGGCCGCCGCACCCCGGACGGTCCGCCTCCACTCCGGCGGCGCCTGGCGTGACGTACCCCTCCACCGCCGTGAGGCGCTGCCTCCCGGACGGATCGTCGCCGGTCCCACGATCATCACCGAGGCCAGCGCCACGACCGTCGTCGACGACGGCTGGAACGCCGCGGCGACCGACGACGGCCATCTGGTCTTGGAACGTGCGACGACTACGCAGAGTTCCGACCTCGACACGAAAGTCGACCCGGTTCTGCTGGAGGTCTTCAACAACCTCTTCATGTCCATCGCCGAGCAGATGGGCGCCCGGCTGGAGTCCACGGCCCAGTCCGTCAACATCAAAGAACGTCTGGACTTCTCCTGCGCCCTGTTCGACCCGGACGGAAACCTGGTGGCCAACGCCCCGCACATCCCCGTCCACCTGGGTTCGATGGGGACCAGCGTCAAGGAGGTCATCCGCCGCCGCGGCACCTCGATGCGGCCCGGTGACACCTATGCCGTCAACGATCCCTACCACGGCGGGACCCACCTGCCGGACGTCACCGTCATCACCCCGGTGTTCGACACAGAGGGTGACCGGATCCTCTTCTACGTGGCCTCCCGCGGCCACCACGCCGAGATCGGCGGCATCGCACCCGGCTCGATGCCCGCGAACAGCCGCACCATCGACGAGGAAGGCGTCCTCTTCGACAACTGGCTGCTCGCCGAGGACGGCCGTTTCCGTGAGAAGGAGACGCTGCGCCTGCTCACCGACGCGCCCTGCCCCACACGGAACCCCGCGACCAACCTCGCCGACCTGCGCGCCCAGATCGCCGCCAACCAGAAGGGCGTCGACGAGGTGGGCCACATGATCGAGAACTTCGGACTCGACGTCGTCCAGGCATACATGCGGTACGTCCAGGACAACGCCGAGGAGGCCGTCCGCCGGGTCGTCGACGCGTTGGACGACGGGGAGTACGCCTATGAGACCGACTCGGGCGCCGTCATCCGGGTACGCGTGCGCGTGGACCGCGCCGGCCGTGCCGCGACCATCGACTTCACGGGGACGTCCGCGCAGCTCGCCACCAACTTCAACGCACCGTTCTCGGTCGTCAACGCGGCTGTCCTGTACGTCTTCCGCACCCTCGTCGCCGACGACATCCCGCTCAACGACGGCTGCCTGCGCCCCCTGGAGATCATCGTGCCCGCCGGATCGATGCTCGCTCCGGAGCCGCCGGCCGCGGTCGTCGCGGGCAACGTCGAGACCTCCCAGGCCATCACCGGCGCCCTGTACGCGGCCCTCGGCATCCAGGCCGAGGGCTCCGGGACCATGAACAACGTCACCTTCGGGAACGAACGGCACCAGTACTACGAGACCGTCGCCTCCGGATCCGGCGCCGGAGACGGCTTCCCCGGCGCGAGCGTCGTGCAGACCCACATGACCAATTCGCGGCTCACCGATCCGGAAGTCCTCGAATGGCGACTGCCCGTCCTGCTCGACGAGTTCGCGGTCCGGCGGGGAAGTGGTGGATCCGGACGGTGGCCGGGCGGGGACGGCGCGGTGCGCCGGATCCGGTTCAACGAGGCCATGACCGTCTCCACGCTGTCCCAGCACCGCCGGGTCCCGCCGTACGGCATGGCGGGCGGCGAGCCGGGCGCGCTCGGCGCCAACCGGGTGGAGCGGGCCGACGGCTCCGTCACCGAACTCGGCGGAAGCGACTCGGCGGACGTCGGCCCCGGCGACGTGCTCGTCATCGAAACCCCCGGTGGCGGTGGCTACGGCCGGCCGGCACCACACCCCGATCAAGCAGGAGTAGAGATCGATGATCTTAGGGCGTTCTGAGCACGACAAGCCTCCGGTCGAGCCGGTCACGCTCAAGATCCTGGTGGCCGGTGGCTTCGGCGTGGGCAAGACGACCTTCGTCGGCGCGGTCAGCGAGATCAAGCCGCTGCGCACGGAGGAACTGCTCACCGAAGCGGGACGTCCGGTGGACGACACCAGCGGTGTGGAAAACAAGCACACCACCACCGTGGCCATGGATTTCGGCCGGATCACACTCCGCGAGGACCTGGTCCTGTATCTCTTCGGGACGCCGGGTCAGCAGCGGTTCTGGTTCATGTGGGACGAACTGTCCGAGGGTGCACTCGGGGCGGTCGTTCTCGCCGACACCCGCCGTCTGGAGGACTGCTTCGCCGCCATCGACTACTTGGAGCGGCGCTCCATACCCTTCCTCGTCGCCGTCAACTGCTTCGAGGGAGCCGCCCGCTATCCCGCGCAGGACGTCCGCCAGGCCCTTGACCTCGACGACGACGTACCGCTCGCCCTGTGCGACGCCCGCGACCGCCAGTCGGTCAAGGACGTGCTCATCGGAGTCGTCCAGCACGCCATGGCGTACGGCGCCGAGCGCCGGCGGTCCCTCACCACCTGAGTTCCGCGCACGGCTCGTACCCCCGCCGACCGGGGTACGAGCCGTGGTCCCTGTGCGCGGCTCCACGCGCGCGTGCCCCACCGTGGGGCACGCGCGCGTGGAGCACGCCGCGCCGGTACGCCCGACGCTGGGTGAGCAGGTCTTTGCCGGGCAGATCATGGCCTTCCCGGAGGCTCGCGTCCCGCGACACCCGAGGCCGACCGCCGCGCGGACACCGGCACCGAGGAGGAGCAGGGGCGCGGTGGTGCCGCTGACCTCGTCGGTGACGATGCCTTCGTTGCTCATGACGGCTCCCAGGCGCCGGCTCCCCGAGGATCGGCCCCGGATCCCCGTGCAGGACGGTTCCCTTGGCGACTTCGACCGAAGGCAGGGAAAGCCCCGCGCCCCGCCCGGCGTCGATGACGAGCGTGCCGACGCGATCGCATCGCCCGTGGGGGAGCGGTTCCTGGCTCAGGAAGGTCCCGAGCAGCGCAATGCCTGATTACGCCGAAAATGTACGGCGATGCCGACCGACACGGGGAAGTGTTCACCGGCGTCAGGGGAGCGTCAAGGCCGTCGACGGCAATGGTGACAGCCGCGTGCACGGCCTCACAGCCGCACGCACGGCCGTACCTGTCTGTCGTCAAGCGGCCCTACAGGGGACACACTTCGGTCGCAGGGCTCGCCCGCGCCCTGGTAGGTCGAGCGGGGTCCCCTCGGCTCGTCAGTGCCCTGTGAAGCCACGGAAGCCGCCTGGGCCACGCGATGCCCGCCGGATGAACGACGGGGCCCGTCACGGCCCTCCTGGACGCCGCTCAGCCCGCCTGCGCGGGCGTCACGCCCGAGCCGCGCCGGATCTCGTACCCGGGCGAGCCCGCGCGCGCCAGCACCCAGCTCGCCCCGCTCAGCGCCTTCGCGGCCTTCTTCAGCGGGGCCAGACCGGCCGCGGCCTGCCGGTGGTCGACCACGCTGCCCGGCGCGCAGACGACGGTGGCCAGGGACAGTGTGACGGGACGGCCGCCCGCCGACCAGGAGGTGCCGAGCACGGCCGTGGCCAGCTGGTCGAGGATCTCCTCGTCGGCGAGCACCAGGAAGTCGTCACCGCCGATGTGACCCACGCGCGTGTGCCCCGCCATGGCCTGTTGCAGGGTCCGCCCCACCGATCGGATCAGTTCGTCGCCCGCCGCGAAGCCGGCCCCGTCGTTGACCTGTTTGAAGTGGTCGATGTCCAGCCAGCTCAGGGTGAAGCCCCGTCCGCCCGCGATCCGCCGGTCCACCTCGTCGGTGATCACGTCCGAACCGGGCAACCGGGTCAGCGGATTGAGCCCCGCCGCCTCCTCGACCCGCGTCTCGGCCAGCGCCCGTACCAGGTCGGCGAGGCGTACGACACCCACGCAGCGGCCGTGCTGATCCACGACCGCCACGTCGTCCGAGGTGCGGTCCCGGCCGCCGACCGCCACGACGTCCAGGACCTCCCAGGCCGTGGCGTCGACGCCCACCGTGCGCGGCGGGTCGCCCAGCTTGAGCGCGGGCCGGTCGGCATACAGGGCATGCCCGTAACGGCCCGACATCGACAGCAGGAAGCGTGAGCGGTGCACCGAACGCACCGGGGCTCCGGCCTCGTTCACCAGCAGCGCGCCTGACACGTCCGGCGACCCGGTCAGCAGCGCCCGGACCTGGCCCGCCGAGGCGGTCACCGGCAGCAGCGCGGCGGGCCGCACGAACTCGCGCACCGTCGGCCCCGACCGCGGCGCGGCCGGGGCGTCCGGGAAGCGAGGCGGTACGTAGACGTCCACGACGGGAATCCGGGACGGCGGTGCGAACAGCTCGCCCTGTGCCAGCTGGGCACCGGCCGACAGCGCGTCCGCGTGCTGCGGTTCGGTCTCCACGCCCTCGACCGCCAGCAGGGCCCCCAACTGCTCGCACAGCGTCCGCATCGCCCGTACCGCGGCCGGCCGAGTGAGCAGCGAGGCGTCCAGCTTGATCAGGTCTGGTGCGATGTCGGTGAGCAGCCTGAGGGGAACGTCGCCCTCGCCGATGCCGTCGGCGCTGATGCGGAACCCCTGGCCGCGCAGCGCATCCAGCGCGTCGAGGAGCGCCCGCTGCGGCACATGCGTGTAGGGCGGTACGACGTCGAGCGTCACCTCCCACGGCAGGCGTCCCGCCGCTCGTACCGCGTCGTGCAGGGGGGTGAGGCCGCCGAGGTCGGCGAGCGTGGCCGCGAACACGTTGACGTGCAGGGGCAGCATTCGCTCCCTACGAGCCGCCGCGCGGAAGGCCAGCACGGCCAGTCTGCCGTCGAGTTCGGGGTCCCGACGGGCTTCGGCCAGGATGTCCCCGGTCTCCGGGCGGGCGAAAATCTCCAGTGCGGTGACCCCGCCGGTGGCCAGGTTGACCACCGGCTGGAAAACGAAGCGGAGAGTATCCGTCCAGGAGTGCACGGGAGCATGATGGCGCCGTCGGTGCACGCCCAGGCGCAGTTCATAAGACGTTCACGCAGCATTTCGAGGCGATCACACAGCGTAGGACGACCTCGTGTGCCCCTCCCGTCACTCGGTCACCTTCCGTCGCTCGGTCAGCGCAGCGCGAGCACCGACGAGCCGTGTCCGAACAGCCCCTGGTTGGCCGTGATCCCCACGCGTGCACCGGCGACCTGCCGGTCGCCCGCCGTGCCCCGCAACTGCCACGTCAGCTCACAGACCTGGGCGATCGCCTGGGCGGGCACCGCTTCCCCGAAGGAAGCGAGTCCGCCGCTCGCGTTCACGGGTATGCGTCCGCCCGGGGCCGTTGCGCCTTCCCGCAGCAGTTTCGCGCCCTCGCCCTCGCCGCACAGCCCCAGGTCCTCGTACCACTGCAACTCCAGGGCGGTGGAGAGGTCGTACACCTCCGCCAGGGACAGTTCCTCGGGGCCGATGCCTGCCTCCTCGTAGGCGGCTCGGGCGATCGACGCCCGGAACGTCCGCTCCGGCGGCGCGACCGCCGCCGCCGAGTCCGTGGCGATGTCGGGCAGGTCCAGCGCGGTGCTGGGATAGCGCGGCGTCACGGTGGAGACCGCCCGGATCCGCACCGGCCGTGGCGTGCCGCGCCGGTGCGCGAACTCCAGGCTCGACAGCACCAGCGCCGCACCGCCGTCCGACGTCGCGCAGATGTCGAGCAGCCGGAGCGGGTCGGCGACCACCGCCGAGGCGGCGACCTCCTCGGCCGTGACGCGCCTGCGGTAACGCGCATACGGATTCAGCGCCCCCGAAGCGGCGTTCTTCACCTTCACCAGGGCGAAGTCGTCAGGGGTGTCGCCGTGCAGCGCCATGCGCCGCCGTGCGTACAGGCCGAAGTACGTCGGATTCGACGCACCCAGCAGGCGGAAGCGCAACCAGTCGGGATCGTCGGGGCGCTCACCGCCCGCGGGCCGGAAGAAGCCCTTGGGCGCCGCGTCGGCGCCCACCACCAGTACGGCGTCCGCGAGTCCGGCCAGGATGTGCGCCCGCGCCGTTGCGATCGCCTGCGCTCCGGACGCGCACGCCGCGTACACGCTGGTGACCCGGGCTCCCTGCCAGCCCAGGGCCTTCGCGAACGTCGCGCCGGCGACTTGCCCGGGATAGCCGCCGCGCACCGTGTTCGCCCCGACGATCGACCCGATGTCCCGCCAGTCCAGCCCGGCGTCCGCGAGCGCGGCGCGGGCGGCCACGGCGCCGTATTCGACGAAACTGCGTCCCCATTTCCCCCAAGGGTGCAGGCCCACGCCGAGCACCGCCACGTCCGCTGTCATGCCTGCACCTCCGTCGGCCGCCAGTTCCAGGTCGTCCAGGTGGTCTCCGCGTCCTCGTGGAGCACTCCGGGGACGATCTCCACCTCCATGCCGACCGCCAGGTCGGCAACGGTGACACCGGGAACCGCCTGTCCCAGCAGCACGATCCGCTCGGACTCCAGCTCCACTGCGATCAACGTGTACGGCTCCCACGGAAGTTCCGGGTCGCTCACATAGGGTGACGGAGGGCGGTAGCGGCTGTCCGTGTACGACCAGATGCGACCGCGTCGTGAGAGGGGCGCTTCCACCAGGTCGCCGCCCGGACATCCGGGGTTGCGGCAGTGGGTGTCCTCGCGAGGGAAGAAGACCGCGGCGCAGGACGAACAGCGCGTACCCAGGAGCCCGAACGTTTCTCCCTCGCCGGTGAACCAACCCGAGACTGCCGGTGTGCGTGTGCGCGACATGGTCCCTCCGGAGCATGAGATCTGACGGATAGTCAGAAGTGTGGCACGGGCGTCGGCGAATGGGCAGGCCGCACCGGTGAAACGGACGGCCTGCTTCGGGACAGCTTCCGGAACACGTGCTTCCCACGATCGGATACAGTCCGCGCGTGTCCGAATTTCAGCACTCAACCGCCAACTCCGAGCCGGACTCGCACTGTTCGAGCTGCGGAGCGCCCTACGGAGAGGGAGTCTCCGGTTGGCCCCGCACCTGTCCGGCCTGCGGGGCCATCGCCTACCGCAACCCGCTGCCGGTGGCCATCGCCCTCCAGCCCGCGTACGACGCGAAGGGCACCGCCCTCGTGGTCATCACCCGCACCGTCGCGCCCGCCCGCGGGAGCGTCGCGCTGCCGGGCGGCTACATCGACGACCGGGAGGACTGGCGGCAGGCCGTCGTCCGTGAACTCAAGGAGGAGACGGGCATCGACGCGGCCGCCCGTGACGTACGGCTCATCGACGCGATGAGCTCGCCCGACGGGCACCTGCTGCTGTTCGGTCTCCTCCCGGAACGCCCGGCCGACGCACTCCCACCGTCCCACGCGACGGACGAGACCGAAGGCTGGCATCTGCTGCGCCGGCCCGAGGAACTCGGCTTCCCCCTGCACAGCGCCGCGGTACGGGCATGGTTCGAGGGTCGGTACATCTGAGTTCCGACCTCACCCGAGCCCCCGTATACGCACCGGGCGGGACGGCACACCCAGGCCGGCCTCCCCGTCCCGTCTGACCACCACCCCACGCCCCTCCCAGCGGGCGACGTAGCGTTCGACCTCAGGTTCGTCCCAGCCGTCGCCCGCATCCGGCACGACCAGCCCGCCACCGGTCCGGCCGCGGACCGGAGCCCACACTTCCAGTTCCAGCTCGCCGTCCGCACCCCGCACCGGCACGACGCCACCCGCGCGCGCGAGCACCGGAATCCGTGACAACGGAGCGTCGACGAGCACCTGCGCCGGCCCCTCGTACACCCGCTCGGTGACCGTGTCGTACCAGCGGCCACGCGGCAGTTGCACGGCCCGCCGGTCGGCGCCCGGATCCAGCACCGGCGCCACCAGGAGACAGTCACCCAGCAAGAAGGCGTCTTCACAGTCACGCAGCGCCCGGTCCTCCGGTGTGCTCCACCACAGGGGACGCACATAAGGCGCACCCGTGCGCCGGGCCAGGTGCGCCAGCGTCACGAAGTACGGCAACAGGCGCCGACGCTCCAGGAGCGCCACGCGCGCGTGCTCCAGCACCTCGTCACCGAACTCCCACGGCTCCCTGCGCCCCGCCCGCAGGCTCGCATGGGTGCGGAACAACGGCAGGTACGCGCCGAGCTGGAACCAGCGCAGAAACAGCTCGGGCGACGGACTCCCGTCGAAACCCCCCACGTCCGGCCCCGAGTAGGGCACCCCGCACAACCCGAGGCCCAGCACCAAGGACAACGACGCCCGCAGCCCCGGCCAGCCGGTGGCCACGTCCCCGGACCATGTGCCCCCGTAGCGTTGCATGCCGGCCCACCCGGAGCGGGAGAAGAGGAACGGCCGCTCCGGTGGGCTCAGTTCACGCAGCCCCGCATACGCCGCGTCGGCCATGCACAGCGCATACACATTGTGGGCCTCTCTGTGGTCACCGCCGCGGCCGTCCAGGCAGTGGCGGGCCGAGCGGGGCAGCGTCGTCTCCCCGAAGGCGTTGAAGGACGTGGGCTCGTTCATGTCGTGCCAGAAGCCGGCGAAGCCCTGCGCCAGCCGCTCCTCGTACAACGCGCCCCACCACTTGCGCACGCGCGCGTGCGTGAAATCCGGATACACCGACTCACCGGGCCACGACATACCCCGCACCACCTCACCCGAGGAGGTCCGCACGAAGGCGTCCACGGCGGCCCCGCTGTCGTACACGGCACTGCCCGCGGCGGGCTTCACCCCCGGATCCACGACGGACACCAGGCGGATCCCCGCATGCCGCAACTCCTCGGCAAGCCCCTGAAGTTTCGGGAAGCGCTCCTGGTCGACAGTGAACACCTGATGCTCGTCGTAGTGATCGATGTCCAGGTGAAGCGCGTCCAACGGGAGCCCGTGCTCGCGGTAGCCGCCGACGATCCGCCGCACCTCCTGCTCGTTCCCGAACCCCCAACGGGCGTGATGGTGCCCGAGCGCCCACGCCGGCGGCAGCGCGGGCGCCCCGGTCAGCGAGGCCCAGACACGCAGCACGCGCGCGGGGGTGCCCACCATCACCCAGCAGCGCAACGGACCGCCGTCCATCCGGAGTTCGCACCTCCCGTTCCGGTCATGGCCGGAGCCGGCGCCCTCCTCGCCCTCCCGCAGCAGCACCGTCCCGTCCCACGAACTGTCGTGGAACATCAGGTGCGCCGCCGCGTCGGCGATCACCAACTGCACCGGCATGGTGACGTACAACGGGTCGTCGCCGGGGGCGAAGGCGCGACCCGGATCGGTGTTCCACAGGCGGTACGTACCGTCGCGCAGCCGTGGTCCCGACGCGCGCCCGCCCAGCCCGAAGAAGCGTGCGTCGGCGGCCACCTCCGAGCGCTGCATCCAGCGCGCCGGGCCCCCGCCGACCGGCTCCCACCACCGGGGCGGCAGATCCCGCCGCAGCATGACTCCCCCGGGGGTGCACACCTCGATCGCCCCGTGCCGGGAGACGGACACCGTCACCCGCTCCGCAACGACCCGCCAGCCGCCGTCCGTGTCCGGCTCCAGCACCGCCCGAGGATCCGGCTCCGGACAGCGCCCGGCGAGCGCGTACGACGGTTCGGGACGGGCCCCGTCCCAACCCCAGAAGACGGCCCCGTTCACAGCGACGGTGATCCGCAGCTCGGACCTCGCGAACCGGATGACACCACCCCCCGGCCCCGGCTCCACGCTCTGCACCGGACCGGGCACCCGCGCGCGCTCCACGCCCCGCGGCGGCAACCCGGCCGCGTCGGCGCGCTTCCGGCGCCACGCGGCCCGCACGCTGCGCAGCGCCTGTGCGGCTCGCGCCGGACCGATCACTCTCATCGAACGCACCAGGTCACGACCGTCCATGCTGCTCACCCTGCCACCGACTGCCTCATACGTGGGTACCGTTCAATCGCCGTTCACCCGTGCTGAGACCACATCTTCACAACGCGGACCATGTGGGGCGCACCCTGGTGCAGAAGTCGATCACATGGCATCGTCCCTGTCAGCCGTGTCACGCGCACAATCCGTCCCGCGCGCGAGGCACACGACGCGTCCAGTCCGGGAGCCGCCCCATGTCGACCGCGAACCCCCTGCCGCTCTGGCAGCCACAGCCGGAACGGATCGCCCAGGCACGCATCACCGAGTTCCAGGCCTGGGCCGCCCGACAGCACGGCGCCCCGTCCGAGGGCGGCTATCCCGCACTGCACCGCTGGTCCGTGGACCAGCTGGACACCTTCTGGAAAGCCGTCACGGAGTGGTTCGACGTACGGTTCTCGACGCCTTACGCGCGCGTACTGGGCGATCGCACGATGCCCGGTGCCCAATGGTTCCCGGGGGCGACCCTGAACTACGCCGAGCACGCCCTGCGCGCCGCAACGGCGCGCGCGGACGAACCCGCGCTCCTGTACGTGGACGAGACCCACGAACCACGCCCGGTCACCTGGGCCGAACTGCGCCGCCAGGTCGGCTCCCTGGCCACCGAACTGCGTTCCCTCGGCGTCCGCCCAGGCGACCGAGTCAGCGGCTACCTCCCGAACATCCCGGAGGCCGTCGTCGCGTTCCTCGCCACGGCCGCCGTGGGCGCCGTCTGGACCTCCTGCGCCCCCGACTTCGGCGCCCGCAGCATCCTCGACCGTTTCCAGCAGGTCGAACCCGTCGTCCTGTTCACCGTCGACGGCTACCGTTACGGCGGCAAGGAGCACGACCGCCGGGACACCGTGGCCGAACTGCGCCGCGAACTGCCCAGCCTGCGTGCCGTCGTCCACATCCCCCTTCTCGGCACCGAGGCACCGGAAGGCGCCCTGGACTGGGCGGCGCTGACCTCGGCAGACGCGGAACCCGTCTTCGCGCAGGTCCCCTTCGACCATCCGCTGTGGGTGCTGTACTCCTCCGGCACCACCGGCCTGCCCAAAGCGATCGTGCAGTCTCAGGGCGGCATTCTCGTCGAGCACCTCAAACAGCTCGGTCTGCACTGCGACCTGGGTCCCGAAGACCGCCTCTTCTGGTACACCTCGACGGGCTGGATGATGTGGAACTTCCTCGTCTCCGGCCTGCTCACCGGCACCACGATCGTCCTGTACGACGGCAGCCCGGGCTTCCCGGACACCGGCGCCCAGTGGCGGGTCGCCGAGCGCACCGGGGCGACCCTCTACGGCACGTCGGCGGCCTACGTCATGGCCTGCCGCAAGGCCGGCGTGCACCCCTCCCGGGATTTCGACCTCTCCAGGGTGCAGTGCGTCGCCACCACCGGATCACCCCTGCCGCCCGACGGGTTCCGCTGGCTGCACGACGAGGTCCGCGCCGACCTGTGGATCGCCTCCGTCAGCGGAGGTACGGACGTGTGCTCCTGCTTCGCCGGAGCCGTGCCGACACTGCCGGTCTACACCGGTGAACTCCAGGCCCCCGGACTGGGTACCGACCTGCAGTCCTGGGACCCGAGCGGCAAGCCCCTCGTCGACGAGGTGGGCGAACTGGTGGTCACCAACCCCATGCCGTCGATGCCGGTCCACCTCTGGAACGACCCCGAGGGCAGCCGCTACCACGACAGCTACTTCGACACCTATCCCGGAGTCTGGCGCCACGGCGACTGGATCACCGTGACCTCCCGTGGCACGGTCGTCATCCACGGCAGGTCCGACTCCACGCTCAACCGGCAGGGTGTCCGCATGGGCTCCGCGGATATCTACGAGGTCGTCGAGCGCCTACCAGAGATCAAGGAATCCCTGGTCATCGGTGCCGAGCAGCCCGATGGCGGGTACTGGATGCCTCTTTTCGTGCACCTGGCGCCCGGCGCCGTCCTGGACGACGCCCTCCGTGGCCGAGTCAAGCAGGCCATCCGCGAACAACTCTCACCGCGTCACGTCCCTGACGAGATCATCGAGGTTCCCGGCATCCCGCACACGCTCACCGGAAAACGCATCGAGGTCCCCGTCAAGCGCCTTCTGCAGGGCACCCCACTGGACAAGGCCGTCAACCCGGGCTCCGTCGACAACCTCGATCTGCTGACCTTCTACCAGGCCCTGGCGCGCGACCGAGGCTGACCGGCTGGGGGAAACCCGGATAAACGGATAAACCGGGACCTCACGCCCCCCTCCCGGACTCCTTTCACCCCCGATCCCCGCCGGACCCGGCTCTTTGTCGACCAGCAGGGCGGCCGGCAGGACGCCCGCGAACCGGCCCCGGTGATCTTCGGCAGGTCGATTGTCAGTGCCGCCGGTTACGGTGAGTGAGCATTGATCGACTGCACACAGGGGGAACCATGTCGCACACCGACCACCAGACCATGCGACGCGTCCTGCGCCGCGAGATCGTCGGCACACTCGGGCTGCTGACCGACGAGCAGGACTTCCGAGCCATGCGGCGTTACCGCACCTTCACTTTCGATGACCACACTGCCTATCTCCAGCAGGTGGAGGCGCTTCTCAGGATCCGCGCCGCCCACGGCAACCACACCACCATCGCCCTCTTCGACCCCGTGGAGTACGCCGAATTCTGCGCAGGCACAGGCCTCGAACCGGACGCCCCGGCGAGCCGGGCCCGCTTCACCGCAGAAATCGCCGCCACGGGCGCCACCGTCCCCTACGAGGGTCAGAACCTCGCCGATCTGGTGCCCTCCCTCGTCGACGCGGCCGTCCGGCAGGCCACGTGGGAATACGCCACCAAACTCCTGGCCCGCCTCGGCCTCTGCGCCACCTGCGGAGAAGACGTCGGACGGGCGGGCTTCACCCGGGCCTCGGACCTCCTCGTCCGCATCCTCGACACAGCCCCACCCGGCGACAGGCACCTCGTCTGCAGCGTCTCGGGCCCGGAGGAAACCCTCGTGTCCGTCCTCCATGCGGACAGGGACACGGAGGGAACCACACAACTGGACGAGACAGAGGCACTCGAATTCACCACCGTCCTGGCACTGGGCATCGCCACGTCCAGTCCCGGCGGACTCGTCATGCGCACCAGCGCCCCCGGCAGCGCGGACCGCGTCTACGGCTGGCGCGTCCGGCACAACGGCCTGGAACCCCTGACCGCCGGGGAAGTCTTCGACGCCTACTGCACCGACGTGGAATCGGGCGACCTGATCTCTCCCGAATCAGGAGTCGACTATTCCGTACCCCCCGACCTCGGCGACGACGAGAAGAGGCCTGGCCACCACCACTGATCACACCAGGGGGCGCCCCGCCCGCAGGCGGAGCGCCCCCTGGAGCCCCTCGATGCCGGCACCGGCGCGACGGACTACTCGCCGGCCAGCACCGTCTGAGCCGCCGCCCGGGCCTCCTCGGCACTGTCCGTCGCCCGAGCGGCGGAAGCGGCCCGTTCGCACTGGGCCAGCGTGTACTTCCCCAGCGTCGCGCGGACATAAGGAATCGATGCCGCGCCCATGGAAAGAGAGGTGACGCCCAGACCCGTCAGGACACAGGCCAGCAGCGGATCCGACGCGGCCTCACCGCAGACGCCGCAGCTCTTGCCCTCGGCTCTGGCCGCCTCCGCCGACAGCGCCACCAGGTCGAGCAGCGCCGGCTGCCAGGGATCCTGCAGCCGGGAGACCGCCCCCACCTGACGGTCCGCGGCGAACGCGTACTGCGCGAGGTCATTGGTCCCCAGGGACAGGAACTCGACCTCCTGAAGGATCGCACGCGCGCGCAGCGCGGCTGAGGGAATCTCCACCATGGCGCCGACCTTCGCCTGCAACCCGGCCTCCCGGCACGCGTCCGCGAACGCCTTGGCGTCGGCACGGTCGGCCACCATCGGGGCCATCACCTCAAGGTAGACCGGCAGCCCTTCGGCGGCCCGCGTCAGCGCGGTCAGCTGGGCCCGCAGGATCTCGGGGTGATCGAGCAGCGACCGCAGCCCCCGCACACCGAGCGCGGGATTGGGCTCGTCGGACGGCGTCAGGAAGTCCAGCGGCTTGTCCGCACCCGCATCGAGCACCCGGACGACCACCCGGCCCTCCGGGAACGCCTCCAGCACCTGCCGGTATGCCTCGACCTGCTTCTCCTCGGAGGGCGCACTCCTGCTGTCATCGAGAAACAGGAACTCGGTACGGAAAAGACCGACGCCCTCCGCTCCTGCCTCCACGGCCGCCGGCACGTCCGCCGGGCCGCCCACATTGGCCAACAGCGGCACCTTGTGCCCGTCCGCCGTGGCACCCGGCCCGGTCGACGCGGCCAGAGCAGCCCTGCGCTCCGCGGCCGCGGCCTCCAGCTGCGCCTTCTTCTCCTCGCTGGGGCTTACGAAGATGTCACCGGTGCTGCCGTCGACCGCGATGACCGTTCCCTCGGCAAGCTCACCCGCACCCGGCAGGGCGACCACGGCCGGGACCCCGAGCGCTCGCGCGAGAATCGCGCTGTGACTCGTCGGCCCACCCTCCTCGGTGACGAAACCGAGTACGAGCGTCGGATCCAGCAGCGCCGTGTCGGCCGGCGCGAGATCACGGGCAACCAGCACGTACGGCTCGTCGCTCTCCGGGACGCCCGGCATGGGCACCTCGAGCAGCCGGGCGACGATGCGATTCCGCACGTCGTCCAGGTCTGCCACGCGACCCGCGAGGTACTCACCGGCACCGGCCAGCAGCTCACGGTACGCGGCGAACGCCTCGTGGACGGCGCGCTCGGCCGTGCTGCCGTCAGCGATACGACGATCCACGTCCGCTATCAGCTCAGGGTCCTGGGCCATCATCGACTGCGCCTCAAGCACCGCCTGGGCCTCGCCCCCCGCCAGGTTGCCGCGCGCCACCAGGTCGGCCGCCACCGCGTCCACGGCCTCACGGACGCGTCCCCGCTCGTGCCCCGCCTCCGCTGCCGGAATCTGCCTGGCGGGAGGCTCCAGCACTGCCGTTCCCATACGCCTGACCTCGCCGATCGCCACACCGTGGCTCACGCCGACGCCTCGCAGCGTTGTCTCCATCTCACCGTCTCCGATAGTGCGGCGGACCCTGCCGCCGCGGTGGTTGTCCAACTCGCCGTCATCAGACGGCGCCGACGTCACTCCCATACGAAGAGGCGGTCCCCGGCCTTTACGTCGCCGTCCTCACGGAGCTCGGACAGCGAGTCGGCGGTGGCCTCCAGCGCCACGACCGGGCAGATCGGAGACTTGCCGCCGGCCTCGACGGCTGCGGGGTTCCAGCGCACGATTCCCTGACCGCGACTCACGGTGTCGCCCTTGTCGACGAGCAGTTCGAAACCCTCACCGTTGAGCTGCACGGTGTCGATACCGAGGTGCGTGAGTACGCCGTGCCCCTGCGCGTCGACCACCACGAAGGCGTGCGGGTGCAGCGAGACGATGACACCGTCCACCGGCGCGACGGCTTCGGAGGGCTCGCGTACGGGGTCGATCGCGGTGCCCGGGCCGACCATGGCCCCGGAGAAGACCGGATCGGGCACGGACGCCAGGCCGATGGCGCGTCCCGCGAGAGGGGACATCACGGTGGTCATGGGAAGCCTCCCAGGGTGGGGATTGCTGATGGGCCGTCATACCTGTCCCGGACAGCCCACTGACCAGCAGCGTATGACATGTGAAGTGCAGGTTCCGCTTTGAAGCTACCACTTAGTGGTCTAGACCACCAGCGTAATCGATTTGCGTGCGCTTCGAAGTCCCGTGTACAGTTGTACCCCTGCCCGAGGCCGAGTGGTGTGATCCAGCGCCCTTGCTTGGCAGGTCCCATACTCACCAGTTCCTTTCCCGGGGCGCCTTCTGCATGCCTGCAAGAGGGTGGTCAGGGAGCGGAAAAAGTACTGATAGAGTTTGGACCACCGAAGGGAAGCGCCCGGAGGAAAGCCCGAGAGGGTGAGTACGAAGGAAGCGTCCGTTCCTTGAGAACTCAACAGCGTGCCAAAAGTCAACGC